>DJBQ01000178.1:605-28033 GCA_002430125.1 Rhodobacterales bacterium UBA5972
GGCCCGAAACGGCGCATACTATGAACGCGTATCGTCAAGGAAAGTGATCCGACGGTTTCGCTGAAATTAAACTTTCTCTGATCACACAAAAATGGTTATGACATTGCAAGCATCTTCGCGGTGAGCCGATCGCATTGCCATATTGCGTCTGCAAATGTGCCTCATTTTCCGGTACCGCCAAGCCTCGCCCGCGTTTGGGGAACAATCACTAAACTAAGACCGCTCGGTTTGAGGCACTGTGTTAATGTCGCCGAGGATGCCGTCCATGTCGTCACTTATCTCGGCCATTTGCGACGCAAAATCTGGTTTCCGTTTTTCGGGTGTGGCGTTTTCCTTGTCTGAAACGATTTCTGCCTCGACGATCGTTGATGCGAAATCTTCTGTCTCAGACGCGGTCGGCGGTTTTGGCTGAGTGTGATCTTCAAGTGCACCAACAATTAGTGGCAACATATCGGTCGGTTTTGCCGTTGCTTCGGCCGAAGGGGGTGGTGATTCCCAGGCCAATGTGTCGAAGCTTTTACAATTCTCGCACACCGGTGCCCACACTGCATGAATATGTTTGCACGAGGTACATATCCATTGTGGGCCGCGCGATGCGCCCAGCGCTTTGATTAGCCAACCGCGCACGACGCTGTCCGGGGAACCCTCGCCGCGTTCGATTGCCGCCATAATGGTCAGACTGCGAGTGGTTGGACTTGTTTCGGCAAGAACGCCCATTGAGTTTCGTGCAGCGCTGAAATCTTCAGCCATGATCGACAGTTCTGCCGCCAGCATCCGGTTTTCAGGGTTCTGTGGGTTGAGTTTCAAAAGCGCCTGAAACCGATTCAGCCGCGCCTGTGGTGTTTCGTCGGGCGAAATATCTGCAAAGGCTGCGGCCAGATCCGGATGCGGTTGCGCCGTCCATGCCTTGACTAACAGTTTTGCTGCCGCCTTTGGGCTATTGTCCAGAACCTGCATTTCTGCTGCCAGCACCGCCGCCGGGGTCAGATCAGGCGACAATCGGTTCGCCTGTAGGGCGGCGATGCGACCCGCTTCCATTTCGCCCGCTTCTATTTTGTCACGGGCATCGGCCAGCGCCAAAACGGCATCGCGACGGGTATGAACGTCGCGGGGCAAAGTTTTCGCACGTAACTTGGCTTGCAGCGTTTCACGTGCTCCAGACCAATCGGCTTTGGTGGATTGCAGCGAAAACAGTGTGTCCAATGTTTTCTCGTGCTTGGGGCGTAATGCAAAGGCTTTTTCTGCCAGTTTTAGGGCGGTATCTGTATCACCTTCGATAAGCTTTTGTTTCAACAGGCCCTGAACGCCGACAAAGCGCGTGCGATCATCCCCCAGCAGCTTTTTGTAATAGCCCTGGGCGCGCGCCGTTTCACCGGACATTTCGGCCGCTTGTGCGGAAATCAACAATGTCAGTTCCGGACGGTTCAGATATTTTTCAGCTTTTGCGGCTTTGGACACAGCGAGGCGACCTTCACCCGAGGCTAACGCCATTAATCCGTCGGCCAGTGCCTCGAACCCACGGCGTTCGCGATTGCGGTTGAAATACCTCGAAATGGCCGTTTCATCCCCGTTGAAGAACCGAAATATCGCGACAAGCAGTCCGAGCAAGCGAAAGACCAGCCAGCCGGCCGACAGGACAATAACGACAGCTATCATCCCGGCCAAGGGCGTCAGCGAGAACTCGAGGGTGCCGATGGCCACACGAACTTCGCCGCCGGCCTCGATCAGATAGCCCACTGCGAAACTGAGGGCTGCAATCATTCCGACGAACAGGATTATTTTCACGAGGGACCATATCATTTGTGTGGCCCTTCCCTAATTTTTGAGTTGCATAGAGTGCGAGAAGGCTTCCAGCGCCTTATAGGCCTCAAGCCGCATTTCCGCAGGGGCAAGCCAATCGGACATTGCGTTGATCCCTTCAACTGGCAATTGGCGCACCAAGCCAACGGCAGCTGCCAATTCACCCCGGTTCAGCGCGCCCTGCGCTCGCGATAAGATCGCGTCTGGGTCATCGCCGGGTTTTTCCTCCAGTGATCTGGCACCAACCTGTGCTTGCACAAAGGCCACAAACTTACTGCCAATGCCATCCCCGGCGGAGGCTTTGATCGACGCCTTAAGGCCCTTGCGCGCAGCTTCCGGAAAATCCTGTTGCAGCTTTAGCAAGGGCGAAACCCCGTCATGGGACGGATTAAGCAATGCATCCGGAATATCGACAGCAGCGTCCTTGGCGATCTGAACCAGCAGATCAGTATAGGCCTTGCCAGTATCAACAGCGGCTTGGAGCCGTGTCATCGCCACCGAAATATCAGCGTTTTTAACTGTGTTCACGGCGCTATTTGCCAGTGATGCAGCTTTATCGCGCGCCTCAATCAATTGCGTTGACGCTGTATTTGCCACCTGTTGCAGTTTTTTAGCCAAGTCAGCGTTTGCCCGGACCTGTTCATCAATTCTCGCCTTTAGCGCATCAATTTCACTGCCATAGCGGGTGATCAGATTCTTTGCGGCATCGTCAAGATTACCGCCGGTTATCTCAAGGTTATCGGTCAGTTTTGACTTGATCGCCTCAAGTTCAGCCACTGCATTTTGCAGTTGCGTTTCTGTCAGGCCCAGCCGATCGGTCAGGTTTTCAAGATTGTTGGCAATTGCGTCCTTTAGAGCCTCTAGGTCAGCTGTTGGATCTTTCGCGGAACTGGTTTTGATTTGCGTTGTCAAAGTTGCGGTCTTTTGCTCAAGCTCAGCAATACGCGCGTCATAGCTTGCCTGCATGTGCTGAATTTGAGCATTGTAATCCGGCAACCGAGGCGCTGTTTGAATGGCGGCGTAATAACCGAGTGCAGCCGCAATTGCCCCACCCGCCAACAACAAAACGAAACTAACAATTGGGCGGCGTGGCTTAGATGTTAATGGCTCAGCTGGTTGCGCAACGGATTTCGCTGCCTCTGTTGCGGGATCGGTTTCGGCATCTGATTCTGCTGGCTTTGTTACAGGAACGTCTTGTTCAACCGACACCTTGGCTGCAGTTTCTGGTTTTTTCGGCGGTTCAAGCACAACTGGTTCCGACGCCTCAACAGTTTTGGCCTTCGGTTGCTGGGTTTTTCGCCCGGATGTCGCGGGAACCGGAGTCGTTTTATTTGTCGCCACCAGACGTAATCCTTTTTGCATTCAATTCAGGCAGGTGAAACCTGTCTGCGCCCGTTAAAGATAGGTCACCCCCGAGCCTGTCACAAGGGACTTGAAGATGCGTCAAATGATGGCAGCAATTTCCTGCGTAACCGCATCGGCACGTGGAAGGACAGCCACGATAACTCGACCAATGTTCGATCCGGCAAGTTCATTCGCAACATTCTGGCTGATGCAAATGGCGACAACGTGATCCATCGGCATGTCAGAAACCTGAGCCGCAAACAGTGCCGCGCTGCGAGGGGAAAAGAGCGGAACAATAAGTGGATTACCTTTTTTTATCAGACCCTTGGCCTCTGAAGTAAATGTAATACTGTGCTGGTCGTAAAGAACAACATTGCGGTACTCAGCACCCAACGACTGAAACAGGCGCGCGGTTTCTTGTGCAACATGACGGCCGTGAACGTGCAGACAACGCCCGCTTAAGGTTCTGCGCACCAATAATGCTGCCAGATTTTCAACCGTTCCATCGGCTGAAATCGCACTGAAACCCAAAGATTTCGCACACTCTGCCGTGCGATCTCCGACGCAATAACATGCAAAATCGCGTCTTGAACTTTCACGAGCGAAAGCTTCGATTCCATTGACCGACGTAAAGATCAGATTGTGGACACCTTCAAGATTAAGCGTCTGCTTGACCTGTCTGATCTCTAACAGGGGCGAAATGACAATCCAGAACCTATCCGGCAAGTCGCGCCGCAAAACAGCCGCGTATTCGTTCGATTGAAGTATCGGACGTGTCAGAAGGATTGTGGGGTCGGGATTGCTTGCCATAGTTACAGGTGTTACCTGCGGACAGATCATCAGGCAAGAAGTTACAAAAATGCCAGGCGCGATAACCATTCTGGGGCTGGAAAGCAGTTGTGACGACACGGCTGCAGCTGTGTTGCGCCATACGCCCGGGCAATTACCCGAAATACTGTCCTCGGTTGTTTATGGACAAACCGCGCTGCACGCAGATTTTGGCGGGGTGGTGCCGGAAATTGCGGCACGCGCCCATGCCGAAAAGCTTGACCTTTGTGTCGAAGAGGCGCTGTCACAAGCCGGACTAATGCTGCGTGATATGAACGCTGTCGCGGTTACGGCGGGGCCGGGGCTGATTGGCGGCGTTCTGTCCGGTGTCATGTGCGCCAAGGGTCTTTGCGTGGGGGCAGGTTTGCCACTGATTGGGGTTAACCATTTGGCTGGCCACGCCCTGACCCCGCGGATGACCGACATGGTTTCTTTTCCCTATCTTATGCTGTTGGTGTCCGGCGGACATTGCCAGTTCCTGATTGTGCGCGGCTTTGACGACTATGTCAGGCTGGGTGGCACAATTGACGACGCACCGGGCGAGGCTTTTGATAAGACTGCAAAATTGATTGGCTTACCGCAACCAGGTGGCCCATCGGTCGAACAAGCTGCGTTTGTTGGCGATGCTAGTCGGTTCAAATTTCCCCGTCCCCTGCTGGATAGACCCGATTGCAACATGTCATTTTCCGGGCTGAAAACAGCATTGCGGCGGGTACGCGATGAACTGGTGGCCGCGCAAGGGGGACTGACGCACAAGGATGTGGCCGATCTGTCGGCTGGATTTCAGGCAGCGGTCAAGGATGTTCTGGTTGAAAAATCCCGCCGCGCGCTTTTGGCCTTTAGTACAACTGAACGGCCCAAAACCCCCTGTTTTGCGGTAGCAGGTGGAGTGGCTGCAAATGGTGCGATCAGACAGGGATTGACTGATTTATGCGTGGCCGAGGGATTTCGGTTCATGGCACCACCTTTGCGGTTTTGTACCGATAACGCCGCGATGATCGCCTGGACTGGAGCTGAAAAATTTCGCGCCGGTCAGTTTGATGAACTAACCCTCAGCGCGCGTCCTCGTTGGCCGCTTGACCAGACCAGCATGCCTATGTTGGGCTCCGGCAAAAAGGGGGCCAAGGCATGAAAAAGATAGTCGTTGCAGGATCGGGCGCGTTTGGCACGGCTTTGGCAATTGCGCTGGCGACGGGGGGCAATCGTGTCGTTTTATCAGCGCGCGACCCACGTGCTGCTGCTGAAATGCAAGCGAACCGAACCAACGCTGCATATCTGCCCAATATTACTTTCCCGCAAAACCTTGAAATAAGTGCGCAGGCAAGTGTTCTTACTTCGGGCGATGTGATCTTATTGGCGGTCCCCACCCAAAGCCTGCGCGCGATGGTCGAAAAACATCGCACGGAACTTGCAGGAAAAACCTGTGTCCTGTGCTGCAAGGGTGTGGAAACAGGAACCGGTTTGCTGCCAAGCCAGACGCTGGCGGAAATAGTGCCCGACGCAAATATTGCAGTTCTGACAGGTCCGGGTTTCGCTGCCGAAATCGCGCGGGGCTTGCCGACAGCATTGACTCTGGCAGCGAACGGCCCGGATGCAAATGGCTTACAAACGCTGCTATCCACCCAAACGTTGCGTCTGTATTTGTCGGCTGATCCGGTTGGCGCGCAGTTGGGTGGGGCCCTGAAAAATGTCATCGCGATCGCCAGCGGTATTGCGATCGGAGCCGGTCTGGGGGAAAGCGCGCGGGCTGCGGTGATGACACGGGGATATGCTGAAATGCTGCGACTGGCGGTCAATCTTGGGGCCGATCCGACAACGTTGTCCGGGCTTAGCGGTCTGGGTGATTTGGCGCTGACATGCACCTCACAGCAATCGCGGAACTTTTCGCTGGGTCATGAATTGGGTCGCGGCGGCGGCATCACTGAAGGCACTACATTTGAAGGCGTCGCCACGGCCCGCGCCACGATGACGCTTGCCAAACGCCGTGGGATCGAGATGCCGCTGACAGGCATCGTCACCGCTGTGTTAGAAAAGGATCTGACAATTGGCGGGGCCGTAAAGGCGTTGTTATCACGTCCATTGAAAGCCGAAGGGGAGTAAGATGGCATATTGGCTGTTCAAATCGGAACCGGAAACCTGGGGTTGGGACGATCAGGTTGCCAAGGGCAATGTCGGCGAGGAATGGAATGGCGTTCGCAATTATCAGGCACGCAACAATATGCGGCTAATGCGGATTGGCGATCTTGGGTTTTTCTATCATTCGCAGGTTGGCAAAGCGATTGTTGGCATCGTCGAGATTTGTGCCTTGTCGCACCCCGACAGCACCATCGACGATGTACGTTGGGATTGCGTTGATATCAAAGCGGTAAAGCCACTGAAATCCCCCGTAACACTGGAAATGTGCAAATCCGACGAGCGGTTAAAAGATATGGCTCTGGTCAAGAACACGCGGTTGTCGGTTCAGCCGGTCACTGCGGATGAATGGCGGATCATTTGTTCACTTGGCGGGTTGTAAAGGCTTTTTTTGCGTATCCGAAATGTATAGTAGCCACATAAAAACAACATAAGGGAAGGTTCTAAATGCAGTTTGTAGCAGTTTTAGTCGCAGCAGCCGGCGCATATGCGTTTGGCGCAGTCTGGTACATGACGCTTGCCAAACCATGGGCCGCAGCAGCAGGCGTTAAGTGTGACGATAACGGCAAACCACTGAATGCCAGTGCAATGCCTTTTATTGTCAGCGGCATCTCGGTCATTCTGGTAGCCGGAATGATGCGACACGTTTTTAACATGGCGCAAATCGATACTGTCGGGAAAGGCTTTCTGGCAGGTCTTGGGATCGGGGTATTTTTGGTTTTGCCGTGGATTGTCACGAATTACGCCTATGCCGGTCGTCCCCGCAATCTGACACTGATTGACGGCGCTTATTCGGCCATTGGCTGCACAATAATCGGGACAATTTTAACGATGTTCTGAAAAAATTGGAGGGTCCCAACCCCTCGGGACCCTCCATCACCCCACGTGCGTACCGCCTGACGCGCCACACGCTCCTGAAAAAAGTCCCGGCCATACTGGCCCGATGTCTTGACCTTAGGCGATGAATTCCGTTCTGGCAAACCCGTAATTCATAAAATCTTACGCTAAAACAATCTGTTAAGGTTAACAAACCAAAAGTGCGCGCGAAAAAGCACCCGCGGATGCGGATGCTTTAATGGCTCAAACGACTGTGATCAGCCGTAAACAGATTCTTTTTTGAAATGCTTGGTCAGTATATAGTAAATCACTGCGCGATACTTGTTACGCTCGGACTTGCCATAGGTTTCAATCGCCGACTTGATAGCCGCGTCCAGTTCCGGCCCATCTTTCAGACCCAGTTTCTTGATCAGGAAACTGTTCTTAACAGTTTCCAGTTCAGCCGGCTGCGAGCCTGCAACCGTTGAAGCATCTGCGTTGTAAATCGACGGGCCGCAACCAATCGTCACTTTGGTCAGCAAAGCCATATCTGGTGTCATTTTACATTTGTTTTTCAAATCATCCGCATATTTCGCAATCAGATCGTCTCTCTTGCCCATAGGGTGTTCTCCAGTTTTGTCGTCGACCGACACAATAAAAGTGGGCCAAGACGGCGGATTTGCCACCCTTAGCAGGTTGAATGATAGCGTTTTACCCGCATTGCGCAAAGGAAAATCTGTGTGACAAATGGCCTATGTCCTGCGGTCTGGTCGCAAGTGTGACGCGTGGCCATCCGCATAAAGAAAAGGCCCGGCAGCTGCCGGACCCGTTGATTGTTTCTAAGCTGTCAGAAACCGCGTTTGGGATCAGTACCGATAGTGTTCAGGCTTGAAAGGGCCTTTGGTATCAACGCCAATGTAATCTGCTTGTTCCTTACTGAGCACCGTCAGTTTAACTCCGATTTTTGCCAGATGCAGGCGCGCGACTTTCTCGTCCAGATGCTTGGGCAGAACGTAAACTTCGTTCTTATATTCATCGCCTTTGGTCCACAATTCGATCTGCGCCAGAACCTGATTGGTAAAACTGGCTGACATCACAAATGACGGGTGGCCGGTGGCGTTTCCAAGGTTCAGCAGACGCCCCTGTGACAGCAAGATCATCCGATTGCCCGAGGGCATTTCAATCATATCGACCTGATCTTTGATGTTGGTCCATTTGTGGTTCCGAAGCGCCGCAACCTGAATTTCATTGTCGAAATGGCCGATATTGCCGACGATGGCCATATCCTTCATTTCGCGCATATGTTCGATACGGATCACGTCTTTGTTGCCGGTGGTGGTCACAAAGATATCGGCGGTCGAAACCACGTCTTCCAGCGTTATCACCTCAAAGCCGTCCATCGCGGCCTGCAGGGCGCAAATCGGGTCGACCTCGGTCACCTTCACCCGCGCACCTGCACCACGCAGCGATGCTGCCGAGCCTTTGCCAACATCGCCATAGCCACAGACAACGGCGGTTTTACCGGCCATCATTGTGTCAGTGGCGCGACGGATGCCGTCAACCAGTGATTCCTTGCAGCCGTATTTGTTATCAAACTTCGACTTGGTCACGCTGTCGTTCACGTTGATCGCAGGAAACGGCAGTTGGCCCTTTTCCATTAACTGATACAGGCGATGCACGCCAGTGGTGGTTTCTTCGGACACGCCTTTGATCATGTGGCGCTGTTTGGTGAACCAACCGGGGCTGGCTTTCATCCGCTTTTTGATCTGGGCGAAGAACGCAATTTCTTCATCAGATGTCGGAGTTTCGATCAGACACGTTTCGCCTTCTTCAACGCGTGCGCCAAGCAGGATATACATCGTCGCGTCGCCACCATCATCCAGGATCATGTTGCACCCGCCTTCTTTGAAAAAGAAGATGCGATCGGCATAGTCCCAGTATTCTTCCAGTGTTTCGCCCTTAATGGCAAAAACCGGTACGCCGCTTTCTGCGATTGCCGCTGCGGCGTGATCTTGGGTTGAATAGATATTGCAGGATGCCCAGCGGACATCGGCCCCCAAAGCCGTCAGTGTTTCAATTAAAACTGCGGTTTGGATTGTCATGTGCAGGCTGCCGGCAACCCGCGCACCGCTTAGGGGTTTGGATGCGCCGAACTCTTCACGCAACGCCATCAGGCCGGGCATTTCGGTTTCAGCGATGTCCATCTCTTTGCGCCCATAGGCGGCGAGGGAAATGTCTTTGACGATATAATCAGTGGTCATGTGGGTGTTCCTTATTTGTATTTTGTGCGCCAAATAGCACCCAAAGGGCGCGGCGGCAATCCAAGTTGTCTGGCACGTGGGTCCAGCGGTTTACGTCCTTCAGGGTTTAAGGCGGTCTAGCAGGCCTATTGTCGACCCATCAAGGCCGGTCGCGTCGCTACCTTCGACAATTAGCACAAGCATATTGGCAAGTTCTTTGCCAAGCTCGACGCCCCATTGATCAAAGGAATTGATGCCCCAAACAGCGCCTTCTACAAACACCCGATGTTCGTAAAGGGCGATAAGTTGACCTAGAACGAACGGTGTTAATTTGGGATAGGCCAGTGTGATTGACGGTCGGTTACCGGGGAACACCCGGTGACGGGCCATTATTTCCGCCGCATCCCTGGACAAGCCCAAACCGGTCACGATTTCACGCGCTTGTTCCAGCGACCGCCCCGTCATCAACGCGCGCGACTGGGCCAGACAGTTGGCTTTCAAAAGCCCGTGCTGATGCGCCAGACCAGGTTCATGCCCCTCGGCTGCGATCAGAAACTCACACGGCACGACGCTGGTGCCCTGATGGATCAGCTGGTAAAAGGCATGCTGCCCGTTTGTGCCCGGCTCGCCCCAAACAATCGGGCCGGTTTTGCGTTCGACGGGGGTGCCGTTCAATGTCACGCCTTTGCCGTTACTTTCCATATCCAACTGCTGCAAATAGGCTGGCAGTCGCAAGAGTCTTTGATCGTATGGCAGGACAGCGCGGGTTGGATAGCCGCAGATATTGTTGTGCCAAATGCCCACGGCTGCCAACAACACCGGCAGATTTTCTGCCATCGGTGCTGTGCAGAAATGATTGTCCATTGCGGCACCCCCGGCAAGCAGTTGCGCGAAGTTTTCAGGACCAACCGCCAGCATAACCGGCAGCCCGACAGGCCCCCACAACGAATACCGGCCGCCGACCCAATCCTCGAACCCAAAGACCCGATCAGAGGCGATGCCAAAGGCGGCTGTCTTATCTTCGGCGGTTGACACTGCCGCCAGATGATTGGTCGCACCAGCGTCGTTTCCAGCGGTAAGCCAGCCCAGCGCCGTTTGCGCGTTGGTGATGGTTTCGATCGTAGTGAAGGATTTTGAGGCAACGATCACCAAGGTTCGGGCCGGGTTTAGCGGCTTTAACACATCAGCAATATGCGCGCCGTCGACGTTGGAAACGAAATGTGTCCGTGGCCCGTCATGATAAGGTGCAAGCGCAAGTGTCGCCATAACCGGCCCAAGGTCAGATCCGCCTATGCCGATATTCACAACATCGGTGAAACGCCCGCCGTCACTTGCCGCAATTGCGCCGCTGCGAACCCCTTCGGCAAAGGCCGACATCCGCGCCAAGGTCGCCCGAACTTCTAGCATGACATCTAGGCCATCCACGATCAGCGGTGTTTTACGTAGTGATCGCAGGGCTGTGTGGAGCACAGCACGCCCCTCGGTCGAGTTGATTTTCTCACCGGCAAACATCGCGTCACGCTTTTCGCCGACCCCGCTGCCTTTGACTAAGTCCAGCAACAATTCGCGCGTCGCCGGATCAATGTTGGTCTTGGAATAATCAAGCCACAGGTCGTCGCTTTCGGCGGAAAAGTTCTGAAACCGGTTTTCATCCTGAAACAACGAACTCAGGCTGCGGTCTGCCACTTTGGCATAGTGTGCTTCAAGCAATTGCCACGCGTCAGACATTTTCACCTTCCAAGCCTGCTGGCGCTTTTTGCAAGCTCTTCGATTTCGTCCCATTTGCCGTTTGAGACAAAGTCGCCGGGCGCGACCCAACTGCCACCTGCACATAACACATTCGGCAACCTCAAATAGTCCATTGCGTTTTCAGGCGTCACGCCACCGGTCGGGCAGAACCCGATTTGCGGCAAGGGTGCACCAAGGGCTTTTAGCGCAGGCGCGCCACCTGAACTTTCGGCTGGAAAGAACTTCATCATATCGTAACCGCGCGCCAACAAACGCATCGCTTCGGTTGGGGTTGCGGCACCGGGCAACAGGGGCAAGTCCTCTTCCTCGCAGGCCGCCAGCAATTCGTCGGTTGCGCCGGGAGATACACCAAACTGCGCACCAGCTGCCTTTGCGGCCCGCACATCGGCTGGCGTGATCAGCGTACCCGCCCCGACAACCCCGCCTTTGACTTTGGCCATTTCGCGGATGACATCTAACGCCGCTGGCGTGCGCAATGTGACCTCCAACGCTGGTAAACCGCCTGCAATCAGGGCTTCGGCCAAGGGACGTGCATGCGCCACGTTGTGAACGACCAACACCGGGATGATGGGTGCCAAGGCGCAAATCGCGCGGGATCTTTTGCTGGCGTCTTGTGGTGTCATCAACTTATTTCCCATAAAGCGCGCTGGCGCCAGTTTCAGCCGAGCCAACCATCCGGCGAAAATTGACGAACAGTTCACGGCCAAGACCAGTTTCGTTCGCCGTTAGATCAGCGGTTGCTGGCGCGCGGTCAAGAACACCTTCACCCAACACATCAAGCTGTCCTGTTACTGCGTCCAGCCGGACAATGTCGCCATCGCGCAATTTGGCGATAGTGCCACCATCCAGAGCTTCCGGGCTGACATGAATCGCGGCAGGAACTTTGCCACTGGCCCCGGACATACGGCCATCAGTTACCAACGCAACTTTCAAGCCACGTGATTGTAAAACCGCCAGCGTAGGGGTCAGGCTGTGAAGTTCGGGCATACCATTGGCTTTTGGACCTTGAAACCGCACCACTACAATCACGTCTTCGGTAAATTCGCCAGCTTTGAACGCCTTGATCACATCCGCCTGATCGTGGAACACCCGCACCTTGGCTTGGACAATGTGATGTTCGGGTGCGACGGCCGAAACTTTGATCACGGCGGTTCCGATGTTACCCAGCAGCCTTTTTAAACCGCCGGTTTTTTGAAACGGATCGCCAACGGTTTTCACAATCCGTTCATTCAGACTGGTTGCTGTGCCGGGATGCCAAGCAAGTACCCCATCAATCAACTTTGGTTCGTGGGTGTAACGTTCCAGCCCTTCGCCCATTACCGTCATCGAATTTGGATGGAGGAGTCCGGCGCCCAGCAGTTGGCCGATCAAAAATCCCAGACCTCCCGCCGCGTGGAAATGGTTCACATCTGCCAATCCGTTTGGATAAATGCGCGCCAGCAACGGTGTGGCTTCGGAAATATCCGAAAAATCCTGCCAATCCAGAAGTATCCCGCCAGCGCGTGCCATCGCGACAAGATGGATCAACAGATTGGTTGACCCTCCAGTCGCGTTCAGTCCGACAATCCCGTTTACAAACGCGCATTCATCCAGAATATCGGCCACAGGAATGTAGTCGTTGCCAAGTGCGCTGATCGCCAAAGCGCGCTTGGCGCCTGCTTCGGTAAGGGCGTCGCGCAAGGGCGTGTATGGGTTCACGAAACTTGCACCGGGCAGATGCAGCCCCATGAATTCCATCAGCATTTGGTTGGTATTTGCAGTGCCGTAAAAGGTACAGGTGCCCGGACCGTGATAGGCTGCCATTTCGGCCGCCATAAGCACGTCGCGGCCAACTTCACCTGCCGCGAATTGTTGCCGTACCTTGCCCTTTTCGTCATTCGACAAGCCCGATGTCATTGGCCCGGCAGGCAGAAACACTGCCGGAATATGGCCGAAAGTTTGGGCTGCCATAACCAGTCCCGGTACAATCTTGTCGCAAACCCCCAGATAGACGGCCGCATCAAAGGTGTTGTGGCTAAGGGCTACAGACGCTGCGAGGGCAATCACATCCCGCGAAAACAAGCTGAGTTCCATGCCAGCAGTGCCTTGAGTAACCCCGTCGCACATGGCTGGCACGCCACCTGCCATCTGCGCTGTGCCGCCAATCGACCGCGCAGCCATTTTGATCTGATCGGGAAAGTGTTGAAATGGCTGGTGCGCTGAAAGCATATCGTTATAGGCGGAAATAATCCCCAGATTGCCGGCGTCTTTGGTTGCCAGCGCCGCCTGATCCTGGCCGGCACCAGCATAAGCATGTGCCTGCCCACTGCAGGACAAATGTGCGCGCGCCGGGCCTTTTTCGCCCGCTGACCGGATACCAGCCAAATACTGACCGCGTGTGTTTTGGCTGCGAAGAATAATCCGGTCTGTAACTCGCGCGATGGTGTCATTCAGTTGCATCTTGGAACCTTGCCTATTGCGCGTAATGTACTGTTACAGGCGTAACAGCCCGCAAAATCACCCGTATGGGGGCATCCGAAACCGGCCCGGATTGCTCAGCCACTTGATACGCCACAAGTTTTTCGGGCCCATTGAAAAGTATATGCAAATTCTCAGCATTACACAAAGCTGGCGCCGTCAAGGTAACGCGCGCCTCCTGATCTTGCGGGTGGACAGGGATCAAAAGTCGGGGGCAGTCCATCGTCATTGCATCGGTTAAGCCTAAAGCTCCGGGAAACAGACTGGCGGTGTGCATATCCGTCCCCATACCCACGACACAGACATCCAGTGGCAGTGCTGCGCGAATGCCAGCTTCAAGGTCGTCAATGACATCTTCGGGGCGTTCACTCGGCTTGAAAAGGGGAACCAAAGTTGCTTTGGACGCTGCGCTCTGCAAAAGATTTTCGCGCAGTAACTTTGTGTTTGAACGGGCCGAACTTTCTGGCACCCAGCGTTCGTCGGTCAACATAATCGAAACATGTTGCCAGCTAATATCCGCTTGCGAAAGTTTTCGCAAAAAGGCGGCCGGGGTTGAACCACCGGGTACTGCAAGGCTGGCGCGACCTTTGCGATCAATTGCGCCTGCCAGCTGACCAGCCACCAATGCGGCAAGGCTATCTGCCTGAACCTGCCGACTGATATAATCGCAGAACAGAACCATCAGATGCCAATCTCGCGCCAACGGCGACCATCGCGATGCAGCAAGGCCAGGGCGTCTTCGGGACCGGATCCACCAGAATCATACCCCACGGGCAGATCGTTACTGTCTTCCCATGCCTGAATGATCGGATCGACCCACTCCCATGCGGCAACCACCTCGTCGCCGCGCATAAACAAGGTCTGGTCGCCGCGAATGACATCCATGATCAGGCGTTCGTAAGCGTCCGGGCTATGCGAACCTCCGCCCAGCGCTTGGGCAAACGTCATATCCAACGGCACTTCTGTCAGGCGCATTCCGCCGGGGCCCGGTTCCTTGATCGTCATGCGCAAGGTAATACCTTCATCGGGCTGCAACCGTATAATAAGCGCATTGCCTTTGCGTTTCTTCATCAGCGGGAAGATCGAATGTGGTGGATCGCGAAACACCACTGCTATTTCCGAAAGCCGCGCCCGCAGCTTTTTACCGGTACGCAGATAAAACGGAGTACCTGCCCACCGCCAGTTGGATACTCCGACCTTCATCGCCACAAAACTTTCGGTGCGGCTGTCAGGATTACCGGCATCGTCCACATAACTTCCTTCGTCGTCATCGGCGCGATACTGACCGCGTACAATTTGGTCCGGCAAGACGGGATCAAGTGCACGGATCACTTTTAGTTTTTCGTCGCGCACAGCATTGGGTTCAAATCGCGATGGTGGCTCCATCGCCGTTAGGCACAAAAGTTGCATCAGATGGTTTTGCACCATATCCCGCAATGTTCCCGCCTTGTCATAGTATTCACCCCGGCCCTTAACTCCCAGATTTTCGGAAACCGTTATTTGAACGTGATCAATGTGCTGACTGTTCCAAAGCGGTTCAAACAACGCGTTGGCAAAACGCAACGCCATCAGATTTTGAACGGTTTCTTTTCCCAGATAGTGGTCGATCCGGTAAATCTGCTGTTCGTCAAAACACATGCGCAGGCTTTGGTTAAGCGCCAAAGCCGATGAAAGATCGCGCCCGAACGGTTTTTCAACCACGATACGACTGTCGGCAGTGGCCACTCCAACCTGCCCAAGCTTTCCGGCGATTACGCCAAACAACGACGGCGCCACCGAAAGATAGAAAGCTCGCACAACATCGGGTCGCAACAAATCGGCAAGCGCCTGCCAATCCGCGTCAGCTTTTGCATCAATAGAAATATAGTCAATCATATCCAGAAACGGTTTCAGCCGTACCTTGTTACCCGTAACGCTGCTTAAGGCATCCGCTACTTCACGGCGAAACGCGGCCTGCGAAAGCTTTGCCCGTGCAGACCCGATGATGCGGGCTGTAACGGGAATTTGCCCGGCTTCAAGCCGATGAAAGAGTGCGGGAAATATTTTGCGACGCGCCAAATCGCCGGTCGCGCCAAATATGACAAGATCGAAGGGTTCAACCGGTATAATACTTGATGCCATATTAGAAAATCGCCTGAAACTGTTACCAGTCCAGCTTAATCACGAAACACGCGATTGGGAAATGGCAATATTGTTAGCGCTAACATTACTTTTGATACGTCTCTGGCCTTTGCTCGGCGGCGTTTCCGCTGGCCCTGCAAAGCATTGCGCAATTTCCATCCATCTCGACGCGGTCGGCCCCGTCGCAACCAGCGACGTATCCTGAAAACCGCGCACTTGGGTGACAACACTAGCAAACTCAACAGCTTGGCCGGAAACCGCATTGTCGGCCTGTGGTTCGTTCCACTCCCAAACGGCACCCGAGGGCCCGACCAGTCTTACATATGGCGCTGGGTTTGGAACTGGAAGTTTGCGGTTAATAAATGCCCATCCAAACGTGTTTACGCCCAAATGCGCGATGTTGCGTATGCGGTCACCTTCTTGCCGTTCCTTACCGAGAACATCAAAGATTTCCTGACCATGCGCCCATGTTTCCATCTGCCGCGCGGTTACCGAAGACAGTGCACTCATGTCCGGCCCCGCCCATTTCAGTCGCTTTTTCGGATCAGTCGTGGAAAAGCTGTCTGCAACCGTATTTGCATTTTTACGCCAAGCTTCATAAAGCGCGCGGCCCTTTAACCCGTCAAGCCATGGGTATTGCGTTTCTAATAACGTCTTCCCCTCGCCCATCAACGCAGCAATCGGCGCAAAGAATTGGTCAAATGCAGTATCGCTTTCCAACGACTTTAACGCGGCGACATCAAACATATAAAGATGGCCGATCACATCGTTTATCGTCCAACCCTTAAAAAGAGTGACTTGTTCAAAATCCGCCTCAGATAAAGACTCAAGTACAGACGCCAATACGTTGATTTCTTGCCTAAAATATTCTGTTTGTTTCACAATAGCTTCCCTTCAACTCGCTGGTTCTGACGCATATCAACCATTACTTATGCCTCACCTGTCGTCTTTTTCAATCTCGATCAATACCTGACCGGTCTGAACTTGTGATCCCGATTCAGCCAGAACCGCGACCACAGTGCCTTTGATTTCGGCCAGCAGCTCGTGCTGCATTTTCATGGCTTCCAATATGCCAAGTTTCGTCCCGGGTGACACGAGATCACCCTGGGCAACCAATATTTTCAGCAAATTTCCGTGCATGGGTGCTGTTACCCGGCCACTATCAGCCGCCGCGTGCCGACTGGCAGAGGCCTTAACGTGCCGTACGAAAAAGGATCTGTTACTGGTTGCAATGAACATTCGGTCACCGTTGTAATGGCTGGCCTTCAGATCAATTCGTTGGCCATTCACGCGTAAAACCTCCTGCGACATCGAAACCAAAGCTTCGTTTTCGGCGCTTCTTACGACAAGATCACCGTTTCTTTGTGTTCGCACGGTGACCGGCCATATCGCACTTTCGTCCGCCAAGGTCATTCGTGAAAGCAAAAAGCCAGGGCTTCCAAATCCACGCAATCGAGGGTTGGCCATTGCGGAAAAGTTATAAGCTCGATCGTAAAACACTTTGTACAGCATCGCCGCCGCAAGCGTAATTTCCTCGAAATTGCACGGCTCACCAAAGCCGGTTTCGCCGAATTCCTCGGCGATAAAGGCCGTCGTCGCCTGTCCGCTTGCGAATACAGGGCTGCCCAATACGCTGCGCAAGAAATCGCGATTGCAAGTCGGGCCAAACAAAACCAGTTCGCCAAGCGCCGCTTTCAATCGCTTGCGCGCCTGTTCGCGTGTCGCCCCATGTGCAATGATTTTGGCAAGCAAGGGGTCATAATGTGCGGACAATTCTTGCCCTTGCACAATACCACTATCGACCCTGATACCCGGCCCACCTGGTGGCTGCCAGATTTCGATCTTGCCGGTACTTGGCAAAAAGCCACGCGCCGGATCCTCCGCATAAAGGCGAACCTCGATTGCATGGCCGGTTAAGGCAATATCCTTCTGTTCAAAACCAAGTGGTTCGCCTTGAGCCACATTCAATTGCAAGGCAACCAAGTCAAGGCCGGTAACCATTTCAGTAACCGGATGTTCAACCTGCAATCGTGTATTCATTTCAAGGAAATAGAAGTCGTTATTGACATCTAACAAGAACTCGACTGTTCCTGCCCCTTGATACGAAATTGCTTTGGCGGCCTCAACCGCTGCTGACCCCATTTGTGACCGCAAGGCGAGCGTCATAACAGGGCAAGGCGATTCCTCGACAACTTTCTGATGCCGCCTTTGCACTGAACAATCGCGCTCGCCCATATAAACAACGTTACCGTGCTGGTCAGCAAACACCTGAATTTCAACATGCCGCGGGCCTGATATCGCCCTTTCCAGAATAACCTCGTCTGATCCAAATGCTTTTAGCGCCTCTGACTTTGCGCTTTGAAGAGCGTCGTCAAAATCAGCCGCAGTTGCCACCAACCGCATTCCGCGACCGCCGCCGCCTGCTGCTGCTTTGATCATCACTGGATAACCGATCTGAGACGCCCTTTCAAACAGAGTGGGTGTGGTTTGTTCCGGCCCTTGATAGCCCGGAACACACGGTACTCCGGCAGCAATCATTCGGCGTTTCGCGGCTGCTTTGTTGCCCATTAATGCAACGGCTTCGGCCGTAGGGCCGATAAAAACCAACCCGGCCTTTTCGCAGGCAACCACAAAGTCAGCGTTCTCCGACAAAAACCCATATCCCGGATGAATCGCGTCAGCTTTGGCTTCCTTTGCAGCGGCCAATATCCTTGGAATTGACAGGTAGCTTTCGCCAACCGGCCCTTCGCCGATGCAAATCGACCGATCCGCAAAGGCAACGTGCGGCGCGCACTTATCTGCACGAGTGTAAACGGCGACGGTTTTAAGGCCAATTTCTCTCGCGGTTCTCATAATCCTGAGGGCGATCTCGCCACGATTGGCGACCAGCAATGTGGAAAATTTTATCATGGGCGGGCCACGCCGAATGTATTCGGTCGCAAGATACGCGTCCGCGCCTCGCGGCATGTGGCAAGGCAGAATCCAATTACTTTTCTTGTGTCACGCGGATCAATCATGCCGTGATCCAAAAGTCGTCCGGATGTGTAAAAAGCATCTGACTGCATATCGAAATGACGTGTTATTTCAGCGTGTTGGGCTTCCATCTTAATGGGGTCTATCGACTGACCCTTACGCGCTGCTGCATTTGTCATAACCTGTTCCATCGTCAGCGCAGCTTGTTCCCCGCCCATCACACCTGTCATTGCATTGGGCCAGGTCAACAAAAAATCTGGATCAAAGGCAAATCCGCACATGCCGTAATTACCCGCCCCAAAACTTGCCCCGATATATAACGAGATTTTGGGCGCACGTAAATTTGTGACCGTTTGGATCATCTTTGAGCCATGCTTGATCATTCCCGCATGTTCGTATCGGGTTCCCACCATATATCCGGTTGTATTGTTTAGGAAAATCACCGGCGTCCCGGCCTGGTCGCAAAGCTGAAGAAAATGCGTGGCCTTGGTTGCGCCATCCGGATCAATCGGGCCGTTATTTCCGATCAGGCCAACGGCTTGGCCGTATATATTGCCTTGCAAACATACGGTTGCGGCTCCGTAATCGGGTTTGAAATCAAGAAAATCAGATCCATCGACTAACCGCGCCGCCACCTCGTGCACATCGTATGACCTTCGATAATCAACCGGCACGACACCAGCGATATCTTCTGCTGAACAGAGCGGTTCAATGGCTGATGGCAGCGATTTCAGATGTAAGTTTTCGTTCCAATTGAGCCCGGCAATTACATCGCGGCAAATTTCAAGGGCATGCGCATCGTTTTCCGCCAGATACTCAACCAAACCAGTCGTCGTTGCGTGCATCTCAACACCACCAAGGTCTTGATCTTCGGCAATTTCGCCCGTTGCAGCCCGCACCAGTGCAGCACCTGCCAACATCGCCATGCCATTTCCTTTAACGCCGATCACATAATCGCTCATACCCGGTTGATAGGCACCCCCAGCCGTGGAGGCGCCGTGCAGGACTGTAATAACCGGTATACCAGCCGCACTTAACCGGGCCAAACCGGCAAACATACCGCCACCATTGGCCCATAATTCCACCGTATAGGCCATCAGATTGGCACCGGCACTTTCAACGCAATGAACGAAAGGTAATTTCTGTTTTAGCGCAACCGCAAGCGCGCCCAGGGCCTTGGAAACTGACATCGCAGTGGAGGCCCCGGCATTGATGCCGGAATCGTCAACAAAAACAAGGCAACGCACACCGGAAACAAAACCGATCCCGACAATCATGCTGCATCCCGGAACCGAAGATTCGAGATTAGGATCGTCTACTAAATAACCAGCAATATTGTATAATTCAAGAAACGGCATGCCGGGATCAAGTAACGCAGCCAACCGTTCGCGCGGACTAAGTTGGCCGCGCTTATCAAACACAGCGCGGCGTTTTTCGGAAAGCAATTCAGCCCTTGTTTCAAGTGCGCGCAGTTTTTCGATAAGGGACAACATATCTGCCCGATTGACTGCGAAACTTTCGGCGTCCTTCGCGATGCGGGTTTGAAAAATTGTCATCGCAATCCTCGTGCTATGGAGTCCGGTACGCGTATTCTGTGGGCCAGCGCCAATTGACCGTATCCTTTGCCTTGCGGGTCGTTCCTTAGGCTGCTTGTGCCACCGCCGCCCAGCGCCTGATGCAGCATTATGTTCATTGATGCGGTACCGGGCAGATAAAATCGTTCGATCTTACCACGCAAAAAATGCCCAAATATCTTGGTTAAGCTGGTCTCATCCAGAGCATGCCAAATCCAAGGAAGATATTCCGGACGCCGGGCGATTACGCCGATATTTGCGGTGTCGCCCTTATCGCCGCTACGTGCCAAAGCCAATTTTATCAGCGGAACTTCAACCATTGGCCCTATGCTTCTCGGACGCATCGGAGGGGTAGGGCGAAAGGGGCGCGGTGTGATGACTGTCCCGACAACTGGCGTAAAATTGATCTGGCCGCGTTCGTCCTGGACAGTTATTTCGACCCGATCCTTGGCGATTAGAAATGAAAACAACGCCATTACCGGAGAAGGTTTACCGCGCGCACCAGCAAAACCGCTTAGGCCAGGTGGCGCTGACAACCCAAGGCCCGTCGCCTCTTTCAGGAAAACATTGATGCCTCGCGGGTCAACATGCCGGACGGCGATCTTGGCGGCAACTTCACGCGATGGCCCACTGGTTCGACACGCGCCGAATTGCGATTCCGCACCAATAAGCTCAAGGCTGGTTTCCGCAAAATCCGGCATGTTAGTTTGTTGGAAAATGGCGCGCGACCTTGCAAAAACCGCATCAGCAAAAACTTCGGCCTTTTTTTCCGCTTCCAGCCCATAAAAGCTGAATAAATGGCCACCGCGCCACCCATCATGGAACGTTAGGCATACCTTGTAACCTGTTGGCGCAGAATAACCTTTGACGCCACTGACCAAAACCCGGTCCGATGTTTCCTGCAACAGCGACACGTTGGAAAAATCGCAAACGACATCCGGCAAATGATACGCCTGCGGGTCGCCGATCTCGTATAACATTTGCTCGGCCACTGTGCCGGTTGTGACTGCACCACCTGTGCCAACCGGCTTGGTAGCCACAAATGTGCCGTCATGTGCGATTTCGGCAATCGGGTACCCCATATTGGCGTATCCATCTGCCACGGCCTCCCAATCAGTGAAATTTCCACCGGTTGCCTGAGTGCCGCATTCCAAAATATGCCCGGCCAGACTGCCCCCGGCCAATTGGGTCAAATGATCCGGCGACCAGCCAAATTTGTGTATGCAGGCCCCAAGTGTAACCGCCGAGTCCACACAGCGACCCGTGATAACTATATCAGCACCCGCATCCAATGCAGCCGCGATTGGAAAAGCACCGAGATAGGCGTTGATACTGCCAATTTTGGAGGAATCCGGGAAACGGGCGCGACTGAACAAATCAAACGGCGTCAGTTCGATGATTTCGGACAGTTGATCCATCAAGTCGTCGCCAGTGACAGTTACAACCCGTAAATTAAGGCCCTGTTTGGCAATTTCGACGCGCAGCGCCTCTGCGCAGGCTTCGGGGTTAACCCCACCGGCATTTGAGATTATTCTGACTCCTTGATGTGCGATCTCGGCCAGGTTGGGGGCCATCGCCCCGGTCACAAAGTCTGTCGCGTAACCCTGAGCGGGATCCTTAGCCCGCACGCGCGCCAGAATTGCCATCGTAATTTCAGCCAGATAATCATAGACGATATAGTCCAACGTTCCGTCCGCCAACAATTGCGCTGTTGCATATGTTGCGTCGCCCCAATAGCCACTTGCACCACCGATCCGAACAGCCTTGGGCGTCTTTGCCATTGCGGGCCTCAATCTCTGACTTTTGCAGGAAACGTCGTTCCCTAACTCAAGTGGAATGAGTTACCAGATGCAACAAATAATTTTCGGCTCTATCGCAACGGCAAGCAGACGATCCAAAAGTATTCCGACTTTGATTTTCTTACTCTGTTTAGACCTCAAGTGCCGCTGTCGTTAAAACGACTTTGCCAACGACCTGCCGGTTCTTGAGTGCGTTAAGGGCGACAACCGCCTGATCTAATGGATAGGATGCTGAAATATAGGGCTTTAATTTCCCTGCCTCATACCACGCAAACAGTTGTGCGAAATTCTGGTTGTCCAACTCGGTTTGCCGCAGTCGAAATGCCCCCCAGAAGACGCCGACGATGTCGCATCCCTTTAGGAGCGCAAGATTGATCGGGATCTTTGGAATCTCGCCCGCGGCAAATCCAACGACAAGGCCGCGGCCGCCCCAGGCAGTCGAGCGCAGGGCTTTTTCAAACATATCGCCGCCTACGGGATCGTAAAAAACGTCAACCCCATTGCCACCGGTTATTTCTTTGATGCGCGTGCGCAAATCCTGCGTTGAATAATTGATAAATTCGGTCGCGCCTGCGGATTTAGCCGCTGCAAGTTTTTCTTCTGAACTGGCCGCTGCGATGACTTTGGCACCCATCAATGCACCAATTTCCACTGCTGCAAGACCGACACCACCACCTGCGCCAAGTACCAGTAAAGTTTCACCCGGCTGCAATCGCCCGCGTTGTTTGAGCGCGTGCATCGATGTGCCATAAGTCATCGTAAAAGCCGCTGCAATGTCGCCGGGCATTGATGAAGGACGGCGCAACAAGGCGCTCTCATCAACAATGATCTGTTCCGCAAAGCCGCCTGACAAAGTCATAGCCATGACTTTCTCGCCGATTTTGGCATTGGTAACACCCTCGCCCAACGCATCGATCGTTCCGGCGACTTCGCCTCCGGGCGAAAACGGCAGGTCGGGTTTGAACTGATATTTGTTTTCGATAATCAACGTATCAGGAAAGTTGACACCGCATGCTTCGATTTTGATTCGCACCTGACCCTTGCCGGGGGTGACGTCAGGGATTTCTTTAAGATTCAGGTCTTCGGGTGGCCCGAATTCTTCACACATAACAGCCAGCATTCATTTCCCCTTCAACTTTTCGCCCCTTCTAACGTGCCATTGAAGATACGAGCAACGCGAATTTGCCATTGTGCCGAGGGATCCGGGTGCAAATGCAACTTTGGGCTTGTGCTCTCTCCCATATAATTTTCTTTTTTCGCTTGAGGTCTGCGGTCTCGCAGTCGAACATGTGAGCATCCAAATAACCACAGGAACATACCTTGACACATAGTACATCCTTTAGCGGCCCTGAACTTTGCCGACTTGCTGCGTTTGAAGTCGTGGATATGCTGCAAAAGCGTAAAGTATCGCCACAAGAACTGCTCGACGCTGCCTTTTCACGGATTGCTGAAGTGGAGCCTGCTATTAACGCCATGCCGACACTGTGCCGCGATCGTGCGGAAACGGCGGCCAGGGCAATTTCACCCAACACCGGCAATCCCGGTGATCTGGCAGGGCTGCCTATCGGCATCAAAGATCTGACCCCTGTGGCTGGCGTGCGAACAACGTTTGGAACTATTGGTTATAAAGATTTTGTCCCAAGTGCCAGTGACCCGCTTGTGGAACGGCTAGAGGAAAACGGCGGCATCGTTGTTGGAAAAACAAACACCCCGGAAAATGGCGCGGGCGGCAACACATTTAACGAGGTGTTCGGTAGAACGCGAAACCCTTGGGATACGCGAATGAATGCCGCAGGATCGTCTGGCGGGGCAGCCGCGTCACTGGCCAGTGGTGAAGTCTGGCTTAGCCACGGGTCGGATCATGGCGGCAGCTTGCGAACCCCGGCGGCATATTGTGGCGTCGTCGGCTTACGCCCCAGCCCCGGACGCGCTGGTGGCGGTCACGAATTTAACGGCTTTATGGGCGAAGGCGTCGACGGCCCTATGGCACGGTCAGTGCGGGATTGCGCGCTGTTTCTGGATGCGATGACGGGGTACGAGCCGCGGTTTCCAATATCCTACCCCGCGCCGGATCAGCCATTTCAAAAAGCGGTAATCGAGGCGCGTTCGAATGTTCGTATTGCATATTCACCCGAATTGGGTGGGTTTTCACCGGTTACCCCGGAAATGGACACCTGCCTTCGTGCGGCACTGGCGCAAGTCGAAAAGTCCGGCGGCACCGTCGAAGAAGCCTGCCCTGATCTGCCCGATCTTGAACGCACATATCATGTCATACGAGCGACCGGGTTCTTAACGGGCGCGATCCGCACACCGGAAGCAATTTCAAAGCATTACAAACAGACGATTCGCCAGAATACTGATTTTGCCAAAAGCCTGACCATCGAGGACGTTGCAAAGGCCAATATCGGACGCTCGATTCTATACAACAATATGCAGAAGTTCCTGACCAAATTTGATGTTCTTGCCTGCCCGACGGTTGGCTTGTTCGCGCAGCCTTGCGAGATCGAGTGGATCACCGAAATCAATGGTCAAAAACTTGATTTCTATATGGACTGGCTGCGGTTTGCGTTCTTGGCAACAACAACCAGCCTGCCGGCAATATCTGTTCCGGTCGGGCTAAATGCCGACGGGATGCCGGTCGGCCTGCAACTAATCGGCCCGCCGCGCGGCGAGGCAAAACTTTTGGCTGTGGCGCGTGCTGTTGAAATGGCGGTGGGCGGTCCTTTGGGGCCGATCAACCCAAACGTAAGACATCTTTGAAACGAGCGAGCTCATGCCCGAGCGTAGTTTTTTAAGCGATATTCTGCAGCGGGTCGCCGTCGGCGCCAGGCTTAGTCGCGGCAAAACCGCTGTCGATATAGGCACGCTCTGTGATGAATTGCTCAGCGATAAGGGCGAAGCATCTGGCTTGGCGACCGCTATGCAAATCCTTGATACTTTCGAAAGCCTGGAAAACGATAAACAGGCCGCGTTTTTTATGGATATCGCAAACAGGTTTGGTGTTGACGAAACCGCTTTGCAATCCGCGATTTCCGGTTGGAAAGCAGGGGACGACTATGCGGCCCGCAAACTACATTATGCTGCAGAACCCAAATCACAGGAGCTGATTCGTAGATTAAACCGCGTGCCCGGCGCAACCGCGCGGTTGGTAACCATGCGTTCCGTGTTGCTGGAGCATTTGAAAACACACCCCGAACTAAGCGGCATTGATACCGATTTCAGACATCTTTTTTCGTCATGGTTCAGCCGCGGATTCCTTGAAATCCGCCGGATCAATTGGTCAACACCTGCAGAAATTCTTGAGAAAATAATAACTTATGAAGCCGTACATGAAATCACCGGATGGGACGATCTTCGCCAGCGCGTTGCGGCACCCGACCGAAAACTGTTCGCCTTCTTTCATCCGGCAATTCCAACCGAGCCGTTAATTTTCGTCGAAGTCGCGTTAACGACCAACGTCTCCAGCGCTGTCGGCTCTATTTTGGCTCGCGACCGCACGCCGATAAATCCCGCCAGCGCAACGACTGCTGTTTTCTATTCCATATCAAACTGCCAAAGCGGATTGCGAGGTATTTCGTTTGGCAATTTCCTTATCAAACAAGTCGTCAGCGAACTGGCCGCCGAACTGCCAGCGCTCAAGACTTTTGTGACGCTTTCACCCACTCCCGAACTGCGGAAATGGGCCGAGTCCTTGGCAGGCGCTGAATTAACAGACCTAATGCGGGAAAGTATCGCGAATGCAAAAGCCGATATACCACCCACAATGATTGCCGAGATTACGGCACGTTATCTTTTACTGGCAAAACGGGCCTCAGGAACCGTCTATGATCCGGTTGCACATTTTCATCTGGGCAATGGCGCTATATTGCATCGCGTTAATGTTAACGCAGATCTCAGCCCGCAAGGGATCAAGAATGCATGGGGCGTTATGGTGAACTATCTTTATGACGGCAAGAAAATCGAGGCCAACCATCAGGCCTATGCCACTGAACATCAGGTTGCCGCGTCGCCCGAAGTCAGGGTAATGGCGGGTCTGCCGAAAAAGTTGATGGGAGATAAAAATGTATGACACAAACCATTTGGCGAGCCGTCTTCGCCTAGCCAGTGTCGGGCGGGATGAGGCGCTGTTTCTGTGCAGTCACGACACCGGGGCGCAAGTAACTTTTGGGGCGTTTTTCGCCAATGCCGAACGCATTGCAGCGGCTCTGGTTAAAGCGGGCGTTCGGCCGGGTGATCGTGTCGCGGCGCAGACTCCAAAAACTGTGACAATGCTTGAGCTTTATGTTGGGACTGTGCTTGCCGGTGCAGTTTTTCTGCCGCTTAACACCGCTTATACAGCCACCGAGGTCAGTTATTTTTTGGGTGATGCAAAACCAGCTTTGTTTGTTTGCGACCCAAAGACAGTTGAGGCGATGTCGGGCGTCGCCAAGGAATGTGGTGTTCCAATAGTCTGGACCCTAGGCGCCGATGAAAGCGGCAGTCTTGCCGAAAATCGTAATGCCCAAACACCCAGTTTTTCTGCTGTTGCGCGCAGCGCGACCGATTTGGCGGCGATTCTTTATACCTCGGGAACAACCGGGCGATCAAAGGGAGCGATGTTGACCCATCGCGCACTTGCCAGCAATTCAGAAACTCTTCGTGATTTTTGGCATTTCACCAAAGACGATGTGCTGATCCACGCCTTGCCAATTTTTCACACGCATGGTCTGTTTGTCGCTACAAACATCACTTTGATGGCCAGGTCCACGGCGATATTCATGTCGAAATTCGACCCCGCAGCGATTGTTGGACATATGGCCAAGGCGACGGCCCTTATGGGGGTTCCAACATTTTACACCCGTCTTTTAGAAACCGAAGGATTGGCGGCGGCTGCAAAATCCATGCGCCTGTTCATTTCCGGTTCGGCGCCCTTGTTGGCTGAAACCCATGATCGTTGGAGAGCTGTCACCGGACATGCGATCCTTGAACGATATGGCATGACCGAAACCAATATGAACACCTCGAACCCATATGATGGTGAACGGCGCGCGGGCACTGTGGGCTTTCCGTTGCCCGGAGTTGAAGTGATTGTCACCAATCCGGACAATGGCGATTTGATTCCACAAGGCGAAGTTGGTGTGTTGGAGGTTCGAGGTGACAACGTTTTTGCCGGCTACTGGCAAATGCCCGAAAAGACAGCCGAAGAACTGCGGCCAAACGGATTTTTCCTGACGGGCGATTTGGCGAAAATTGATGAAGATGGCTATGTCCATATTGTCGGACGCTCGAAAGATCTGATCATTACCGGTGGGTACAACGTATATCCAAAAGAGATCGAGTTGCTGATCGACGATCTGGATGGTGTTGAAGAAAGTGCGGTGGTCGGAATACCCGACGCAGATTTTGGCGAAGCTATCGTTGCAGTTGTCGTTGGTACGGCGGTGGCCGAACTTACCAGCGAGGCTGTTTCCTCGGCAATCAAGGGCAGTATTGCCCGGTTCAAGCAGCCAAAGCATGTGGTCATTGTCAGCGAATTGCCGCGCAATACGATGGGTAAGGTTCAAAAGAATGTTTTGCGGGAGCAGTACAAAGATTGGGGCTGACCCAGATAACGC
>DJBQ01000178.1:28058-29212 GCA_002430125.1 Rhodobacterales bacterium UBA5972
ATTTATAATTAGAAACTTAAAGCTTTGCGCGAATATACTTGCCCATAGCTTTGTTTAGTAACGGATTTTCAGAATGAAACAACCGCGCGCATGGCAAAGAATGCTATCGGGGCGCAGACTTGATTTGTTGCACCCATCGCCGCTTGATATCGAAATCGAAGATATTGCACATGGTCTGTCTTTTCAGGCACGCTGGAATGGACAAACGAACGGCGAATTTCCCTACTCAGTTGCCGAGCATTCAATTTTGGTAACCCAGATTTTTCGACTACAGAATCCCAAAGCTGAAATCAAATGGTGTCTTGCTGCCCTGTTACATGATGCGCCTGAATACGTTATCGGCGATATGATTTCGCCCGTGAAGGCCGCTGTTGGCCCCGGCTACGGCGAATTGGATGCGCGCCTTATGGCGGCGGTTCACATCCGGTTTGGATTGCCCGCCGTGGTGCCTGTGAAGATAAAGAAACAAATTAAGTCGGCGGACAAAATATCTGCCTGGCTTGAAGCGGTACAAATCGCCGGATTTTCTAAATCTGAGGCGGACAAGTTATTCGGTAAGCCTGACAGCAAACTAGTCAGCAACATCGAAATCAAATTACGCCCGCCCAGTGAAACAAAATCGGCATTTCTGGCGCTGCATGCCGAGCTTTTATAGCCTTTTCGCCCGAATTTGCCTTTGGTCACTCCTATCAAAAACAAGTAATGAAGTAAGACGAAACTCATTTTTAGAAAAGAAAATGAATGGGCTTATTCAGTATTATAAAAAGCGTCGGTAAGAAAATCTGGATTGATGGCGAAGATCAACCGCAGTGGCAGCTTTGGTAAAAGAAGAACTGGAATCCCATGGTCTGGGTACCGAGGCTGTCGAGGTCGAGGTTCAGGACGACACTGTTGTTCTGAAAGGCGACGTCAAAGATCAGTCGGCCTTTGAAAAAGCTATTGTCGCAGTTGGCAATACGCTGGGGATTTCAAAGGTTGAAACCTCTGCGCTGAAGGTCGCTGATGCAGCAGCTAAGGAACCGGTCTTTTATACGGTTGCCAAAGGCGACAATCTGTCAAAAATCGCGAAGAAGCATTATGGCAATGCGAATAAATATCCCGCAATTTTCGAGGCTAACAAGCCGCTGTTAACCCATCCTGATAAGATTTATCCA
>DJBQ01000178.1:29297-32148 GCA_002430125.1 Rhodobacterales bacterium UBA5972
CATCCTGATAAGATTTATCCAGGCCAGGTTCTGCGAATTCCCGATCAGTGCTGATTAGGCACCGACACAACAAAAGGGCGAAAATTCGGCTTTGCGCCCTTTATCGTTTCCCGCAATTGCGACTATTTGGGCGAGCGTTTTGCCAATATCCGCTGCAACGTCCGACGGTGCATGTTCAGGCGCCGCGCTGTCTCGCTGACGTTGCGGTCGCAAAGCTCAAACACCCGCTGAATATGCTCCCAGCGAACCCGATCCGCCGACATCGGATTTTCCGGAGGCGGTGGACGGCCGCCGCCACTCGACAGCAAGGCTGCGGTCACATCATTGGCGTCAGCCGGTTTTGACAAATAGTCAGTCGCCCCGATTTTCACTGCAGCAACCGCTGTTGCGATCGCGCCATATCCTGTCAGAACTACGATCTTTGCGTCCGGGCGGCGTTCACGCAGAACCTCCACCACATCCAGCCCGTTGCCATCTTCAAGACGCAGGTCAATGACCGCGTAAGCAGGTGGGCGAGCGGTTGCTATTGCCTTGCCAGCGGCCACCGTTTCGACCGCCTCAACTGCAAAACCGCGCTTTTCCATCGCACGGGCAAGACGCCGCAGAAACGGTTCGTCATCATCAAGCAACAGCAATGAATTATCTTCACCGATCTCTACCAGTTCATTCTCCGCCATTACTTTTTCCCGTCCGCAAATACACCTTCAAGTTTTGTAATGTGTCAAAGGCGTTTGGTCAAACGGCATCAGGACGCGCCGATAAAACAGGCAACGGTTTCAGCCAAGGCTTTGGCGGTGGCGTCCCTGCGAAAAACCTCAACAAATCCGTGATCTGGGAGGGTTAGATAAGTAAAAGTCGAGTGATCCACAAGATAATCATCCCCCTCGCCGTTTTTGCGATAGTAGGTTTTATAGGCCTTTGAAACGGCCTTAATCTGTTCGGGCGTTCCGGTAAGTCCAATCATTTTCTCATGCATATAGCCGGCAAATTCGCCAACAACCTGGGGTGTGTCACGCGCCGGGTCGACGGAAATGAATACCGGGACAACATCCAAACCCTTGGCAGTCAACAAATCAATCGCCTCGGCATTGCGCGCGTTGTCAGCGGGGCAAACATCTGGGCAATAGGTATAGCCAAAATAGATCAGCGAGGGCTTTGTTGAAACCTCAGCGTCTGTCACGGTCCGCCCCGACTTGTTCACCAAAGTGAACGGACCACCGATTGACGATTTTCCAGCAGCGATCCGGCTGGTTCTGCAATCCGCAAACTGATCGTCACCCTGACCGCGAAACATCAGAAAAGTCACCCCCGCCAACATGAGGGTTACCAGAACGGCGGCGGCATAGACATAGATACGGGTCATATCGGCATCCTTTTGACATGTACCTGTTGATCCACCTTAACGGCAACAGTATCAATGCACGATAGCGTCAGTGCGACAATAAACGGCGGTACCCGATGGCCGAACCTCCAAACACCATCCTGAACAACAGCGCACGCAGTGAATGGGTGCGATTGCGCACGCTGATAAACCTGCGCTGGCTGGCGATCGTTGGCCAAAGTGCTGCCGTACTGTTCGCCAGTTGGCAGCTTGAGCTATCGCTGAACACCGGGCTTTGCGCACTGGCGATCGGCGCATCGGTCATTTTCAACATAGCATCGACCATCGTTTACCCTGAAAACAAACGACTTTCTGAACCCGAGACTGTATTAGCGTTGTTGTTCGATCTGCTGCAGCTTGTTTACCTGCTTTATATGACCGGCGGCCTGAACAACCCCTTCGCCCTTTTGATACTGGCACCTGTAACCATTTCGGCAACTGCCTTGCGCTTGCAATCAACGCTTTTTCTGGGCGTGATTGCGCTGTCCTTAATCTCGCTTTTGTCCCGATACTATGAGCCTTTGATAACCAAGGACGGGCTGGTTCTTCAGATGCCTGACCTGTTTGTATCTGGTTTCTGGATATCCCTGATCATTGGTGTGGTGTTTTTGGGCAGTTACGCGCGGCGCGTGACATATGAAACCCATTCTATGTCACAAGCTTTGATTGCCACGCAAATGGCGCTCAGCCGCGAACAAAAGTTGACAGATTTAGGCGGTGTTGTTGCGGCGGCGGCTCATGAACTGGGAACACCTCTCGCAACAATCAAATTGGTTAGCAGCGAGTTGCTGCAAGATGTCCAAGAACACCCCGAGCTAAAGGAAGATCTGGAACTGATCGGTCAGCAAGTGGACCGGTGCCGTGATATTTTGCGTGATATGGGGCGCACTGGTAAAGATGATCGCCACCTGCGCCACGCGCCGATTTCAGCAGTCGTGCGCGAGGCTGCGGTCCCGCATGAGGATCGCGGGAAGGACCTGCATTTCAACTTTGATGCACCGGGCCAATCGGCAAAACGTCAGCCAAACATCCGGCGTCAACCGGAGATCATCCATGGATTGCGTAACCTGATCCAAAACGCAGTTGATTTCGCTGACCTCAATGTCTGGGTGGATGTTAAATGGTCCAACGCGCAGATTTCTGTAACCATAGCAGACGATGGATCTGGATATCCTTCCGATCTGATCGGACGAATTGGCGATCCCTTTGTGCGCAAGCGCCGGTCCGAACGAACCTCCCCAAAGCGCCCCGGTTACGAGGGCATGGGCTTGGGCCTGTTCATTGCGAAAACGCTTTTGATGCGGTCGGGCGCTGAAATTACGTTTGCCAACGGGTCTGATCCGTTTCTTCACACCGAAGAAATCCCCATTCGACGTGGCGCGATTGTCGAGGTCGCCTGGCCACGAGACATGATCGAGCAAAAGCCTTCCGAGGCTTTGGGCCCGCTTGGTCGCAATGAGCCATTCGAGC
>DJBQ01000022.1:0-290 GCA_002430125.1 Rhodobacterales bacterium UBA5972
TGCCGACTTATGCTGCCAATCCGGGTTCTATTCGCAAGCGCTTGCAGGCTTTGGCAGACAATTAAAGCCAGCGGCGGGTTTTGCGGAAAAATGCGGTTTGGCTGTCGGGATAAGCGGCTTTCAGGCCGGCTTCTTCGGCGGTTATAAAGCGCTTTGTGATCACACCCATAAATACCGGCACAAGTATGAGGCCAATGGTTGATCCCATCACCAAAGCCCAGCCAAGAACAACCAGTGCGTCCGCCAGATAAATCGGATTGCGGCTGATCCGGTACGGGCCTTCGGCAATA
>DJBQ01000022.1:417-4844 GCA_002430125.1 Rhodobacterales bacterium UBA5972
TCCGGTACGGGCCTTCGGCAATAAACGCCGACGGCGTGTTACGCGGTACAATCGAGGTGCGTTTCTTCAAGAATTGCAGCGCAGCCCAGCCCGACAACAGAACTGCCAAAACAATCAACACCCAACCCGCGAGCGTCGCATTCTGGTTTTGAAATCCAAACGGATTCCAAGCCTTAGCCTGCCCCCAGATGACCACCAAAAACACCAGCATCCAGACCGGCGGTAAGTCGACCACGCTGCGCAACAGGCGTTTCATTAATTTTTGCTGCGTGCATATGCCCGCACAACGCGCCTGAGCATTGGCGCGTAATGGTCAAAATCCGGAGTCGTTTTGTCCTTAACCTTGCCGCCATCATCCCAGCGACGAACTTGCAGAATCGCTTGCAAATTGGGGTTCTTATCAAGTTCAGCGACTTCCCCCGCCGACATCGGCCCGCCTTGCAATTTCAGCGTCTGGACCGAAGCTTCGGATAATTGTCCGAAATATTCTGGGTCGGTCGCGCATAAATACCGTTTGGCCGGAACATGATACAGAACGCAATCCGTGACAATCTTAGGGAAATACGGCTCCAATACCCGCGCGCCGGCGGTTTCATGGTAATTGTCCCGCCCCGCTTGTGCCGCATCTTCTTCAAATTCGTTGGTGTAATGGCCGATATCATGCAGCAATGCGGCGACGATCAGCGTGTCTTCTGCCCCGGCCTGTTCGGCCAGAAAAGCCCCCTGAAGCATGTGTTCCGACATCGTGACATCTTCGCCAAGATAACTTTCGGAACCACGTCGCAGAAATATATCACCAATGAAATCAACGATGTTGCTGGCATTCAGGGTATCAAAGTCAGGAACGCTCATAAATTTTCCTCTAGGGCTGCAAGGGTTGATAACAATCCGTCTTTGTCGGCATAGCAACCTTGCAGCCACCGACTGCCGCCACTGGAAAACGCGGTGCGTGAATGCAGCACGCGGGTGTTGTCAACGATAAAGCTTTCGCCTGGATTGAGCCGGAAAGATACGGCCATGGCCGGATCGTCGATGATCAAGGCAAAGCGGCGATAGGCGTCGTAATAGGCCTCCATGGCGTCAAACGGCACGTCAGTTATCGGCGCTGCAGACCGGTTGTTGAACCTGATCGCCAACAATGCCCCGTCTGCACCTAGTTCGATCATCGGGCGACGCGTTTGCAGGCGCACACCTGCCTCGCCCGCATATTCAAACCTTGCGCAATAACGCGTCAGCAGGGCGAACCCTTCCGGATCCTCGTTTCGCAAACGTTCAGCCGCGCGAAACCCATCAACGACGGTATTTTCGCCCCCCTCAGCCGAGTTTTCCAGACAATAAAGGATCTGCAGCGTCGGCACCGGATCGCGGTAAGGATTGTCCGTATGGGCCTGTAAACCCATTCCGGTATAGGCCAAATTTGTTGGACTGATCTCGGCCCTGACCTCGAACCATTTGCCGTAATTGGTTTCCCGCACATAGCCAAATAACGCCGCCACCTGCATCAACGCGCCGCTTTCCGTTGGCCCGCCGGTAATTTTGGCAAAGCCAAAACGGCGAACAGCAGCCAGCCAATCTCGCAATTTGCCGCCGTCATTTGTCAAATCGTCAAAGTCAGCCACGGGGACCGAGGCGTTCAATTCTCCGCCCCAACTTTGCTGTTCAGGCAGCAACCAACCTACCGTATCAGGCTGTGAATGATCGTAAGAACGTGCCACAAGCCATTCTAAAGAAAAGGTAACTTCTTTACCTTCAGGCATGAAAATAATTGTGATCACATCACCGTTCGCAGTTGCCGAAGCTATGCTTGTTTCAGCGGAAATATCCCCGATACGGATCAATCTCTGCCCGTTTCCCGCCGCGCGTGTTGCCGGATCTTGTGCATTGTCCCGCAACCAAATTGCGTGGAACCGCAAGGCCCCCAAAGTCAGAACCCTGCCATTTCCGGAAACCGAAACCACCATCAAGGTCACCCTATGTGATCACAAGCGTTTTATCGGCGCTGAACTCTTTCATATAGACATTCACTTCGCGCGCAAACATCCGCGCTGTTCGATTGGTTGGTGGCAACGGTTCATCGGCAAAAAAGCTGGGCAATTCATCCTCGGCCTCGGTGAAGCCAGCGCGTTTGTTAAATTCGGTCTCGAGTCGCAATGTTTCGCGCGCAATGTCAATCAACCACTGCGCGTCAATTCCCGCGTCAAACGCATCATTGATGGCATCTGCAATCAACTGCCGGTTCACATCAGTCACCGAACGGCCGAAAACGCACAACCCAAAACTGTCAGCCAGCGCCGAATTGACCTGCATCCGGTAACTTTCCGCCGCCACTTCACGCACCGATTTGTTATGACTGACAAAAGACGGCGCATTGCCCGCGGTGTGATCGGCCCCTTGCGCTGTAACCATCATTGAAATTGCGGTGACTTCGATGATTCGCGGATCATAGGCGCTGATCGCCTGCTTTTTGATCACCGGCACCCGTTTTACGTCAAAATGCGCCCCAACGCGCGCCGTACCGGTGGCAAGCAACCGACCGCGTTCGTTGCCGGCGCGCAGATCTTGCAGCACCTTAACCATGAAATCAACATCACCAAACGCCGCCTGCCCTGCCTCCATCAACACGCCGATCATGCCGCCAAGTTCAATCGTGTCAACGCCCAGATCATTGGCAATCTCGTTCAGCAAAGCCACCTGATCCGGATCGCGCAACCCGCAATTGGTGCCAAGCAACCCGATGGTTTCATATTCCAGTGGCGACACAACCTCGATCCCGTCCGCGTTCATATAGACGTTCGAACATTTGATCAGACAGCCAGGCATGCAGGCGTGACTTGGTTCACCACCGCGCGACAAGTTCAACTCCCGAATGAAATCCCCGCCCATTTTATGTGGCCCAGACCCTTGCGGCGTTGATTGTCCAGACGAGAAATTGTCCGTCGGCAACGCTCCCAAAGTATTTGTCAGGTCAGACACCATCGCCGTACCAAGCTTTTCAAGCGCTTGCACGGCGGGGCTTTCGCCAAGCAATTTTCCATACATCTTAACGGCTTGCATGACTTTCTTGCGGTCTTTCATGGTGGGCATCTTATGCTTGTCAATCACCACAGCCTTGATCTTTTTCGCCCCCATCACCGCACCGACACCGCCACGCGCCGCAAGACGCGACGGCCGGTTGTCAATGTCAGAAAAGGAAATGCCCGCCAGCAAGCCTTGATACTCGCCCACCGGACCGCAAATCGCCAGACTGACCTTGTCACCAAAGGCCGTATGCAGCTTGGCTGCTGTGTCAAACACCCCTAACCCCATGTAATCACCGGCGGAATGGAACCTGATCTCGCCTTCAAGCGGGATATGGATCACCACCCAATCGTCACTTTCACTTCGAAACGTCAGTCCGGAAATTTCAAGCTGGCCCATCGCAAAAGCGAAAGTACCGCCAGAATTGGCCTCTTTCACGCCGCCAGTTAAGGGCGACTTACATCCCACAGACAGGCGGTTGGCGTTAGAAAAATTGGTGCCGGCAAACGGACCTGCGGAAAAGATCAGCGGGTTTTCCGGCCCCAGGGGATCCTTGTCGGCCACATCTTCATCCAGCAACATCCGGGTGATCAAATAACGACCGCATTCCGCGATTTCGCGCCCCTCAAGCTGCCGTGTGGTTACGCTGCGCGAAGAAAGATCAATGTCGATGAACCGCCGCATATCCTGTTCCTTTACCCTTGCCTGTTTCAAATCTTGCTGTAAGGCTAGCGCGGGCGCAACCGCCGCTCAACAAATTTGTTTGTGTAGTAACAAATATTATGGTCCATCTGCCTAGAATTGCGATCGTTTTATTGGCCTCAGGCGCATCAAGCCGCATGCAAGGCCGTGATAAATTATTGGAGAACATTGACGGCGAAGCATTGCTGCGCCGGACAGCCAAGGCTTGTTTGGCAAGCAATGCCCGCCCTGTGATCACAATTCTACGGCCCGACGACCATGCCCGCCGTGCGGTGCTAGACGGGCTTGATTTGACACAGATTACCAATCCGACCTGGCAGGACGGCATGGCTGCTGGCATTTCAAGTGGTCTGAAAAACCTGTCTGCAGATTGCCAGGGCGTGATTATTGCATTGGCTGATATGCCTGACGTTTCTGCGAATGATTTCAACGCTCTGATCGACGCCTTTCACCCAAATAGTAGGATGATTTGTCGCGCCGCAACCCAGGCGGACCTACCCGGACATCCGGTTCTGTTTGACAAAAGCTATTTCGCACAGCTTGCGGCACAAAAGGGCGACAAAGGTGGGAAAGACATCCTGAAGGCCAATGCTGCCGCCGTAAAGCTGATCAAAACCACCGGCGACGCCGCCCTCACCGATCTGGACACACCCGAAGATTGGCGCGCTTACCGCTAATCTTAATATCATAGTTTCAAAAATACTCAA
>DJBQ01000096.1:0-5708 GCA_002430125.1 Rhodobacterales bacterium UBA5972
CGCCCAGAAAATGCAGGCCAAAGACAAAGATTAATGCGGCGGCGCCATATGACAGAATGTCCTTCCATTCCCGGAACGCCTGACCCATTGCTGTCGCGCCTAATCCCAAAAGCGCAAAAATTGTGGTGACGCCAAGGGCGAAAAATATCGCCGAAATGAACAATCGCCGCTGCGCACCCGGCGCAATGCCGTCTTCGCGCAGTTCGGCCATAGAAACACCAGCCATGTAGCAGAAGTAAAATGGCACCATGGGCAGAATGCAGGGTGAAAAGAACGAAAGAAGCCCGGCCACAGCCGCACCGAAATAGGAAACGTCAAACAGCATCATGATTCCTTGCTTTGCTTTCGAAAACATATTATATCTTGAATATGTAAACAATCAATTGTTTGGGACAACGCCGTGACTCGCTTTGCGTTGACAATCATCTGTCTGACGGCATCCCTGATTTTTTCCGCACCAAGCCGTGCGGAAACCCGTCTGGTGATGTTCGAGGCGTCCGGCTGTTACTGGTGCGATAAGTGGCGCCGCGAGATTGGCCCGATTTATGGCAAAACCGCAGAAGGCAAGCACGCTCCGCTTACGGTCATTGACGTTCACGCTGCTCTGCCTGCCGATATCGCGCTTGAGCGTCGGGCGGTTTATACGCCGACATTCGTGCTGCTTGAGAACGGTGTTGAAGTCAATCGCATCGAAGGTTACCCCGGAGAGGCGTTCTTTTGGGGCTTACTGGAGCGCATGTTGGCAGATCTTGACAAGGCCCTAGTGAAATCGTGAAAGCGGCCGGTTTTGAGCTGATAGCCGCGTGGACATAGCCATTACAAAAAGAATGCGCGTTTCGGTTGATCACGGCCCTAAAAATATGGCAGGTTCACCCAGAACGGGACCAGAGCAGCTGCGTCTCACTGCGCGAGGGCAGGGGAGTGAAAACCCGCCTGAGCATGCCGGGAAAAAGAAGCGAGGCGAATGAATGACGATAACGGGTGTGACTATGGGGTTCGGCGACAGGGAAGTTAACCTGATGCATGAAAACGCCATAACCGCGGCCGATTTTCTGAAGGCTTTGGCGCATGAAGGCAGGCTGATGATTCTGTGCCACCTGGCCTCGGGCGAGAAATCGGTGACCGAGCTAGAGGAATTGCTCAAATATCGCCAAGCTGCCGTGTCGCAACAGCTGGCCCGGCTAAGGCTTGAAGGCATGGTGAATTACCGTCGCGATGGTAAGGCGATTTATTATTCTTTGAACGGGAAGAAATCGGAGCGAATTCTGACGTTGATCTACGACATGTTTTGCGAACCGAAACCGAGCGCAAGCTCATGAAACCAATTGTGCGCGGGGCCTGAGATGGACGGATTATCAGTCGGAATGCTGGCAGCTTTGGTCGGACTTGGCGGCGGCGTTGTTATGGGTATGTCAGTGCGCTTGGGCGACTTTTGTACGCTTGGCGCGATTGAAAGCGCGGTTTACGGTGACGATCAAACCCGCCTCAGGATGTGGGGCTTGGCGTTAGGTGTCGCGATACTCGGTACATTTTTACTGGCTGAATTCACCGGTCTGTCGCTGGCGCAATCCTTTTACCATTCGATTGCCTGGAATCCGATCGCCAGTATCGTTGGAGGCCTGATGTTTGGATACGGCATGGCATATGCGGGCAATTGTGGCTTTAGCGCGCTGGCCAGGATTGGTGGTGGCGATCTGCGGGCGCTTATTGTTGTATTGGTCATGGCGATTTTCGCTGGCGTTACCTTGGGCGGCCCGCTTGCTTATCTGCGCGAACGGTTGTTTCCGCAGGGACCATCCGACGGCGACCAGGGGTTTGGTAGCTTGTTCTTAAGCCTGACGGGCCTTTCGCCATTGATATTGGCAGGCGTGGTTGCTTTGGGCTTTTTCATCTGGGGTATTTCTTATCGCAATCTTCGGGAGTCGAAGGCTTCGGTCTTTTGGGCAGTCATGGTTGGCTTGGCGATCGTGTCCGGCTGGTGGGGGACAAATTTTTTGGCACAAGACAGCCTTGGCGGCGTTGATGTGCAAAGCCATTCGTTCACCGCACCGCTTGCCCGCACCGTGAGTTACGCAATGATTTCCACTGCGGGCGGGCTGAACTTTTCCATTGGCTCTGTCGTTGGGGTAATTCTCGGCGGCTTTCTGGGGTCGTTAATAAAAGGTCATTTCCGTTGGGAAGCTTGCGAAGACCCTCAGGAATTGGGGCGTCAGATGATGGGGGCGGCCTTTATGGGCGTCGGCGGTGTGATCGCATTGGGATGTTCGATCGGGCAGGGCCTTACTGCGTTTTCAACGCTGGCCTATTCAGCGCCGGTAACGGTTGCGGCAATTATCGTTGGCGCAATTTTTGGCCTCAGGCGTTTGGTGTCCGGATTTCAGCCAAATTAGCCGCCCGCTAGATCCAATTTAATTCAAGCATGAAATATTGACTGATAGAACGGTCTGTGATTTGCTTTGGGTCAACCCGGCCGGGCTTGGTTGCCGTTGACGAAAGGTCATAGGTGAAATAGACCGACCGGTAGGTCAGTTAATAACAGAAGACATTCCAACCTTCATCGCATCAACCAAGGGAGACAACATGCGACTTACCCATAAATTCACCCAACTTACAGCAGGCCTTGCAATGGCAGCCTGTACATCGTTTGCGGCTTATGCTGCCGATGTAACCATCACAATCGCCTCATGGGCGCCGCCTTCGCACGGCATTAACGCCATGTTGTGGCCGCAGCTGATCGCCGAAATGGAAGCCGCCACCGATGGCCGCGTCACCGGCGAAGTTAAATACGGTCTGGCCCCACCTCCGGCATTGTTGGACGTGGTTGCAGATGGCGCTGCTGATATGACGTGGATTTTCCACGGCTATACACCGGGTCGTTTTGTTTCGACAAAGATCATCGAATTGCCGGGCTATGAAGGCAGTGCTGAGGCTGCTTCGGTTGCTTATTGGCGCGCATATGAAAAATTCTTTGCTGCAGCAAACGAGCATAAAGGCGTGAAACTGGTCGGCCTGATGACCCATGGTGTTGGCGTCTTGCACAACAGTACCAAGATCAGTTCGCTTGATCAGATTTCCGGCCTGAAACTTAGAATCGGTGGCGGCGTTGCCGGTGACGTGGGCAAAGCTCTTGGCGCATCGGGCATCAATGTTCCTGCCCCGAAAGTCTATGAAACCCTGTCGTCGCATGCGGCTGACGGCGTGATGATGCCAATGGAAGGCAAGGCCAGCTTTAAATTGTACGAAGTTGCCAAGCATACCTACCGCGTTCCGGGCGGCTTTTACCGTGGTTCGTTTGCGGTGATCATGAACGAAGACAAATGGGCCGAAATCTCGGCAGCGGATCAGGCCGCACTTGACAAAGTTTTCGGCGAGCATCTGTCGATGATGGGTGGCAAGGTCTGGGATGCAATTGACGTAGCTGGAATGAAAGCCATTACGGACAACGCTGACAATACGCTAACCGAGGCTTCGGCTGAGGACGTTGCGAAGTGGCAGGAAATTGCCGCGCCGATTATCGCCAGCAATTTGGCAGCAGCTAATGCCGCTGGGTTTGATGCAGATGCGGCGCGCGCTTTCATCATGGATCAGATGAAAAACTATTGATCCGGCTGACTGGCCGATAAGACTTTTGCAGGGCCGATTTGGCCCTGCAATCACGACGGGGGGCGCAGATGTCTGAACAGTTAGAAACCGATGGTGCAAATGCATGGGAAAGCCGACTGCGCCAACCCTCGCTCTGGCACTATCTGGTGGTTGCCCCATCTTGGCTGGCAGCCGCTGCACTCTTTATCATGATGATCATGACCTTTTCGGATGTTCTGTTACGCTCAACCATCAATAACCCGATTGAATGGGCCACTGAACTGACCCGAATTTTCATGGTGATTATCGTTTTCACCTCGCTGCCGGTCATATCCTGGCGCGGCACACATATTATCGTCGATCTGATGGATCCGTTCTTTTCGCACATGATGGCCCGGCTGCGCGACATTACGATTGATCTGGTCAGCGGCGTCATTCTGTTATGGCCAGCTTGGCGCATTTTTGTGCAAGCCGAGCGGTTTCGCTCTTACGGTGAAGTGACCGAGTATATGGGCTGGCCGCAGCACCTGACCAGTTGGTTCATAGCGGCCTTTACCTTGATTACAGCACTTACCTTGATTGCCCGCGGCCTTGCGCGCATCTTTGCCCCTCAAAGGATAAAATTCTGATGCTAGAATCTGCTATCGGCTTTGCAATCGTTCTGGCTTTGATCTTTCTGCGCATGCCTATTGCGCTTGCAATGGGGGTCGTTGGCTTTATTGGGTATGCCAATATCACAAATTTCAAAGCGTCCCTGTCGTTGGCGGGGCGTTTGTTCATTGAAACCTCGCAAAATTACAGCCTGTCCGTGGTGCCGTTGTTCATCCTGATGGGATTGTTCGTGAATAAAGGCGGTCTTTCGCGCGAGCTTTATCAGGTGTCTTATGCCTTTATGGGCCACCTTCGGGGCGGCTTGGCCATGGCAACTATCGTGGCGTGCGCCGGGTTTTCGGCGATCTGCGGGTCTTCGCTGGCAACCGCCGCTACCATGTCCAAAGTGGCGATGCCGCAGATGCGCAAATATGGATATGATGACAGCCTGTCCACAGCTTCGATTGCGGCGGGTGGCACGTTGGGCATTTTGATCCCGCCATCGGTCATCTTGTTGATTTATGGCTTTCTGACCAATACCAGCCCCGGAAAATTATTCATCGCGGGCATCCTCCCTGGCTTGCTTGGGGTATTGCTGTATTTGGTTGCGGTCAAATTCACGATCATCATGCGCCCCGAAAGTGGCCCTGCAGGCGAACGCACTGGCTTGCGAGATCGCTTTGTCGCCTTGCGCGGCGTGTGGGCGGTTCTGTTGCTGTTTTTTTTGGTCATTGGCGGACTTTACGGCGCGCTGAATGAATGGCCATTGCCTTTGGGTCTGACGTTCTCACCAACCGAGGCTGCAGGAATGGGCGCAACCGGCGCTTTTCTGATTGCCCTGTCGCGCGGAACATTGACCATCAGCAACACGATCAATGTACTGGTGGAAACCGCCCACACTACTGCGGGCCTGTTCGCGGTGCTGATCGGGGCGCATGTGTTTTCAAACTTCGTCAACCGCGCTGGCCTGCCCGAGGGGCTTCTATCGCTGGTCGAGTCAACCGGCTTCGGGCCAATGGCCGTGATGATGGTGATCCTGCTGGTCTATCTGGTTCTGGGATGCGTGTTTGAAAGCATGTCGATGATGTTGCTGACCGTGCCGATCTTTTTTCCGCTGGTGACATCGCTGGGTTTTGACCCGATCTGGTTTGGCATCATCGTCGTTGTGGTGATTGAGATCAGCCTGATTACTCCACCTGTGGGGCTGAACGTGTTCGTGCTGAAGGGCGTTGTGGGGGATGTTTCCACCGCCACAATCTTCAAAGGCGTCACGCCGTTCTGGATCGTTGACATAATCCGCTTGGCGCTGCTGGTACTGATCCCGTCAATCGCTCTGTATCTGCCTGGGCAGATGTAACAGTTAACTGACCCGCTCGAAAAACGACGCAAGGATTGCTGCATATTCGGCTGGATTTTCAACGCAGGGCAAATGGCCGACGCCGCGGATCAGGGCGAACTCTGACCCTGGTATCAGTTCAACCGCCTCGCGCACCAGATCAGGCGGGGTTGATCCGTCTTCGGTTCCGGCAATCCCC
>DJBQ01000096.1:5765-11237 GCA_002430125.1 Rhodobacterales bacterium UBA5972
ATCCCCAAAGTGGGCAGCCGTAAGCGCGCCGTGCTGTCGTAAAGATCGGTCTCGGAAATCGCCGCTGAACATCCCAGGTAACCTTCGACCCAAGTGCGGGTCAGCATGGCGCGCCATGCGGCCAGTTCAGGTTGCCGGTTGGCGTGAAAATCCTTTGAAAACCAGCGTTCCAGCGTGGCATCCGCCAATGCCTCGATCCCGCCTTTGCGCGCAGTTGCAATACGTTGATCCCAGACATCCGGGGTGCCGATTTTCGCGCCTGTATTGGACAAAACCATCGCCGCAACAAGATCCGGCCGTTCGGCCGCCAGACCCTGCGCAATCATGCCGCCAATCGACAGGCCGACAACAATAGCTGATTTTACATGCAGCGCATCCAACAATCCGGCTGCGTCGGCCACCAGATCACCCATGAAATATGGGGCAAGCGGCCCGCTGGACAGCCCGTGACCGCGTTTGTCGTACCGTATGAAACGCAATCCTGTGGGCAACAGTGGCAGCAACTGATCCCAAAGCCTGAAATCGGTGCCAAGCGAGTTGATGAACAAAACCGGTTTGCCATTGGGATCGCCCTGATCGCTGTAATGCAACACCACTTTATTTACGGTTATCATGTCCATAGTCTTATCCCATAAGCCAAACGACGCGCCCATTCAGGCGCGATCAGCCAGAAAAGGCAAGCGGCTTATTCAAAGACCAATGCCACCCAAATATGGAGCGCTGTCAGAGGCATCAAAACCGCGGACAGGCTGACATGAAGTCCGTACCATATCAGATACAGTCCTCGGGTCTTGTAGGTGACGACTTCCTTGTTCAGCAGGCCGACAAAGCCGTTTAACAGGAATATAATCGCCAGCGCCGATGTCCAGTAATAGCCAAATCTGACAGCATGCAGGATGAACAGTGCCGTCATCCCCACCCCGACATATCTGTGCCAATTATAATGCTTGCGCGAAGATTGCGAGGTGCCCACTAGGCGTGCTGTCAACAGGGCCCATTGATAGATCAATAGCCCCATCAAGATCAGCCCGGTCAATACCTGCCACAGGAACCAATTTATCGGCCAACTTTCAACCAACTCGCGGTGACGTATCGTCAGCAATGCAAGACCAAGGCACAGCAACGAAACGCCCCAGACAGCGTAACTGCGCGCAGCAGATTTGATCAGGGCGCTCATTGGCTTGTTTTTTCCAAAAGGACGAGATTGTCCAATACGCTTTCAGCGCTCAAACGGCGCACTTCCGCCATGAAAACCGCAGAGGACGGAAGGACGGTTAAGCCCGGTTCAGGCCAGAGGGGGCCTATCAATGGCGGATTCTGAAAACCGGAAACTTTTGCCAAATAGGCCTGATACGAGGTTTCAATCGAATGATATAGGGCCTCGACGACGGCCAGATAAACGTCCGAGCCAACTTCGGAATCCGGAAATGTCCATGTGGTGGCCCCCATCACGTCGCCAAGTTTCCAGTCGGTTTTAGGACTGTCAGGATGGTCGTTATGGCAGGATACACAGGCAGCTGCCGAGGCGTAATCCGGGTATAGACCGACCTGACCAATGCCCTCAATCGTCGCAAAATGCGGCGCTCGATCTGCCTTTACGGCAGCAAAAGTTTCGGCCTGTAAAACATTGAAAAGGTTCGATTTATTGATCGGCTCGTCCGACCCAAGATAAAGCCCCAGACGCGGAGGTCGTGCCTCGAGTTCGGCCGCAACCAGTCGCAGGAACAGGGCCGGAAGCGGGCCTTTGTCCACCCCCGGTTCAGCCCAGTCTTCACCGAATTTCATTCCCGATTTCAAGCCAGCCCCAACGATGCGTTTGGTGTAAAGCGTCCGCGTAGCACTGTTTATCCCATCGACCGTGTCGAACATGCGTTTCACCTCGACGGTGCGCCCAGAAATTCCATGGCCGATGGCCGTTTCAAGGGGGGGCGGGGCGGATACAAACAGATAGATTGCTATCAGGACAAAGCTGCCCAATAGGGTTGGTTTCCATAAATTCATTTCATCACCGCCTGATAGATTTTTTCATGCCCATAAGGGTCTGAGCCGTTTTTCAGATAGGCCAATAACGCGTCCAATTCATGCGCATCCAGCCGTCGGATCGGCGCAGGCGTGCGGTGATTGCCGTGAAAGTCGTGGCAACCAAGGCAACTAGACCAGTCCTTTGCTGCGATTAATTCGTCGTGTGGAACATCTAGCGGATCGATTTTCAGCACCAGTTTGGCATGGCAGGATTTGCAGAAAACCGGTTCAACTGCGACCCGTTCATCGCGGTGTTCGCCGTGGCACCCAAGGCAGGTGGTTGCATTGATCTCGGCAACGGCTGTTTGAAAACGAGGTTCGCGAAAACGATAAATCGGGTGGCGCTCGTTCGGACGTTGATGGCAGGTCAGACACGCCTCGGATCGCACGGGTTGATAGCCAAAATCCGCGTGGCTGGGGGAAGCACCCAGCAGGTACCGCACGTTTTGCTGCATTTGCTGGCGAATGCTGCCCGGCGCAGGCAGGTGGCACTGGGCACAAGCAACGTCTGAATGCCCGGACTGAATTGGTCCTTGGGATATCAAGCTTTCCCCACTGCCGCTGACCAGAATAACGACCGCCAGAACCCCAACCGGTATTGCTGCGGCCAAGCCGATTTGCCTGACGCGCTTCAGACCGGGCAGCGGGCGCTGCGAGAAACGCGCTAGTATTTTCAAGACCTGCATATTGTGTAATCTGAGCCTGTTTCTTTTGCCGGAAATTTTGTCCTACTCTGTTAACAAACCGCTAACAATCCGCTAAAGATTGATTAAATTCTGTAAAAAAATGGCTATCTGACTGAATTAGCACAAGAAATGCAACCTAATGGCGAACGTTCATTTTTGGAATGCACGTCAACTCGCTTAAGCCGACAACTCAGCCCGACGTTACGTAACCCCGGTGAAAGTCCAAAAGATGCGAAAAAGCGTGCTGATTGCCTATGGTAATCCGGCGTTAGCCAAAGCAACAATATACCATGTCTGAATAAGGAACATCGCCATGAAAGCTGCCGTTTGCCACGCCTTCGGAGAACCTCTGAAAATAGAAGAGGTGAATTTGCGCCCGCCGTTAAAAGGCGAAGTCGAGGTCAAGATCGCCGCCTGTGCGATTTGTCATTCCGACATCCTGTTTGCAGAAGGGGCATGGGGTGGTACGTTGCCCGCAGTATACGGCCACGAGGCAGCGGGGACCGTGGTGGCCATCGGCGAAGGCGTGACCGGGCTTGAAATCGGCGACACCGTTCTGGCCACTTTGCTGCGGTCCTGCGGTCATTGCGCCACTTGCGGCGGTGGCCATCCGGCGATTTGTGAAACTAAATATGATCGCGCCCATGGCCCGCTAACGACCCTGGACGGGGGAGTTCTGGAGCACGGTCTGGATACCGGTGCATTTGCTGAACGCTGCGTTGTTGACCAAAGCCAGGTCGTGAAAATCCCGAATGATATTCCGATGGAATCAGCCTGTTTGCTGTCTTGCGGGGTTATTACCGGCGTTGGGGCGGCCACCAATACCGCGCAAATCCGGCCCGGCGCGAATGTTGTGGTGATCGGCGCGGGTGGGGTTGGATTGAATGCCATTCAGGGTGCTGCAATTTGCGGTGCTGCCAAGATCATTGCCGTCGATCTTAGCCAGGAAAAGCTTGATACCGCGATGGAGTTCGGGGCGACCCACGGTATCCTAGCCAGCAGCGACAAGCCCTATCGCGCGGTCAAGGCTCTGACCGGCGGGCGTGGTGCGGATTACGTTCTGGTCACTGTCGGTGCCGTTCAGGTTTACCAGTCCGCCATGCGCTATTTGTGTGCAGGTGGTACGATGGTTATGGTCGGTATGCCTGCATCGGGTGCAACAGTCAGTTATGAACCTGTGAACGTCGCAGCACTGGCCCAGACGATGAAGGGTTCTTTCATGGGCGACACGGTACTGGCGCGTGATATTCCCTATTTGGTCGAACTTTATAAACAGGGCCGCCTGAAGCTGGACGAATTGGTGACGCGTCGCTATCCGCTTGAGCAGATCAACGAAGCGATTGCCGATACTGCGGCAGGCAATGCCAGACGCAACGTCATCATTTTCGATTGATAGCGCAACAGCCCTTGCCTTAATGCCCGCCGATCCGGCCCAGTTGAATGTCGTAATCAATGGCGAGTTCATAGTCCGGATCGTCGTCGTTTTCGACAACCAATTGCCCGGCGCGGGTAAGCAACCGGTGGCACTCTTTTGATAGATGCCGCAACTGCACACGTTTGCCCGCATCGGCATATTTTCCGGCCACGGCTTCGATGGCTTGCAGTGCCGATTGATCGACAATGCGACTGTCCGCAAAATCAAGGATCACCATTTCCGGATCGTTTTCCGGATCAAACAGTTCTTGAAACCGGCTGGCTGAACCAAAAAACAACGGCCCTTCAATCTCGTAAACATACGCGCCTTCTTCACGTTTTGATGGGCGTACTTTGGCGTGAATGCGTGACGCGGCGTTCCATGCGTAAACCAAGGCTGAGACAATAACCCCGACAACAACGGCAGTCGCCAGATCCTCGGCCACGGTGACGCCGGTAACCAGCACAATCACCACTGCATCCGACAGAGGAACAATGCGTAAAATGCGCAGACTTTGCCAAGCGAACGTGCCGATCACCACCATGAACATGACGCCAACCAAGGCTGCCAGCGGTATGAGGTCGATCACCGAACTGGCAAACAGGATAAAGATCAGCAGAAACAGCGCGGCGGAAATGCCTGAAAGGCGGGTGCGTCCGCCCGAGTTCACGTTGATCATTGATTGCCCGATCATCGCACAACCACCCATGCCGCCGAAAAAACCGGTAACTGTATTGGCCGCCCCTTGTGCGACACATTCCCGACTGGCGCCACCGCGACCACCGGTCATCTCGCCGACAAGGTTCAGGGTCAGCAGGCTTTCGATCAGTCCGATCAGCGACAAGATCACAGCATATGGCAGTATGATCTCAAACGTTTCAAAGGTCAGCGGCACATCAGGAAGGGCAAAGGTCGGCAGCCCGCCCGCGACCGAGGCCAGATCCGCCACGCGCGGCACCGGCAGATTAAACACGATTGCTGCTGTTGCGACAACGCCGATTGCCACCAAAGGTGCGGGAATAATCTTGGTCACTTTGGGCGTCAGCCATATCAGCGCCATGGTTGCCGCGACCAATCCAAGGGTGATCCATAAGGATATGCCGCTCATCCAGACGTGGCCGCCATCGGGGCCGGGTACTTTGAACTGTTCAAGTTGCGCCAGAAAAATCACGATCGCCAGACCGTTCACAAAACCCAGCATTACCGGATGTGGCACCATGCGGATAAACTTGCCCCAGCGCATCAGACCTATTGCAATCTGGATCAGCCCCATCAATATGACCGTTGCAAACAGATATTGAACGCCGTGATTGGCAACCAGCGACACCATCACAACTGCCAACGCCCCGG
>DJBQ01000183.1 GCA_002430125.1 Rhodobacterales bacterium UBA5972
CCGCAGCCCTATTTATTTGAACTGATCCAGTGCGACATCAAACCAGCATCGCGAAAGCATTCGTCAGGCACGTTCATCCGGCGGCGGCGGGCGATTTTTTCCGCGTAGGCCACTTGTTTGGAGGTCGCACCGGGCGAACGGTCATAAACCGCCGAGGCGGTCTTGAAGGCATTTTGGTGCGAGGCAATCCAATTGGACAGCGCGCGCCGGTCAGCAATATCATCCGCCGGAATGGCCTGATGCAGCCGCAGCGCGATTTTCCGGGCATAATCAACCTGAGCAGGGGTCGGGCCGGGGATCAAGGACGTTTCAGTATACATGGCAGTCACCGTCTTTCGTTTGGTCAATAGGGAACAAAAATAGAACATCGTGTTCCACTTGTCCATATGATGCGGTGAAAATTTTTCAGACTACCAGATGGGTTGCAGCCGCTTCACGAAGGTTTGAACGGGTTTCAGGCGCGTTCCATCAGGTAACCACGGCTTTCCGAAGCGCCAAGCCACGGATGGGTGGTGATTGTGTGGGCAAGCTCGGGAATAAGCCATGTGTCGCGGATGACATAGCCGGAATGGGTCAGTTCTGCCTCGAAATTTTGTCGATTTCGGATCCGGTAAGGCACGCGGTTGGGGCTGATCTGTTCCAGCGTCACCAAGGCGTCACCATCCCGCATGGCGACTTTGTTCAACAGGATATGCATGGGTGGTTCTGGCAATGCCTTGATAAAATCGGTAAAAGGCGTGTCCAGATATTGCAGCAAACCAGAGGCCAGCAACAGATCTGCAGTGCCGGTTGCAGCGGGGTTATCCTGAAAGTGGATTTGCGCTGGGATGTCGCCGAGCGCCCGCTTTTTCCTGGCGGTGTTGATGATTGCAGGAAGATCAAAAAACCGTCCATTCGGTGCGCGAAAGATCAAGCAGCGGATCAAAGGCGATATACTTGGTGCCAAGATGCCCGCCTGCATCAACGATCCTGTAATCGTCGGTAATCAGACGTTGCAGCCAGAACAGGATGGGGTAATCCCACGGGGTGATTTTGCACATCGCCTGAAATGAAACCTCGGCCACGGCATCGTCGTCATATCCAGCGCGGCTTTGTGGTGGCAGGCTGGCGATGGCTGTGGTTCGATCGCCAAAAGCCCCGGCAAAACGTGGCGGACGGGCGGTGCCGACCTGCATCCGGGCGCGATACCCGCGCGCGCAGGATCGCGGCTTTGAGGGTGGAACGCAGAGTCATGGCTGATCTCCGGACAATCTGCGGCGCTGCAAGACGCCGGTCAGCGTGACCTCTAGCTCGGGTTGCCCTTGATCATCTAGTGTTCCCCACCTGACAAAGGATTCCCATTCTTGATCAGGTGTGTCACTGTCTGGACATGAGACGCGATGACATTTGTTTGTATTTGAACCCCGCCGACCGTGGGCAGCTTCAAGCTCTGCTCACCGACCGAAACACGCCTCGCAAGGTTGTCTGGCGAGCCGAGATCGTGCTGGCGTCGGCAGATGGCTGTGGCACCAACGAGATCATGCGGCGCGCAGAAACGTCCAAGCCCACCGTCTGGCGCTGGCAGGCGCGCTATCTTGACGAGGGCGTGGCCGGGCTCAGACGCGACAAGACCCGCCCCTCGAGGGTGCCGCCTCTGCCCCGGGAGACCCGGCTGAAGGTGATCACCACGACGGTGCAGCAGACCCCGCCCAATGCCACGCACTGGAGCCGCGCCGCGATGGCCTAGGCGGTGGGCATTTCGCCGTCGAGCGTGGGGCGCATCTGGGCAGAAGCCGGTCTCAAGCCGCACCTGACGCGCGGGTTCAAGGTGTCGAACGACCCGATGTTCGAGGAGAAAGTCACCGATATCGTCGGACTTTACCTCGATCCGCCAGAGCGAGCGGTCGTGCTTTGCGTTGACGAAAAGTCGCAGATTCAGGCACTTGACCGGACCCAGCCAGGGCTTCCCCTCAAGAAAGGTCGGGCGCAAACGATGACCCACGATTACAAGCGCCACGGCACGACCACGCTGTTCGCAGCACTCGATGTGAAGTCGGGCATGGTCATCGGCGAATGCCTGCCGCGCCACCCACTGCCCGGCAGTGGTTTGCCCGCAAACCACGAGAGGGGGGCCAGGGAGTTCCTGCGCTTTTTGCGCCGCATCGACCGCGCTGTCCTCAAGCCGCGCGACGTGCATCTCGTGCTCGACAACTACGCCACCCACAAGACAACCAGCTTTCAGGGCGCGGATTACGGCGTCACGCTTGGGCGTTTGGCTGATCGAAGGCAGCCGCGCCAACGTGTACAGAAACCCAAGAAACAAGCTGGTGCCGATCAGCCCGATACTGGCCGGACATGCCAGCAACCAGTTTGATGCGCGCACCGATCCGATGCCCGCCCCCATCAGCCACGTATCCAGAAAACTCTGCCATGCATGGGTGTTCCAGCGCATGCGTTCGACCCCGGAACTGCTGTCGGCTTTGTCAAACGAGGCCGAGTCAAGGAAAGCGGTCAGCGGTTCGATCGTTTGGTAGGCGGTGAAAATCGCGAGCAGGGCCAGCCACGCGATTAAGCCGCCGCTGAACGCCAAAGACAGACCACGGCGGCTGATCTTGTTTTGCGCGCCGATCGTCACGGATATCAGCGCAAAGGTCAAAAGGAACACGAAACCGGCCACATAAGATGACGACGAGGTTGAGCGGATCAACAGAAAACCGCTGATCGCCAACATCGCAAGCGCCAGCCCGCGTCTTTGGCCGAAAATCCAGTACTGCAGCCAGAACCCGAACAGCCCTAATGTGTAATATCCAAACGAGCTGGCCTCGGGAAAACCGCCGATCATCCGGGTAATGCCGCCCATGGTATTGCCCACCAGCATGTCGTAATTCGCGGTGCGGATCACATCCATCACGCTTTGCGCACCAATGTTGACGGTCAGAACATCCGCCGCGCCAAGGGCCAGGTGCACGGCAGTGGCGACGATCATCGCGGTCAGAACCGGGCGCGGATCCGGGCGCAGGCGGAACACTGTTGCCAGTGCAAGAAACGTCATGGCGTCCAGCAATATGCGAAACAGTTGGGTGAAATTACCGCTTGTGGGCCGAAGCGGCACCAGAACGATCGTGGTTTGATTGTCGGCGCGCGAAAGGCCAAAAACATCTGTGGCCCCCTGAAACAGGCGCGGCAGCAACACCGCCGAAATTATCGCAAACGCGACGAGCAGCATGATGTAAAATCCCGGCTGACCTGCGCGCATTGTGCTGGCAAGCCGCGCAATCCCGTCGGGCGTCAGAAACTCTATCGCGAACAGGGCCACCGCTGCCAAATCCATCACTCCGATAGACGCGCCGCCTACAGCTGGCAGGTTGAACGCCGCTGCGGCGCCAAACGGGGTTAACAGCAAGAAAAGCCAAAGACCGCGAAACGGTCCGCGCCACAGCAGCAAAAGGATCACTGCAAGCGCCAGAAATGTGCTGGGGACGATCTGCATTCCCATGCCGCCTTGCCGACAAGTCGGTCATAGACTGCAATCAAGGCGGTGACCCAGTTTTCCGGGGTTAGCCCCAGTTCGATATCGCCGGCATATCCGCGTTCACTGATGGCGCGGATTTCGGCGTCTGGCAGGGCGGCCACTTGCGCCAGGGTTTCCGTGAATTGCTGAATGTCGCGGATGTTACAGGCAAAGCCCAAGCCGTTTGACGTGATCTCGGGTGCCAAAAGGGCTGAATTTGGCAGGATCACTGGCAAACCGCTTTGCGAGGCCTCGACCGCGACCAACCCAAAGGGTTCGCGAAACCGCGGGGGCATGACCAAGGCACGGCAATTCTGGATCAGCGCGCCGATTTCCGCGCGGGTTTTCCAGCCGGGAAAGTCAAACTCCGGATGGCTGGTGGCCAATGAGGCACGCAAAGGGCCGTCGCCGATCACGGTTAAAGGCACACCCGCCTTTGTCGCTGCATTGACCAGTTCAACGATGCCTTTATCCGGCTCGATCCGGCCAACAAACACAAAGCCCTTGTTTTTTTCGGCTTTGATCCGACTTTCGCTGAACCGCAACGCCGGGTTTCGCATTGTCAGCAGGCGGTTTGCCGGATAGTCGGCCAACTCCATCTGGGGTCGCATATCGGGATGGATCAAAACAACGGCACCCCATGGCAGTTTTTGGTCAAACAGGCGGCGAAACACCCCATGGCGCGCCAGCCGCCAACCTTTATGAACGTACGAGCGCTTGTCGCAATTGGTCAAAGCACAGGACAGGCCAAGGGGTTTGCGGGTGCAATCCTGTTCCTTCTGAAAGTCAAAAAACACCCCGTTCGGGCAGGCCAAAAAGAAATCGTGACAATGGATCACTGTGCGGCTGGCAACCTTGCGCAGGGCAGCGAAAATGCTGGGCGACAATATTTGCCCCCACCCGTGGACGTGATAGATGGAGTCGGACGTGTCGCGGGTGGCAATGAACTCGGCGATCAGATTGCGGGTTTGATGGTTGTGAATGCCCTCCACGGCGGATTTCAACGGCCTTCGGCGCAGCAATTCCTGTCCCTTGGCGGCAATAATCTCGACCCCCAAAGCTGTAAGATCCGCATTGTCGCCGTCGTCCCCTGTGATGAAAGTCACGTTCAGACCCTTGGCGCGCAGCAGTTCTGCTGACAGCAAGGCCAAGGCTGTGGCCCCTCCGCGCGCGGTCGCCGTGTCGCTGATAACGACGACGAGCTTAACCGTCATTTCGTTGGCCGCCGTGTCCGCGCCATGGTTTTGCGGGCTGTTTCATTTTTGCTGCGAGCCGACAAAGGAAACGGCCCGAAACCCAGCAGATTTTGAACTTATCGCGTTTCGCGTAAGGTGATCCGGTAATCCGTCACATCGCCAACAGAATTTCCGTTCTGCCCGACATTGAAATCCAGTTGATCGCCGGTCTTTAGAATCAGAGGCTTGCTGACATAACTATGGGCCCCTTTACCGGACCAGGTTGCCAGTTTGTGGCCGTTCAGCGTGACCGAGATGGACACGCCGTCGCCCTGATCAGTCCGGACCGCCCAAAGTGCTTTAACGGAAAGGCCAATCCGGCGATCTGCGGAGTATCTGTGGACAACTTCAACCGGGCTATTTTTGTTGCCATCGGGACGCAGAAAGCTGTCGGTCAGGCGGATATTGCCATTGGTAGGATAGGCAAGCGACGGTGTCCACAACGTCGCCGGGCATTCCTGATCAGGGCTGAGCACCATCGCAATTTCCTGACCCTTGCGCCGGGTAAATCGTTTGACGGATCGGTGACAACCCAGTCCTCGCCTGTTTCGGGATAGCCGAATTGGTGCATACTGTCGGCGACAATGGTTTGCGCTGACAGCGTTACATTTTCGCCAATTGTGATGGGCTGATCGCCAATTACCAGCATGGGGCGTTCCATAGACAGGGTCAGGTCATTGCCGGCGATTTGTGATCCCGTGGCATCAAACGCCTCAAGACCTTGAGAGAGTGTCATCGCGCGTGGCTCACCCCAGATGACAAGACGGGTTTCTTCAAACCGGCAGGCATAGGTAAATGGGTCAGGTGCAAAATTTGCCGCATGGCGACCGACCAATTGTTGCTGGATGAACCCGAAACTGCGCCCGACATTGGTGATACCGCCTTTGGCATCAATCAACGGCACCAAACCATCACCGCGCGCACTGAGCGGATACCAAACCAGACGGGTCACACCGGCAAGAGCCATCTGGCAGAAGCCTTCTAACAGTTTGGCAGGCGCCTGGATTGGATCGGTGCTGCCAAATTCGGTGACTTCAATTGGCATCAGCCGCGCCTGCGGGATACGCCGCACGAGCGCAACCTGACGGGCCAGTTGTTCCACCGACGTTGAGTAAGGATGGATCGCCAGCGCATCCATATAGTCACCGCCACCAAGCGCAAAAACCGGGCGCAGATAGGCCAAAGGGATGGCCAGCGTTGAACAACCCAGAATGCGGACATTGGGGTTTGCTGCCTTG
>DJBQ01000074.1 GCA_002430125.1 Rhodobacterales bacterium UBA5972
GAAATGTTCATTAATACCTCATGACCACTGATCTGATGCCAGGGCAGCTTTTGGCGCGGGGCGTTTGCCGCCATCTGCGGCAATATGATTTTCTGACGCTTGAAGAATTCGTGCCGATTTCCGGTTTGCGGGTCGACGTGATGGCGCTGGGTCCAAAGGGCGAGATTTGGGTGGTGGAATGTAAATCGTCGCGCCTGGATTTCACGTCTGATAATAAATGGCGCGGATACCTTGACTGGTGCGATCGGTATTTCTGGGCGGTTGACGCCGATTTCCCGACCGAACTTTTGCCAGAGGAAACCGGCCTCATTCTGGCAGATGGCTATGACGCGGAAATTCTGCGGATGGCACCCGAAGAAAAACTGGCTGCGGCCCGGCGCAAAAAACTGACGTTGAAATTCGCCCGCAATGCAGCCGACCGACTGCACGGTTTTCGCGATCCGCATCCGACGTTGCGATTTGACGTTACTTCGCCATTGCCCTAGCCGCTGCCGCTGCCGCTTGCAATTCTTCGGCTATTTCCTCGGCTTCTTCGGGCTCAAAATCCAAAGGGAAATTGGCGGTATCGGTTTCAACGTAAATTCTCACCATACCCAAGGATGTCGGGCCGATCTGCAAATTTGCGGCAATTTCGCTTTGTCGATTGATGCTCATGTTACCCTCTTTTTTGACCGGCAATGGGTACTGTAGGGCCGATTTGGGCGCAAGCCAAATCCCTAAAAACCCAAAAACAGCGCAATGATACGTTTTTAAATCGCCCAGGTCTTTTCCAAACCGCCGGATTTTCGGGTGTTTCGGGCGAAATATTATTTCCCGTTATACAATACTTGCGCAACATTCTTGCGAATGACACAATTTACGGTGTGTCAACTCAACATTTGGTTGACTAAGCGGTTTTTTGCCTATGTCATTTCGTCACACCGTCCAAACAGGGGGCGGCAACAACAAAGAGGAAACAGTAAATGTTTGACCAAGCAAAATCCGCAATCAAAAGCATCACCGAACTCGGGGTTGCCCTTCTCGCACTGGCGATCGTGGCGTCACTGTTGGTTGGGCCAACGAATATGTCGTTCCTGGGCGATGTCACAGGCAACATTACCGCGTTGGTATCGTCCCTTGGCAGTGCCGGTCTGTCCGGTCTGATCGCTTTGGGTGTCGTACTCTGGCTGTTCCAGAAATAATCTAAACCCCTCCCAGCAAAGGCAGATAAAATGACCAAACTGATCGAGTGGCTAACGACCCTGCGCGGCTTTTTTCTGGCCGTCGCGGAAACCGGTTTGGCACTCGTGGCGTTTGTGCTTGTTGTCTATCTTTTGTTGGGAGGGGATTCCGGCGACTATGTTATTTCCGTCGTCACCAATGTCGGCCTGCTGGTGCAAGCCATTTCCGCGCAGGCCCTGGTGGCACTGGCGTTGATCGTGGCCGTGGCCATGTTGGTGCGTAACAAGTTCTGACCGCGTTTTTCGATATTGACCCCCGTGCCATAAATCCTTACTTCGTCATCATTGGCCCTAGGGCCTAAAGGTGCCGGCGTAGCTCAGTTGGTTAGAGCGCTTGATTGTGGATCAAGAGGCCCCCCGTTCAAATCGGGGCGCTGGTACCATTATTTCCCGAATAATCGATATTTCGACAATCAACGGCTAAACTAAGCGCGCGACTCAATTAATCTGACGCTGCGCCGTAACGCTGTGCATGGCTTCCAAAACATGATGCGCCGCTGTCCGGGCAAACGACCGCATTACCATTATTTCGAACCCCTTAGCGGTCTTGCTGATAACCGACATCATATGTGCCAGTTCGGTGCGCGCTGTTTGGCCTTGGAAGAAACTGCCAGCCCGCAAGTCAACCGGAGTTAACCGTTCCAAAACCGCGGCTGCGTCGTCGCCTTCCAGCCGCATAACAGCCCAACTGTGGGTTTGATCGGTCAGTGCCGCAATTTTGCCAACTGCAGTGGATGCAGGCTTGTCGCCGATCAGAAAAAACTGCCCGCGTCCGGTCCAAACCACGCGGGCGGAGTCGGTTCCAGCGACATGCCCTGCGGCTGGCAACTCGACATTATGCGCCTTTTTCAGGGCCGTGGAACAGGCCGCGTCTTTACCGCGAAACGGCATGATCGAGGTGATGGCGGCGGGTGCTGCTTCGGTTAATGTCAGACCGCCTGCAGCGGCTGGCAACAGATCCGCAAGCGGTGTTTTAGCGATCAGGTCAACCACGCAGTGCCCCTCCTTTTTCATCCCAGAACACGGGATTGCAAATCTCGCATTTGGTTTCGACATTGCGCAAAAGATCAACCATTTTAATCACTTCACCCATCCGCGCCCGACCGTTCTTAACAAAGCCCAAGGCGATTGTGTGCCCCAGCGTCGGTGAAAAACAATGGCTGGTAATATAGCCCTGATCGTTCATGCGAACAGCGTCGTCATCAACGTTGAACAAATGCGCGCCACCCAGAAACTGTTTGACTGTGCCGACCGGTTTCAGGCCGACCAGTTGTTCACGCTCAGGCCCCGACAGGCCCGGACGTTGGCTGGAAACTTTACCGACGCAATCCTTCTTGGCCGAAACCATGCGCCCGGCACCGATATCGTCAGCAGTGACGCGTCCGTGGATTTCCGCATGCGTGATGAAACCCTTTTCGATCCGCATCACGTTCAGCGCTTCCATCCCGTACCAACCGCCGCCCATTTCTGCGGCTCGTTTGTCAAGCTCGCGGGCAATCGCGTCGCCGTAATGCGCAGGGACCGCCAGTTCATAGGCGTGCTCGCCGGAAAACGAGATGCGGAACAGGCGCGCTTTGACCTTGCCGATGGTGACGTCCCCACATGCCATATAGGGGAATGTTTCGTCCGTGATGTCTTCGCTTAACAGCCCGTCCAGCAATTGCCGGGATTTCGGACCGGCCACTGCGAATTGCGCCCATTGTTCGGTGACCGAGATGAACTGCACATCCAGTTCCGGCCACAAAACCTGCGCCGCGAAATCCAGATGCATCATGACCTGACCTGCCGCAGCGGTCGTTGTGGTCATTACATAGTGGTTTTCACCAAACCGTGCCGAGGTGCCGTCATCCATCACCATGCCGTCTTCACGCAACATCAGCCCATATCTGACTTTGCCGATGGGCAGGGTTGAAAACATATTGGAATAGACCCGATCCAGAAATTCCGGCGCATCCGGTCCCTGAATGTCGATCTTGCCCAGCGTAGTCACGTCACACAGGCCGACGGATGCGCGCACCATGACGACCTCGCGGTCACAGGACTGCCGCCAATTGGTTTCGCCAGCTTGCGTGAACCACGACGGGCGATACCAAAGCCCAACCTCGGCAAAACGGGCGTTCTTCTCGCGGGCCAACGCGTCGGATGGAATAAACCGTTCCGGAGCAAAGCTTTTCCCGGCACCGTGCGCCCCCAACGCGCCAATCGCAACGGGCGTATAGGGCGGGCGGAACGTGGTCGTGCCGGTCTCTGGGATCGAGCGCCCGGTCAGTTCGGCCATGATCGCAAGCCCGTTCATATTGCTGGTTTTGCCCTGATCTGTGGCCATACCCAGCGTGGTATAGCGCTTCATGTGCTCGACCGGACGGAAGTTTTCCTGATGCGCCAGCTTGACGTCTTTGGAGGTGACGTCGTTTTGCATATCAAGCCACGAGCGGCCTTTTGCGCCGTTCACATGCCAAAACGGCTGGATCGTGACGGGCGCATCCTCGGCCTTGGGTAAAGTCACGCGTGGTGCTTTCTTACCAAGGTCTTTCAGCACTTCCGCAGCCGCGTCCGCCCCGGTTTTCAACGCCGCATGTGTCGACATTTCGCCCAGCGCTGATCCTGCGGAAATCAGGCCCGGAATTGCACCGTCCGCCGGGATAAAGGCGGCAATGTCTTCGCGCCAGACTGGCCGACCGTTCATGTGGCAGGTCAAATGCACTGATGGGTTCCAACCGCCTGAAACGCCCAGACAATCGGTCTTGATTTTTCGTATGCCTGCCGATGTGCGAACCGATATTTCGGACAATCCCAAGCGACCGGACGTTCCGACAACCTGCGCGCCGGTTATCAGCGGATAGTCAGCAACGGCAACCGCACCCGCACGCGTATCAATGACCGCTGCAATCGTGACGCCAGCGGCAACCAGATCGGCGGCAGTGCGATGGCCGTCGTCATTGTTGGTGAAGATCGACACGGCCTGCCCCGGTGCTGCTGCGAAACGGTTTACATAGCTGCGCACCGCACCTGCCATCATCACCCCGGGGCGATCGTTGTTTGGAAAGGCAATCGGACGCTCAATCGCGCCGCCTGCAAGAATCGCGCGTCTCGCGGCGATCCGCCAAAAGGTTTCAAGTGGGGCGTGATCGGGTGCCGTCGCCAAATGATGCGAGACCCGCTCAAGCGCGCCATACGTTCCGCCATCATAGGCACCGGTTATCGTCGTTCGCGGCATCAACCGCACGTTTTTCATTGCGGCCAGTTCCGACACGATACCGGCTGCCCAATCACTGCAACCAGCGCCATCGATTTCATAAGTTTCGCTGTTCAGCCGACCGCCAAGTGTGAAATCTTCGTCCGCCAGAATGACATCCAAACCGCCTTTGGCAGCCGTCAAAGCGGCCATCAATCCAGCAGGCCCGGAGCCGATAACCAGCAGGTCACAATGCGCAAAGGCCTTGTCATAATGCGCAGCGTCCGCAGCGCCGGAAAGCGCGCCAAGGCCAGCCGCACGGCGGATCACCGGCTCGTACAGTTTTTCCCAAAACGCTTTGGGCCACATGAAGGTCTTGTAATAAAACCCGGCTGAAAGAAATGGCGACAACAAGTCGTTCACCTCCATTAAATCGAAACTTAGCGATGGAAACCGATTTTGTGAACTTGCCGCCAGACCGCGATAGATTTCCTGCGTAGTCGCGCGAACATTCGGGGTGGTTTGCGGCCCGACGCCGATCTGCATCAAGGCGTTAGGTTCTTCCGAGCCCGACGTCAAAATTCCGCGCGGACGGTGGTATTTGAAACTGCGGCCAACCAGCCGCACGTCGTTTGCCAGCAAGGCCGAAGCCAGTGTATCGCCCTTAAAGCCAAGATAGGTTTGCCCGTCAAAAGTGAACGGGATTTGCTGGCTGCGATCAAGCTGCCCGCCTTTGGCCAAGCGACTCATTTTGCACCTCGTTTCGCATCGACTGCGAGTTCGGTTTTGAAGAATTCATGTGTAGTGACATTACGTTCGGCAACGATCCACGATCGGCAGCCCGAGTCATGGAACCACAACTCGCGGTTCAGTCCTGTCGGATTTTCGCGAATATAGACATAATCATAAAATGCCTCGGCTCCGGCGTCGGGCGCGGGGCGATCCAGCAGTTTCGCCGACCCACGATAATGAAATTCACGGCTGTCGCGTTCGCCACAGATGGGGCAGTTTATGCGCATGTCGGTTCCCCAGAATTCAGATGAAGCGCCGCAAAAACCGGCGCACCATTATCCCGGCCTTTACGCCGGGATCTTTTGGCCAAGGGGACCCGGAACGTGGTCCGGGGCTGCGTTGGGTTTGCCATCAGTCCCTCGTTCAATGCAGGTTCGGCGTGGCGCCGTTTCCGGTTTCGTCGATCACATGGCCTGTCTCAAACCGGCTAAGCAGAAACTTGTCGGCCGCCTTGTGATGGTTGCCAGTGGAAATCAAATGCGCAAAGCAATCGCCCGAGGCCGGTACTGCCTTAAAGCCGCCGTAACACCAGCCGCAATTCAGGAAAAAGCCGTCGATATGGGTTTTGTCGATGATCGGAGTCCCGTCCATCGACATATCCATAATGCCGCCCCAACTGCGCAACATCTTGGCCTTACCGATCATCGGCATCAGGGCCATGCCAGCCTCGGCCACGTGTTCGACCATCGGCAGGTTGCCGCGTTGCGCATAGGAATTATACATGTCCAGATCGCCGCCAAACACCAAACCGCCTTTGTCAGACTGGCTGAGGTAAAAGTGCCCCATACCGAAACTGACCACATGCGGCATGATCGGCTTCAGCCCCTCGGTCACGAAAGCCTGCAAAACATGGCTCTCAATCGGCAATCTTAGACCGGCCATTTCGCCAACCTGCGACGTGCGCCCGGCGACCGTCATGCCAACCTTGCCTGCACCGATATAACCGCGCGAGGTTTCAACCCCCAGGACTTTGCCGTTTTCGATGCGAAAGCCCTTAACCTCGCAATTCTGGATCAGATCAACGCCGCGCATATCGGCGCCGCGCGCAAAGCCCCATGCCACAGCATCATGCCGCGCGGTGCCGCCGCGCCAATGCATCAAGGCACCGTAGACCGGAAAGCGCGGATCGTCGTGGTTCAGATAAGGCAGCTGGCGTTTGGTTTCCTCGCGGCTCCACAATTCGGCATCATCGCCCTGCATCCGCATCATGTTACCGCGCCGTGCCAAACTGTCGACCTGCCCATCGGAGTGGCCAAGAATAACCTGCCCGCGCTGGGACAGCATGACGTTATAGTTCAGCTCCTGTTCGAGGCTTTCCCACATTTTCAGGGAATGCGAATAGAACTGCGAATTTCCCTCGAGGAAATAGTTGGCGCGAACGATTGTGGTATTGCGCCCGACATTGCCACCACCCAGATACCCGCGCTCCAGCACAGCAACATTGGTGATGCCGTATTTCGCCGCCAGATAATAAGCTGTCGAAAGGCCATGCCCGCCACCGCCGATAATGATAACATCATAATGCGATTTTGGCTCTGGATTGCGCCAAACCGGCTTCCAGTTCTTGTTGCCGGTCAGCCCGTTCAGAAAAACCTGTAATGCGGAATAACGCATAATCCCCTCCAAATGTCGGAGTTATCAAACGGTAAGCAGCAGAGTAGCGCAAGGCGGAAATCGACGCAAAACCGGTTGATTTACGACCTTTTGCAAAACGTCAGCTGTTTCCGAGTACTTTAGGTATCGACGCGTGCTTTGGTTCTGCGCAAATGCCTATTCAACCAGACGGTAAGACAGTTCAAGACTGCTGTCGTCATCAGTTTTGCACGTGCCAAACGACGCTTGCGATGAGAAGCTGACATCGCCGTTGGCTTGAATCTCAATTCCGGCAACCCCGCCAGATTTAGCGGCAATCGACACTGATCCGACGGTCGAGATATAGGCCCCATAGGTTTCCAATTGTGCTGCGGAACTGAAATCACCGGCTGCATAAATTTTCACACCGCCGCCTTCGGCGCAGGAATCATTCGCGCCAAGCTGCACTTTGAAGGCCGCGTAACCGATTTGTTGCCGGTATCGCGCGAGACAATGACAACATCCTCAAACACCGACCCTCTTCCGATGAAAACTTCGCACTCGGTTACCGTCACGTCAGAACCCAATTCAACATCCACGCCGTATTCAAATCCCATAAACGTCAGTTTACTCAACGCGTATTCCTGCCCTGACCTGGCGTCATATTGGCCAATAGCAACCCGCCGTGCGGTATCACGGGCCACGTCCCACATGGTGCCTTGAGCAACAAGAATAATGTTCAAGTCAAAAGCGCCGACAATAATTCCGGTAATCAGGGGCAGCCAAAGCGTAAACTCGATCGTGGCATTGCCAGCCTGGTTTTTGCGAAACCTACGCAGCAAATGTTTCATACTATCATTCCCATCTGTAACCCCTCGGGCCAATATTGACCGACTTGAAGCCAACCTATGAGTAAATAGCGCCGGGAATTTGTGTAAACTGGTTGTTTCTGTGGCTGCCAAACCAGTTTCAGCAGAACCTGAGTTCTACTTTATTGTTTAATTACAATCAACTGCATCGCCCAAATGGCGGATACATGTTTGGTTGGCCGCAAACCGCCCCAATTCGTACCATTTTTGACGAATTTTTCCGCGCATCTGTGCGGTCTCGCTTTGCCTGCATATACAGAATTGAAAGGAATAGGACTTACTGTCGCCATGGAATTAGGGTTAACTTGACCTTTCAAGATGGGGAGATTTTGATGAACACGCAAAACGAGCCAAGCTTTCGTCAATCCGTTGACTTAATGTTTAACCGGGCGGTCGCCCTGATGGATCTGCCGCCGGGACTTGAGGAAAAAATCCGTGTCTGCAACGCGACCTATACGGTGCGGTTTGGCGTCAGGCTGCGCGGTCAGATTCAAACATTCACCGGTTACCGTTCAGTCCATTCTGAACATATGGAACCGGTTAAGGGCGGCATCCGTTATTCCCTGAGCGTTAATCAGGACGAGGTCGAGGCGCTGGCGGCCCTGATGACCTATAAATGCGCGCTGGTGGAAACACCGTTTGGCGGATCAAAGGGCGGCTTGCGGATCGATCCGCGTGAATATGAAGAATATGAACTGGAAATGATCACGCGGCGATTTGCCTATGAACTTATCAAGCGCGACCTGATCAATCCCAGCCAGAACGTCCCTGCCCCGGATATGGGCACAGGCGAACGGGAAATGGCGTGGATCGCAGATCAATACGCGCGGATGAACACAACGGACATTAACGCCAAAGCCTGCGTAACGGGCAAACCTTTGCATGCAGGCGGCATTGCAGGGCGGGTCGAAGCAACCGGGCGCGGCGTGCAATATGCTTTGCACGAGTTTTTTCGCCACCCCGAAGATATTGCCCATGCTGGCCTCAGCGGAACTTTGGACGGCAAGCGCGTCATCGTGCAGGGCCTTGGCAACGTTGGGTATCATGCGGCGCAATTTATTTCGACAGAAGACGGCGCATTGATCACCGGCATCATCGAACATGACGGCGGGTTGGTGAACGAGGCCGGCATGAATGTCGACGAAGTGCGGGCTTATATCATCGCCAAAGGCGGCGTGCGCGGCTGTCCAGAAGGGACCTTTGTCGAAAAGGGCGCACTGATTTTGGAAAACGAGTGCGACATCCTTATCCCGGCGGCAATGGAGGGGGTAATCAACATGCATAACGCCCCCAACATCAAAGCACCGCTGATCATCGAGGCGGCAAACGGACCGATAACTGCCGGGGCTGATGAAATCCTGCGTAAACGTGGCTGTGTGATCATACCGGATATGTATGCCAATGCCGGCGGGGTGACGGTTTCCTATTTTGAATGGGTCAAGAACCTAAGCCATATCCGTTTTGGCCGGATGCAACGCAGGCAGGAAGAAAGCCGTCACCAATTGATCACCGACGAATTGGAACGGTTGTCAGCAGATAAGCAATTGGGTTGGGCCTTGTCGCCTGGTTTCAAAGATAAATATCTGCGTGGGGCTGGCGAACTTGAACTGGTGCGATCCGGCTTAGACGACACAATGCGTGCCGCCTATCAGGCGATGCGCGAGGTTTGGCATGGACGCAATGACGTTCACGACCTGCGGGTCGCGGCATATCTAGTTTCAATCGACCGTGTGGCGAAAAGCTATCGCGCAAAGGGGCTTTAGGGTTTTCCCTCGCGACAGGTCCTTGGATCGACTTGCGGTTGGCGTCGTCGTTTTGTGCAAAAAACCAATCAGGCCGGGCGAAAGCGTGACCTGATTTTGTTAAGAGCATTTCTGGAACACAAGAACGCTCGGGAACGGCAATTAGTCCAGATAGCCATCCGATTTTAGCCCCGCGCGTTCATAATGAACCGGCAACGCACGTCCATAAAGCTGGATCGCGCGCTCCGGGGTTGCAACCATCCCGGGTTCTTCAACGTACGAAAAGATCGCCACATAGCGCGGCGTTTCACCGGAAAGTGGCGCAACCCGATGCAGCGAGTTTCGGCCCAGAAATAGCTGCAAGTCACCCGGTTCAAGATTTAGAGTTTTGACCTTGTCAGAACGCCCCTCGAGAACTTTCTGAACCTCGGCGAAATTCTCGCCGGACGCACGAATATTCGGCACATATTCAAACGCACCACCACCGTCTGCATTCTGAACCGCAAGTGTAACGGTGAAGTTGTTGGTGTCAAAATGCCACGGAAAGCCGTTTCCCGCCTCGGCCATATTCACGATCACATCGGCCAGCGGGTCAGCGTAACGATAGAACTTATCCTGCCGCAGGGCCGCCTTGACAAACGGATCAAACGGCGGAAAGTCGAAAATCGACCTTAGGGCGGTGCCCTGTTTGAAATTATCCGCCGGGATAAAAGCATTCGAGCGGTCAAAAAACTGCCGGACCGGATGATCGGTTGGCAAGGTAGCGTCGTCTTTGGTGAAATATGCGTTTGTGCGGTTAAAGGCCCGATAGGCTTGCGGGGCCGCATTTTCCGCTTCGGCAACAAATGCGGCAATCCCGTCATCGTTCAGAAATTTTTTGAGCACGGCACAGCCACTGTGATCCAGATCTTTCTGCACAGAAGTCAGCAACCTCTGAAACGCGCCGCTATCCGGGCGATCAATCGGATAGCGGTCAAGGTCGATCAGACTTGCGGGATCAAAGCGCATCGCCTATTCGGCCCCCACGCGGCGGTTGAACGGCACCACTTCATAACCCGGCTCTTCCGGTTCATCATCAAGCATTTCAGCCGGAAAACCCGGTGCCAAAATCGACAGGCCGGTGGCTTCTTCCAGGCGCCGGATAATGTCATCCGACTGGGCCCGATCGCCATAGCGTTTTATGCCGTCCGCAAAGATTTCAATCATCAAAGGGCTGATTTCCAGTGGCACGTTGTTCCGGTCAGCAATGGTTTGAAACAGACCGATATCTTTCTTCACCAGATCCATCGTAAAAGAAATGTCGCGCGACCCGTTCAGGATCACCTGGCTTTCGGTTTCATGCACAAACGATGTCCCCGACGAAATCTTGATCGCCTCAAACGTGGTGCCAAGGTCAAGCCCGGCAGCCTTCATCGTGACCATCGCCTCGCAACAGGTCAAAAGGTTAGCGGTTGCCAGATAGTTGGTCATGACCTTCAGAATCGAGGCTGAACCAAGATCGCCCGTATGCAAAACCCGCCGCCCCATGGTCGTCAGCAGCGGCAATATCCGCTCGAATGTTGCGCGGTCACAACCGGCGAAGATCGAAATGTTGCCCGTCGCCGCCCGGTGACAGCCGCCCGATACCGGGCAATCCACAGCAGCACCGCCTTTGGCAATAACTTTGGCCCCCAAACGCTTGGCTTCGGCTTCATCTGTGGTGGACATTTCCATCCAGATTTTGCCCGGCCCAACCGCTTCCAACAAACCATCCGGCCCTTCCATCACCGCAGCCGAGGCAGCGGGCGACGGCAGGCACGTGATCACCGCATCACAATCGCGCATCATCTGGGCCGGGCTGGTTCCCGCCTTGGCACCAAGGTTCACGAAGTTTTGCACCAGCTCGTCGTTCAGATCGCGCACCGTCAGATCAATGCCATTTCGCAGCAAGCTGCCCGACAGTTTGCCACCAACATTGCCCAGCCCGATAAACCCGATTTTCATAGTCTTCCCCTTTGTTTGCTATGGCCAAATTGATGCCAGCAAATTCGGCGGATCAAGCCTGTTTCCGACGCTTTTGGGTCGCAGATATTGTTTGGCGAATTTCTGTTCAGTCAATTGAAGGGCACACTAGCATTTATCCCAGCTACCCCTATGTTTGAGACAACCCCAATCAGGAGACGACAATGTCAATCCGCCCCGTGAAATCCACCAGTCAAGCGCGCCCCACCATGGAAGGGGCTGGCGTACATCTGCACCGCGCTTTTGGTTTTGCCGACCCAACCATGCTTGACCCGTTTCTGTTGTTCGACGATTTTCGCGGTGACAGTCCAAACCTTTATATGCGCGGGTTTCCGTGGCATCCGCATCGCGGCATCGAGACGATTACCTATGTATTGGCCGGCACCGTTGAACATGGCGATAGCCTTGGCAATACCGGCAATCTGCGCGCTGGTGATGTGCAATGGATGACTGCGGGGTCAGGTATAATGCATCAGGAAATGCCCAAGGGGAACGCCAAAGGGCAGATGCATGGTTTTCAACTTTGGGCCAATTTGCCGTCGTCCCTAAAAATGACAACACCGCGCTATCAGGATGTTGCGTCGGCTGAAATTCCCGAAGTGATCGAAGATGACGGCACGGTTATTCGCGTGATTATCGGGTCGTCACATGGCAAAACCGGCCCGGTTGACGGTATTGCCGCTGAGCCGCAATATCTGGACATCTCAATCGCCCCGGGTGTGCGCAAGACGTTCAAAGTCGATACCTACCGCAAGACGTTTGCCTATGTTTTTGCAGGTGCTGGCGCGTTTTCAGACGCATCGGCTCCTAAAGGGGTTTTGCTGGAAAAAGAGGTTGCAGGTCGCGAGGTGAACATCCGCGATCTGTCCGGCAACCGCACTTTGGTCGAGTTTGACACAGGCGATAGTGTTTCGGTTCAGGCCGGGCCAGAAGGCGTTCGGTTCTTGCTGATTTCCGGCACCCCGATCGAAGAACCGGTCGCGTGGCACGGACCTATCGTGATGAATACTCAGGCCGAATTGGCGCAGGCGATGCGCGAATTACAGAACGATAAGTTCATCAAACCGGTCCATTAAGACAGGCGACGGATGTTACATTATGCGGCAAACGGTTTAAGCGGCGGGACTGATCTGTTGATCGCGCATGGGCTGTTCGGCTCGGCTCGTAATTGGGGGGTGCTGTCAAAACGCCTGTCAGACTCGCGTCGTGTGGTCACAGTTGATATGCGCAACCACGGGGCAAGCCCTTGGTTTGAAACAAATACATATGCTGATCTGGCCGTCGATCTGGCGGGTGTTATTCATGCGACGGGCGGGGCTGCCGACGTACTTGGCCATTCGATGGGCGGCAAGGCAGGGATGGTTTTGGCGTTGACGCGGCCTGACCTGGTGAACCGCCTGATCATCGCTGACATTGCGCCGGTTGCTTATACGCATACCCAAAAACATCTGATCGCAGCGATGCAAGCCGTTGATTTATCACAGGTTTCAAGTCGCCGGGACGCCGATTCGCAATTGATGGATGCGGTTTCTGACGATGGTGTTCGTGCCTTCCTTTTGCAAAGCCTCGATCTGAAAGGCGATGCACCGCGTTGGGCGTTGAATTTGGACGTTCTCGATACGGAAATGCCGGGTATTATAGGTTTTCCTGAAGTTGAGGGCCGGTTCGACGGCCCCTGCTTATTTCTGTCAGGCGGCCTGTCTGGATATGTGAAACCTTCGGATCGCCCAAAGATACGGGCGCTGTTTCCGCAGGCGGAATTCGGCGAAATTGAGGGCGCAGGCCACTGGCTTCACGCTGAAAAGCCGCGTGAATTCGAAGGTGCAGTTCGGGCTTTTCTGGACCGGTAACGGGGTCTATGCCGCCTTGAACATACGCTGCATCACGCCGGATTTCAGGTAAAGCCAGTGATAAAGTGCGCCGACAAAATGCAACAATATCAAAACTAAAAACAAGATCCGCATCACGCTGTGGGCCTGTGCGGCAAGGTCGAGTCCAAAGAACCACGCGTTGATGCCTGAGATCGGCATCAGGATCAGCATCAGGTAAAGCAGGCCATGGGTGGCGTGGGCGATGATCTGTTGCAGACGGCTTTCCGACGCAGGCAGGACCGGCGCGCCACGCCTCAGCTTGATTGCGATCCGCCAAATAACCAAAAGCAGGATCAGAATGCCGCCGAAGACATGGCTGGCGACGAGTGGTGAAAACGCCAAAACCTCGCCCTTTCCAATGGCTTGCCACGCCTCCAACATATATTCATGCAGCAGATATTGCATCGCAACCAGCAGAAAGATCACCCAGTGAAGGGCGATCTGGGTTCGGTTATATCCTGCAGGTTTGGGCATTTTCGGCGTCCTTGGTACTGATAGTTTTCGGTTGGTCTAACGTAGGTAAGCTGGGATTGCGACGCTTTTTTAGACAGCAAACGAGTGCGGATCATCAGCTCCAGCGAGGTGTGCCGCCGTTGTTTATGGTGCCTGAACCCCGTCGCCGCCTTGGTGACGCATGGATATCTGGCGGCCTATAAAGCCGTGGCGATTGAATATGTGCCAGGGGATTTTTCGAGGGGTGGGGCGTACGTTGGGCAGCGCTTTAAGCGAAACACCAGGTCAGCGCCCGGCCTAGTGGGTGCAAAGCGCCCTCCTGGGGGAGCCTCTCGGGGATTGAAGGCAATCCCCTGCCAGCCTGCGGGTCGGGCGCTGACCGGGCCGCAAGCGGACCGGTCAGGGGCTTGTTGGGGTGTTGACGCAAATATCAAAGATAGGGAGAACCTTGGGCGGGCTTTTCGCTGCCCTCAACTATCCATCTTCAGCGCATTGATAAACGCCTGCTGGGGGATCTCGACTTTGCCGAACTGGCGCATCTTTTTCTTGCCGGCTTTTTGCTTGTCCAGCAATTTCCGTTTCCGTGACGCATCGCCGCCATAGCACTTGGCGGTGACGTCTTTGCGCAGGGCCGAGATGGTTTCGCGCGCGATTATGCGCCCACCGACGGCGGCCTGGATCGGGATTTTAAACATATGCTGGGGGATCAGCTCTTTCAGTTTCTCGACCATGCTGCGGCCACGCGCATCGGCGCGATCCCGGTGGACCATGGTTGACAGGGCGTCCACCGGCTCGTCATTCACGAGGATCGTCATTTTCATCAATGCATCCTGGCGATAGCCGGCCATCTGGTAATCAAACGAAGCATATCCCTTACTGACGCTTTTCAGGCGATCGTAGAAATCAAACACCACTTCGTTCAGCGGCAGATCATAGACCACCATGGGGCGGCTGCCCGCATATGTAAGGTCGATCTGGATGCCTCGCCGGTCCTGACACAGTTTCAGCACGTCGCCCAGATATTCATCCGGCACCATGATCGTGGCCTTGATGCGTGGCTCTTCTATGTGGTCGATATTGGCGACGTCAGGCATGTCGGCGGGGTTGTGCATCTCGACGATTTTACCGTCGCGCATGTGAATCTGATAGATCACGGACGGGGCGGTGGTGATCAGGTCGATATCGTATTCGCGTTCCAGCCGGTCGCGGATGACCTCAAGATGCAGAAGGCCCAGAAAGCCGCAGCGAAAGCCAAAGCCGAGCGCGGCCGAGGTTTCCATTTCGGTGGTGAAACTCGCGTCGTTCAGGCCCAGTTTGGCGATGGCGTCGCGCAGGTCTTCAAATTCGGCAGCATCCACCGGGAACAGGCCGCAGAACACCACGGGTTGCGATTTGGTAAAGCCTGGCAGGGCCTTGGCGCAGGGGCGTTTTTCGTGGGTAATGGTGTCACCCACCGCGGTGTCGCTGACCAGTTTGATGCTGGCAGTCAGAAAGCCGATCTCGCCGGGACCAAGTTCGTCGATCACGTCCATTTTCGGGCGGAACACACCGATGCGGTCCACCGGATAGGTGGCGCGGGTGTTCATCATGCGGATGCGGTCGCCCTTTTTCAGCACGCCGTCAATCACCCGCACCAGCACGACCACACCAAGATAGGCGTCGTAATAGCTGTCGATCAGCATGGCCTTCAGGGGGGCGTCGCGGTCGCCTTTGGGGGGCGGCAGACGATGCACGATCGCCTCGAGCACGTCGGGGATGCCGATGCCGGATTTTGCCGACACAAGGATCGCTTCGGACGCATCGATGCCGATCACGTCTTCGATCTGGGAACGGACCTGTTCGGGTTCCGAAGCAGGCAGGTCGATTTTGTTCAGGACCGGCACGATTTCATGCCCGGCATCAATCGCTTGATAGACATTGGCCAAGGTTTGCGCCTCGACCCCCTGGGTGCTATCGACCACCAAAAGCGAGCCCTCAACCGCACGCATCGAGCGGCTGACCTCATAGGCGAAATCGACGTGGCCGGGGGTGTCGATCAGGTTAAACTCGTAGGTCTCGCCGTTATTGGCGACGTATTCCAGCCGCACCGTATTGGCCTTGATGGTGATACCGCGCTCGCGCTCGATATCCATGGTGTCAAGCATTTGCGCCTCCATATCCCGGTCGGCCACGGTTCCGGTCGACTGGATCAGGCGATCCGCCAGCGTGGATTTACCGTGGTCGATATGAGCGACGATGGAGAAATTGCGGATATGGGCGAGGTCTGTCATAGAAGCGGGATATGATGGGGATTTGAAGGCTGGTCAAGTGGGTCGATCGGGCATGGGTTGAACTTGGTTGAACGGTCTGTTCGCGCCAGCACTAATATTGGCGTAAATTGAGCGAAAGCACGTAAGAAAAGCTTGCGGCAGTTTGGGTTGACGTAGTCACAATGGAAGTCGATTGAATTGGGAAGACCAGCTTTGGAGGCAACGGATGCAGTTTAAACATAAGATAAAATTCGACGACCTGGACTGGATCGATGTCGGCGACAGTATGAAATACAAGCGTTATCAGCAGGGCGATGCGCAGATCAGGCTGGTGCAGTGGGGTCGGGACATGTTGCACGAGGCGTGGTGTTTTAAGGGGCATTATGGCTATGTGATCGAGGGCGTGGCCGAGATAGCGTATTCTGGTCAGACCGAAACCTATGAAGCCGGGGACGTGATCTTTATTCCGGACGGGCAAGACTATCAGCACCGGCCCAAGGTGCTGAGCGAGACGTTCACATTTTTCAGTGTCGAGAAGAACGATCAGCTTAGGTGAGGTTCTGATCCAAGCAGGCCAAGCTTGGGGTGCGGGCAGGTTTCCCAATTATGGCTGGGCCAAGGGATTCGAATTGACGGCCGGTGTGCAGCGGGCCTGAAATCAATTTGCCGGCCAGACCGGCAGGCAAGCGATCCGCGAGACTTGCGTTTTTTTCATCACCTGCAAAGCTTGGCCTCAAAGTAATGGAGCCCGGATATGACCAACTTCCCTACCCAGCAGAATATCTATGTCGCCGAGGAAGAGGACAGCGCGCGCTGGCAGTTGTTCGACCATAGGGCCGGGGATGTGTTCATTTGCACCTCGCCAAAATCCGGCACTACATGGACGCAGGCGATTTGTGCTTTTCTAATTTTCGGGCGGGGGGATGTGCCGTCGGGCAATGGCGGGGAAAGCCCGTGGGTCGAAATGACGTTTGAAACCATGGATGCGCTGAACGCGCGGCTGAACGCGCAGACGCATCGGCGGTATCTGAAATCGCACTCGCCGTTTGATGGGGTGATTTACTGGCTGGATGCGATCTATTTCAGCGTGTTTCGGCATCCGCTGGATATCTATTTCTCGTTGTTGAAACACGGTGCGAATCAGAATAATCCGGTCGACAACCCGATCTACAACGTCGATCCGGTGAAAAGTTTCGAGGCTTGGTTGACCTTGCCATTTCAGGTGAACCCCAACAATAACACAACGTTTGAGGCGGGCATTCACCAGTATAAAAGCTTTCTGAAATGGCGGCATTTGCCGAATATCCATATCTTTCATTATGCCGATATGACCCGCGATCTGGACCGCGAAATGGTGCGGATGGCGGCGGCGATGGAAATCAGTCACCCGGCCGAGTTGATGGCTGAATTGGTGCAGGCCGCCAGTTTTGACAGTATGAAAAAGAATGCCGACAAATACGCGCCCCAGGTTTGGGACGGTTACTGGAAAGATAAGCGCGAGTTTTTCAACGCCGGCACCAGCAACAAATGGGAGGGCAAGCTGACCACCGATCAGCTTACTGCTTATGACGCGCGGATGGATAATCTGTTGACGGCCGAGGAACGGCAATGGCTGGAATGGGGCACTGACCCGGCAGCGATTAGCAGGGCTTGACCGACGTGCCTTTGTAACACCCCAGCGTAAAGGGATATTCATCCGTCAGGTGGTAGTGATAGATTTTGGCAGCCTTGCCGTCCCGGTTCACGTTTTCCGCATGGCCGTGGCATTCATCAAGATCGCCGTTAGAAAGGTGCAGGAAAGGTTTTTGTCAGGGCCATCGGATTTCCCCTGTTTGCAAGCCTCGGCTGGGTTCGTTGCTGCATCAAACGTGGTTGCGGCAGAATTCCGTCGCTTGTGGGCGCGCCTCGGTTGCCCTCTGTTCTGAGGGCTGATTTTGTGTTATTCTGGATTCGAGAGCAACAATTGATGGCAGATAAAGAGATGCGAAACATCCTCCTGTCCTTTTTGATCGTGGTCCTGCCAGCAGGCTCAGCCCCGGCAGGTAATTTGATCCGTAATGCGTGTCTGACGGCCGATCGTGCCGCAGCAAGTGCCAAATTGTGCAGTTGCATCCAGTCCGTCGCCGATCAGCGGTTAAAACGGAAAGATCAAAAACTGGCCGCCAGTTTTTTTCGAGACCCACACAAGGCGCAGGAAATCCGTCAGTCTGACAGCCATGCGCATGAGGTCTTTTGGGGTAAATACAAAGAATTTGGGGCTGCCGCGCAGAAATCTTGTGCAAATTCTGCGGGCTAAAGCGTTTTGCGTTTATCCTGAGGCATTTTACGACGCGAACGCCTGTACAAGTTCATAGGCTGTCTCGCGTCGCAAAACGCCAAGCGATTCACATAAAACGCAAAACGCTCTAAACCGGGGCATTGTTGCATAGATCCCG
>DJBQ01000161.1:0-24624 GCA_002430125.1 Rhodobacterales bacterium UBA5972
CCGGGTTGGCAGAACGCTGCACATTGCAGTTGTCTTATGCCATCGGTGTGGCCAAACCCTTGTCGATCTACGTTGATACCCACGGCACCGGACAGGCCAGCGACGAAGAGATTGAAAAGGCGATTGATAAAGTGATGGATTTAACCCCGCGCGGCATCCGTACCCATTTGGGGCTAAACCGCCCGATCTACCAGCGAACCTCGGCCTACGGACATTTTGGCCGCGCGCCCGAAGCTGATGGTGGCTTTAGTTGGGAGAATATCGATCTTGTCGAGGTCCTGAAAAAGGCAATCTAATTGAATACGCCACTGCCTGTTGCAGGCAGTGGCATTTAATCTGACCCACGAATATCGGTATTTGTCCGAAATTGGGGTGCATACTGATTAAAGAAAAATGCAAAAGGCCGTAAATATTGGCCGGGCCGGCTTATTGAGCCTGTCGCTGTCATCCTGCACACTGACCCCGGAACAATTAGGCAAAGCAAACGTATTCATTGCGAAATATCGCGGCTGCTCATCGTGCGGTGGTTCGAACTGCTACTTTATCAACTCACCAGTAAGATTTTCGTCAAAATCGGAGCGCCTGCCGGGGAGGGATTTGGCGTTTTACGCAAACGCCGATAACATGAAATATGTGGATGGTGATAGCCGCAGATGGGTGGCGACGCGCGGCACATTAACCGATGGGGCGTCAATTCCGGCATTGTTCGTGCCGATCACCGGCAACCTGCTGACACCCGAATTCGCAAATGCCGGCGCGCTGAATGACGCAATCGCCAGCGGCGGCATTTAAAATGGGTCAACCGCGCAGCCATAGGGTTGTTCGATACCTAAAAATTACGCTAGAAGGCGCCTCATCTATCCGCCGGCCCTTTCAAGAATGCACCCATGACAAAATCCGAACCCGACCGCCAAGACGGCGCACCCTGGCGTAACTTCTATGGGCGTCGCCATGGCAAGACGCTGCGCCCCAGTCAAGTTGGATATATAGCCGAGGACCTTGGCAAGCTGGCCGTTCCCAACGTCAGTTGGGAGGATAATCCCAACCGGGATCCGATTGACCCTTCGTCGTTGTTTGATGGCACCCGGCCTGTATGGCTTGAAATCGGTTTTGGCGGTGGCGAGCATATGGTGCATCAGGCGCTGACCCATCCGCATGTCGGCATAATTGGCTGCGAACCCTATATCAACGGCGTTGCCATGTTGTTGGGCAAAATCCGGGCCGCAAATGTTCACAATCTGGCCATTCATCCGGGCGACGCGCGCGATTTGTTTGATATCTTGCCGCAAGGCTCGATTGACCGCGCGTTTTTGTTGTATCCTGATCCCTGGCCCAAGACACGGCACCACCGCCGTCGTTTTGTGAACCGGGAATTCCTTGATCCTCTGGCCGACGTGATGAAATCGGGTGCAATCCTGCGAATAGCCACTGACATTGAAGACTACGTTCGCCAGTCGCTGCAAGAATTGATCCACCATCCGGAGTTCACTTGGCTGGCGCAAACCGCCGATGACTGGCGTAAGCCGTGGGTGGATTGGCATTCAACCCGCTACGAACAAAAGGCGCTGCGCGAGGGGCGAACACCGCATTACCTGACGTTCAGGCGAAACTGACTCCTCTCTGCCATTCTTTTCGGGAAAAATATCCTCGGGGGGTCCGGGGGGCAGACAGCCCCCCGGCCGTCGTCATGGCGCGCCAGCGCCTGACACAATGTTTTCGAGCCGCCCCAACAGGATAAAACCCGGATGGATTGTCGGTCAGGCATTCGTTATAGAAACCCCAAATCAATGACTGGAAATATTATGTCAGGCCACGGCACCCCAATCCCCATGACCTCGCGCAAAAGCGGCCCTTTGAAAGGTGTGGCGAACGTGCCCGGAGATAAATCCATTTCGCACCGCTCGCTGATCCTTGGTGCGCTGTGTGTCGGAGAAACCGCGATCACTGGCTTGCTCGAGGGGCAGGATGTTCTGGATACGGCCAAGGCAATGGCGGCCTTTGGCGCACAAGTCGAACGGCGTGGAGATGGTGAATGGCGGGTCAACGGCGTGGGTGTCGGCGGCTTTCAGGAACCTGAAAATGTGATTGATTGCGGCAATGCCGGCACCGGTGTTCGGTTGATCATGGGGGCGATGGCAACGTCTCCGATCACCGCCACGTTTACCGGTGATGCCAGCCTCAGGTCGCGACCAATGGGGCGGATCACCGATCCCCTGGCGCTGTTTGGTGCGACCGCTTATGGTCGCAAGGGCGGCCGTTTGCCGCTGACAATCGTTGGCGCCAGTGATCCGGTGCCAGTGCGCTACACCTCGCCAGTGCCCTCTGCGCAGGTCAAATCTGCGGTTTTGTTCGCTGGTCTGAACGCGATGGGCGACACTCAAGTGATCGAGGCCAAACCGACGCGTGACCATACCGAACGTATGTTGGCGGGGTTTGGTGCCGAGATTTCAACTGAAATCACAGCGCAGGGTCGCGTCATTACTCTAAAGGGCCAACCCGAACTCAAGCCGCAAAAGATCGTGGTGCCGCGCGATCCAAGCTCCGCGGCCTTTCCGGTTTGCGTCGCCCTGATCGTCGAAGGCTCTGACGTGCTGGTGCCGAATATCGGGCTCAATCCGACACGCGCGGGCCTGTTCGCCACCCTCAAAGAAATGGGTGCTGATCTGAGTTACGAAAACCTGCGCGAAGAAGGCGGTGAACCGGTCGCCGATCTGCGCGCCCGCTTCTCATCCGACATGAAGGGGGTCACAGTACCGCCAGAGCGCGCCGCTTCGATGATCGACGAATATCCGATCCTGTCAGTGGTTGCTGCGAATGCAACAGGCGCGACGGTTATGTTGGGCGTCAAGGAATTGCGGGTCAAGGAAAGCGACCGGATTGATGCCATGGCACGCGGGCTTGAAGCTTGCGGTGTGACGGTCGATGAAGACAATGATACGTTCACCGTGCATGGACTTGGGGCAGGTGGTGTACCGGGCGGTGGTCCGTGCAAAACCCATCTGGATCACCGGATTGCCATGTCGTTCCTGTGTCTTGGTATGGCGTCAATAAAGCCGGTTTCAATTGACGACGGCGGCCCGGTCGCCACCAGTTTCCCGATCTTTGAAACCCTGATGGCAGACCTTGGGGCGACAATCACGCGTGACAACCATTAAGGAATGACGATGGCAGCGAAATGGAAGGTGTATTGGGGTGTGGTGGCGCTGTCGCTGGCCCTGTATTTTACGATGATCTTCTGGTCACTGCCGTTGATTTCTTCCATGGCGGGCGGGCTGGTGCCGTTTGACATGCGCCCCGGCGGCTATACACACGTACAAGCGCAGGTGTTTTTGACAGCTTTATCCGCCGAGGGCGCGCAGTTTTACCTGAATGTTCAACAACTGCTTGATGCGGCGTATCCGGCGGCGCTGGCGATTGTTTTGACCTTCGGCGCGTTGGGTATGGCTGCTGGTCGCAGCAAGTGGCTGTGCCGCATCGCAGCAATTGCAGCGGTCGGCGGGGCTGCGTTTGATTATCTTGAAAACGCCGCCGTCAAGATGTTGCTGTTGGCTGGACCCGACGGAATTTCAGCCGAAGCAGTATCGCGCGCCAGTCGCTGGACGCTCTATAAATCCGTCCTGACAACGGTTTCGATGACGATCATTTTGATCCTGTTAATCTGGGCCTTGGTTCAGTGGGTGAAACGGCGGCAGACATGAAGTTCACAGTTGCAATCGACGGTCCGGCAGCGGCAGGTAAAGGCACGATCTCCAAGGCGGTTGCAGCGCATTTTGGCTTTGCGCATCTGGATACCGGATTGTTGTACCGTGCGGTTGGCCGACGGGTTTTGCAGGGGGAAACCCCGTTGCAGGCAGCACAGAGTTTGACCCGGCAAGATATGGGGCATGATGATCTTCGCTCGGCCGAGATTGCAGAAGCCGCCTCGCAAGTGGCGGCGTTACCGCATGTGCGGGCGGCTTTGGTGGATTTCCAACGTGACTTTGCGGCGCGTGACGGCGGTGCCGTTTTGGATGGCCGGGACATTGGCACAGTGATCTGTCCCAAGGCTGACGTAAAGATATACGTGACCGCCAGCGCCGAAATCCGAGCGCAACGGCGGTTTATGGAATTGCAGACGGTTGGTGCGGAAACTGAATTCGACAGCGTCCTGAAAGATGTGAAAGCCCGCGACCACCGGGACGCGAACCGCACCGATGCGCCGATGAAACCCGCCCCCGATGCGGTCTTGCTAGATACCTCGAATTTGTCTATAGACGCGGCTGTCGCCGAGGCGGTGGCGCTAATAAGAAAAAGAATCGGGTAGGGTCGGGATTAACCGGCCCTCGTCAGTTCTGGTTGCCGCCTTTGACTTAACCGTCTGAAAGACCTGCGGAGACAACCGCATGGCCCGCAAAATACTGTAAAGGAACCTTAACTATATGTCTCAATCCGTATCAATGGAAGAATTCGAAGCCCTTCTGAACGAAAGCTTTGAACTTGAAACCCCCGACGAGGGATCTGTCGTCAAAGGCATCGTACTGGCCATCGAAGCCGGACAAGCCATCATCGACATCGGCTATAAAATGGAAGGCCGCGTCGACCTGAAAGAATTTGCAGCCCCCGGCCACGCCCCTGAAATCAAGATTGGTGACACTGTAGAAGTGTTCCTTGAGCGGGTCGAAAACTCTAAAGGCGAAGCTGTGGTTAGCCGCGACAAAGCCCGTCGTGAAGAAGCCTGGGATCGTCTGGAAAAAGCTGCCGAAAAAGAAGAGCGCGTCGAGGGTGCTATCTTTGGCCGCGTTAAGGGCGGGTTTACTGTTGATCTTGGCGGCGCAGTTGCGTTCCTGCCGGGGTCACAAGTTGACGTGCGCCCAGTTCGCGATGCCGGACCATTGATGGGTATGCCGCAGCCGTTCATCATTTTGAAAATGGACCGTCGCCGGGGCAACATCGTTGTGTCGCGTCGTGCGATCCTTGAAGAAAGCCGTGCCGAACAGCGCGCCGAAATCGTTGGCAAGCTGAACGAAGGTGACACTGTTGACGGTGTGGTCAAGAACATCACCGAATACGGTGCGTTCGTTGATCTGGGCGGTGTTGACGGGTTGTTGCACGTCACAGACATGGCATGGCGCCGCGTGAACCATCCTTCGGAAATCCTGACAATCGGCGAAACCATCAAGGTTCAGATCGTCAAGATCAACAAGGAAACCCATCGTATCAGCCTTGGCATGAAGCAGCTTGAGGATGATCCGTGGACATTGGTCGAAGCGAAATTCCCGCTGGAATCTGTGCATATGGGCCGTGTGACCAACATCACCGATTACGGCGCATTTGTAGAACTGGAGCCGGGCGTTGAAGGTCTGGTTCACGTTTCCGAAATGTCCTGGACCAAGAAAAACGTCCACCCTGGCAAAATCGTTTCAACCAGCCAAGAAGTTGAAGTGATGATCCTGGAAATCGACAGCGCGAAACGTCGGGTTTCTCTGGGTCTGAAGCAGACCCAAGGGAATCCGTGGGAGAACTTTGAGAAGACCTTCCCGGTTGGCACTGAAGTCGAAGGCGAAGTTAAGAACATCACCGAGTTTGGTCTGTTCGTCGGTCTTGAAGGCGATATCGACGGTATGGTTCACTTGTCGGATCTCGATTGGAACCGTTCCGGTGAAGAAGCCATGGAAGATTATCGCAAAGGCGACATGGTCCGTGCGATTGTGACAGACGTCGACACCGACAAGGAACGTATCTCGTTGTCGATCAAGGCGATTGCAGGCGATCCTTTTGCCGACGCAACCGCTGGTGTGAAGCGTGGCGCTGTTGTTACTGTGACAATCACCAAGATCGAAGATGGTGGCATTGAAGTCGAACACGAAGGGATGAAAAGCTTCATCCGCCGGTCCGACCTCAGCCGTGACCGTGCCGAACAGCGCCCCGAGCGTTTCTCGGTTGGGGATCACGTTGATGCCCGCGTTACCAACATCGACAAATCGACCCGCCGTTTGGGTCTGTCGATCAAGGCACGCGAAATCGCCGAAGAAAAAGAGGCCGTGGAACAGTACGGATCCTCGGATTCCGGAGCCTCTTTGGGCGATATCCTTGGCGCTGCATTAAAAAGCCAAGACGGCCAATAAGGCTGCTTTTCAGCTTTAAGTTGAATATTGAGACGGCCCCCATCGTGGGGCCGTTCTTCTTTCGGACACAGCGAATCACCTTTTTCCAACGAACTTTGCAGGCACCGCCACGCGCCAATATTCCGATTTAGGCGGCGATAGTTCACGCTTTCGCCTAAAAATTACACAACAAACAGCACCTTAGGCGGAAAATACAGGCCCGCATCTATTCCATGACTGTAATAATTCTGCCAATATGCCTCGTAGTGCTCTGAAAAAAAGCGTGCGCAAAGCATGATTTATCTGCCTGGGAGGCCCATCTATGATCCGTTCGGAATTGGTCCAAAAAATCGCGGACGAAAACCCGCATTTGTATCAGCGTGATGTGGAGCGTATTGTCGGCACAATTTTCGACGAGATTATTCAGGCCATGGCCGATGGCAATCGCGTTGAACTGCGCGGCTTTGGCGCATTTTCCGTCAAGAAGCGGGATGCCAGAACCGGGCGAAACCCGCGCACAGGTGAATCTGTGTCGGTTGAACAAAAGCATGTGCCGTTCTTTAAGACCGGCAAACTGCTGAGGGACCGTCTGAACGGCGGCTGACCCGCAGCCCGTCAAAGAGGCCACGATGCGATATATCAGATACTTTTTTCTGGCCGCTGTCGGCTTGGTCCTTGTGACTGTTGCGCTGGCGAACCGACAAGCGGTTACACTGCATGCAGTGCCCGACGATCTGTCTGGCTTGATACCGTTCGCCAATGAAATCACCTTGCCGCTGTTTCTGGTGATCTTTGCCAGCATTATCGTTGGTCTGCTGATCGGGTTTGTCTGGGAATACTTCCGTGAATACAAACACCGCGCCGATGCGGGCCGACGCAAGCGCCAAGTTAACCGGCTTGAGCGCGAGGTTCAGGGCCTGCGTGACAAGACCGGCGAAGGTAAAGACGATGTACTGGCCCTTTTGGAATAGGCCCTTGGGCAGCAGGTTCGTCTGATGCTGACGAAAATCTGCGGGTTGTCCGAAGCACAGCATGTCGCTGCCGCAGCGAAAGGCGGCGCGCGGTATCTGGGCTTTGTCCTGTTCCCGAAATCACCTCGCAGTGTTTCGATTGAAATGGCCAAAGCTTTGATGCTGGGAGTCCCTGACGGTCTGTGCAAAGTGATCTTGACCGTCGATCCAACGGACGCGCTGCTGGACGAAATCGTCGGCACCCTGCCGGTCGATATGTTGCAACTGCATGGCCACGAAAGCCCGGATAGAGTCGCTGCAATCCGGCAGAAATATCGCCTGCCGGTAATGAAAGCTGTGGGCGTTGCCGATGAAAGCGACCTGCCGCTTTTGGATGATTATGCGCGCGTTGCCGACCAGTTGCTTTGCGACGCAAAGCCCCCTAGAGAGGCGGTGCTTCCGGGGGGCAACGGCTTGGCCTTTGATTGGCGGCTGATCGCCAACCGGCGTTGGGCCGTGCCGTGGATGCTGGCAGGCGGGCTGACACCGGAAAACGTGGCCGAGGCCATACGTCTGACCCGGGCCAAACAGGTGGATGTTTCGTCGGGCGTTGAAAGCGCGCCGGGGATGAAAGATAAAGACAAGATCGCGGCGTTTTTAGCAGCCGCACAAGGAGAGTAAGATGCCGAACGACCTTTTCAACAGCTTCATGGGTGGCCCGGATGAACGCGGCCGTTTTGGCCAGTTTGGCGGGCGGTTTGTGTCTGAAACCCTGATGCCACTGATCCTTGATCTTGAAGCGGAATATGAAAAGGCCAAAACCGATCCGATATTCTGGGCCGAGATGGATGACCTGTGGAAACATTACGTAGGTCGCCCCAGCCCGCTTTACCACGCTGAACGGCTGACTGAAAAATTCGGCGGCGCCAAAGTCTATATGAAGCGCGACGAGCTGAACCATACGGGCGCGCATAAGATCAACAACGTGCTTGGCCAGATTCTGCTGGCGCGGCGCATGGGCAAGACGCGGATTATTGCGGAAACCGGTGCCGGGCAGCACGGCGTGGCTGCCGCCACCGTTTGTGCGCGTTTTGGGCTTGAATGCATCGTCTACATGGGTGCCCATGACGTTGAACGCCAAGCGCCCAACGTATTCAGAATGCGCCTGCTAGGGGCCAAGGTAGTGCCGGTAACATCCGGCCGCGGCACCTTGAAAGACGCGATGAATGATGCGCTGCGCGACTGGGTAACAAACGTAGATAACACCTTTTATTGCATCGGCACAGTCGCTGGCCCACATCCTTATCCGGCAATGGTACGCGATTTCCAGTCGATCATCGGCAAGGAAGTCCGCGAACAGATGATGGAACGCGAAGGGCGTTTGCCCGATATTCTGGTGGCAGCCATCGGTGGCGGTTCCAACGCGATGGGCCTGTTCTATCCGTTTCTGGACGACAAAGACGTCAGACTGATCGGCGTCGAGGCGGGCGGCAAAGGCGTTAACGCTAAGATGGAGCATTGCGCGTCATTAACCGGGGGGCGTCCCGGCGTGCTGCATGGCAACCGGACCTATCTTTTGCAGGATGATGACGGCCAGATCCTTGAAGGTTTCTCGATCTCAGCGGGGCTGGACTATCCGGGTATTGGCCCCGAACACAGCTGGTTGCATGATGTTGGTCGCGCCGAATACGTCTCAATCACCGATGTCGAAGCGCTGGCTGCTTTCAAGTTAAGCTGCGAAGCCGAAGGAATCATTCCGGCCCTTGAACCCTGTCATGCCTTGGCGCATGTCGCGAAAATCGCCGGGGATCTGCCGAAAGACCATATTATCGTGATGAATATGTGTGGACGCGGCGACAAAGACATATTTACCGTGGCAAAAGCTCTGGGTGTCACCATTAATACCGGCGCATAAACTAAGGTTTATGGGCATTGACCCTGAGTTTATTGCGCGCAGTATAACCTTTATGTCAATTTTCACGACAGTAAGGGTCGTGTTTTCTGTTCTTGTAACGGTGCGATCATCGTATCAAATCAGGAGACAGTTTATGAAAGTTCCATTTTCCACACTCGCCTTGGCTGTTGTAATAACAGGTGGCGCATCTACGGCTGCATTGGCCGGTTTTGACGCGAATACAGGTAATACCGTCATCGACGCACAGTCAATTGCACCCGCGTTACCTCGGGGCTTGGCAAGTTTGACAACGCTTGGCGATGATGGCGATACCCAGACAGTTTGGCAGGTTGGACAAGCCACAACCACTACCCCAGTCATAAGAAGCGGGACAACCACGGGAACATCCGGCAATTCCGGTACCGGTGGCGACGGTGCAGGCAGCGGTGGTGATGGCGCAGGTAGTGGCGGCGGCGGTGCTGGCGGTGGCGGTTCAGGCGGCGGCGACAGTTCATCCCTTGAAATGGCCCCGTCAACTTATACGACAGCCGGTTTAGGCGCGGATATCAAATTCGGTTAGGGTCAACCAGTAGCCCCGGCGGGTGGTCCGCCATTCGCTGGGGCTTGAGTCTACTTATACTAACTGCGAAAATCGGCGCCGAGTCGTCACGCCATGGAACCTGTTAAGGGCTGAAAAATGCAGCGCAGAAACTTTCTGGCTATGTGCACCGCGATCACTTTGGTGATGTCGCCAGTTTGGGCTGACTCCTTTAAGGATCGGTATATTGCGCAGTTGAAGGCGCAGGGGTTCTCTAATTTGACGGTGACCAAAACATGGCTGGGCCGCACCCGAATTACGGCATCGAGTAAGTCTTACAGCCGGGAACTGATTTTTAGCACAAAAACCGGAGAAATCCTGCGGGATTATTCTGAATCGATTGATGGTGCTGCAAATGCGCAGGGGCTGACCAATCCAAACAGTGGTTCGCAAGACACCGGTAGCGGTACGTCAAGCAGCGGCGAGGGTGGCGGCAGCGGTGGCGGTGAAGGTGACGGTGGCGGTGAAGGTGAAGGTGGCGATTCCGGCAGCGGCGGCGGGGAAGCCGCACTTCAAGGGCAGCAATTTGAGTATCTGACAGCTGGCCTTGCCGGCGATGTTCACTTTCAGGCCTACAAAATTGACTACATTTGATGATCTAATCCCCTCCCGGTCATACTGGGATGCAGCATGACAAATAGATATGTCTTACGGCTGATTTTTGCATTGCAGTTTGTCTGTGCGCTATTTTTCATTTCGGATATTGTTATCAGCGTTCTTGGCCTTCGCATGCGCCCGATAGATTGGCAATTCCGCGAGTTGCTTGAAATCGGCGCGGCTGTCGGGTTGTCTTTGGGTACCGTTTTAGGCGCGGTTGCTTTGTTCAGATCACAGGCCAAAACCAATAGGATCGAAGGGCAATTGCGCGCCGCATCAGGCGCATTTGCCGAACTTTTGGACGAAAACTTTGATCAGTGGGCACTGACCCCTGCCGAGCGCGATGTCGCTTGGTTTGCGATCAAAGGCATGTCGACACAGGAAATTGCGGCGCTGCGTTCGACCAGCGAGGGCACGGTCAAAGCCCAGAGTAACGCAATTTACCGCAAGGCAGGCGTATCCGGTCGGTATCAATTGCTGGGCCTGTTTGTGGATGAACTTATGGCGGATGTTTCGATTGTCGATGTGCAAAACGGCAAGGCCGCCGCTAAACGCCAAGCCGAAGCACTGCGCAAGAAGGCGTAAATAGGCCTTTCAAAGGGCCGGCAACCGCTCTATAGGACGTCGTCTTGAACCAGGTTGAAAAGGTAGGTCTTGCTATGTCAGAATTTGTTGTCGGCGACATTGTTGTCTTGACTGCTGGATCCATGCGAATGGCCGTTGAAGCTGTCGATGGCGATCAGATCGCCTGCCTGTGGTGCCATGAAGGGCTAATCGGGCGCGATAGTTTCAGCAAGGTTCTGTTGAAAAAATGGGAACATCGCGAAGAAGACCGTAACAGCCGTCCCCGGCCTTATGGTGGCGACCGTGATCGTGACAGCAACCGTGGTGACCGTGACAGTGCCCCGAAACGGTTTGACGACAAGCCCAAAGGCAAGCCCGGTTGGGATGGCAAGCCGCGCGAGAAAAAATTCTTCCGCAAGGATTAAGGGCGGCGCGTAACGCTAGGCAAGGGTTTGCGCAATTTTGCGCATCACTGTCAGATTGCGTTCCAGATTTTCGCGAAACTTCAGGTCGGCCTGATTGACAGCGATCACGGTCTTCAGTGGCCGGTTTACATAGATCATCTGACCATAGATCCCGAGGGCAAAAAACTCGCCCTCGGTCGCCTCAGGGTGCAACCACCATTGAAAGCCATAGCCAAGGGTCGCGTCATAGTCCAACACCACAGGCGCGGCTTCGGGGGCCGAGTTCGTGGTGGATTGTGCAACCCAATCCGCTGGCACGATCTGACGGCCATTCAGATAACCGTTATTGGCATATAACAACCCGAACCGCGCATAGTCGCGGGTGCGCATGTTAAGGCCGCCCAGCACGAAATCTGTGCCCAAACCGTCGGTCAGATAATAGGGATCAGCCTCGATCCCCATCGGGCGCAACAGATGTACGGTCATATAATCGCTGACTGAAACGCCGGTGATTTTGCGCAAAACCATCCCAAGAACATGCGTGTCAATCGATACATAGCGACGGAAACTGCCGGGTTCCCAAGCCCGGATTTTTAGGCTGGCCGCGAAATCATCCATTGATCCACCAAGCGCCAAAACCCGGCCCATCCGGTTGATATCAGAATGAAAATCCAGATAGTCCTCGTTGAATTCAACCCCGCTGGCCATGTGTAAAACGTTGCGCACAGTTGCCCCCTCATAGGCTGACCCTTTAAGCGAAGGCACATAATCAACGACTTGATCGTCAAGGCTGCGCAGCAGGCCATTGGAGACAGCGATGCCAAAAGTTGCCGATAACAGACTTTTTGCCATCGACCATGAAATCCGCAAATCCGTGGTTTTGGTGCCTTGCAAATATTCCTCAAACGCGATTTTTCCGTCCTTCAGCACCAAAAGGGCGGTTACCCGACGTTCGGCTTTCCAGTCGGCCAAGGTTTGCGATGTACCGCGGAGGGAATAGCTTTCCGGCATTACGGCAGGTGCGACCGGCAATTCAAAAGGCGCGTCCGTTTTCGCGTTCATGTCGTGGTGGAAAAACATATCCCGCATGTTGGAAAAATTGCCGACGATCCGGCTTTCGCTAAACAGCGAGTTAACCCGCATCAGACGGCGCAGAGCCGACCATCTGAAAGTCACAACCAGCGACAGTACGATCCACAATCCGCCAGCGGCGGTAACAAGGCTGTTTTTCAGGGCATCCATTGTCGGCCTCTCAAGTTTGTCCGGAGTTGTGTGCTTCCGCGGGTGTCGCCTGAACGTTGTGCCACTTGATCCACCGCCCGTGGAAATCCGCGCGCCCAAGGGTCAATGTTTCGTCGCTCGGCCAAAGTCGCAATTGCAACGCGGCACCGTCTGGCCGACCGTCAGTTTCCATCGACAGCCAGGCAACCGGCGCATCCGGTGTGGCCGCTGCACCAGCCGCTTCGATAGCGGCACGGGCATCGGATTGGGTCGATTTCGGAAAATACTGCCAGGCGATTGTATGGTAAATTACTGTAACTTGCTGCTGCACAGGAACGGCGAGTTTGTTGGCAATCCACGGTGCCGCATCGCCCTGATCAACGTTAGCCGGATGCGCATTGGCAATCGCCAGTGCTGCACGCATCCGCTGCAGACGCTCGGCCTGATCGGGCCAGATATAGGAAACCATACGCAAATGGTTTTCAGGTCGCGTCGGATCAAGCGGGTTCAGGTCAACGCCTGCACGGGTTGAAATCTTCAACTCGGCCTGTGGAGGCAATGGGCCGAACCAATCCGGGCTTAGGGTCAAAGCGGCACCGGCATCGCCAAAGTGTTCACCACCAGCCAGCAACGCCATGCGATCCCATTGCAGGTTCAGCCCGGCGCTGGCGCCAAGCTCAAGCAGTCGCAACGGCAGGCCATAACGCGCCGCCAACAGTTGACCAACGGCGATCAGCACCGCACTGCGCCCAACCTCGTTGGTTTGCGGCGGGCTGTCCAACCACCGCATGAGAATGGCTTCATGCGTCGCTATCGCCGCCAAAATCGCTGTACTGAGGGCCGCATCTGACGGGTCGGGGTTTGGCGGATAAGCCGCCATCAGACCGGTGTCATCTTTGCTCAGAACCAGCGCATGCAAGCCACCGACCAAACGCAGCGGCACGGATTGTCCGGCAGGCGTGGGGTCGCCCTCCCAGGCTAATATGCGATCAAAAACGGGCAGACCCGGCGTCAGATTTTCCGCGATGATATTCAGGACGCGGGCAGTAAAGGGAGAGCCAAGGTCTGAACAAGCGCGGGCTTGCGCGCGAAAGACACCGGCAAAGCTCATCTGAATTTATCCAGAAGTTTTTGCAACTGGCTCCGGCTGTCCTGCGGCTCAGGGATCGCCATTTCGGAAGGTTTTTCTGGCTTGGGTTTGCGCGCCGCTGGTTTGGAACTGCCGGAAAGGCCGTTCATGAATTTCTGCGTATCGCCCGCCGCTAATTCCGCAGCACCTTTACTAATTCCGGCAAGCAAATCATCGATCCAGTCGTGATCCGCTTTGGCGAAATCATGCAGCACATAGGCCGCAACCCGATCCTTGTGGCCGGGATGGCCGATGCCGATCCGCACCCGGTTATAGTTAGCGCCGATATGGTCGTGCAGTGACCGCAGGCCATTGTGCCCGGCATGACCGCCCCCGGCTTTCAGCCGCAGCTTGCCCGGTTCCAAGTCAAGTTCGTCGTGAAAAACTGTTACGTCTTCTGCGGCGATCTTGAAAAACTGAATCGCAGCGGAAACCGATTGACCCGAGAGATTCATGAACGTCTCGGGCTTTAGAAGTATGACCCGCTGATCGCCCAGCCGACCTTCGGAAAACTGGCCCTGAAACTTGGATTTCCACGGCCCAAAGCCAGTGTCGGCAGCGATCCGCTCTACGGCTAGATAACCGATATTGTGCCGGTGCCCGGCATATTTTGCACCCGGATTTCCAAGACCGACAAACAGCTTCATCCTGCCCTCAACAAAAAACGCGCCGGTGTTGGCACCGGCGCGTTTTCTTTAACATGGAAACAAAGTCTTGGCGACTTACTCTTCTGCTTCTGCAGCTTCTTCTGTCTCACCCGCATCATCCGAACCGGACGATTTGAGGCTGGATGGGGCTGCGATATTGGCAATGACAAAATCGCGTCCGGTGATGACCGGTGTTGCGCCTTCGGGCAGCACGATATCCGAGATGTGAATGACGTCACCAACATCTTTGTCGGTAAGGTCAACGATCAGCTTTTCGGGGATATCACCAGCAGTAACCAACAGCTCAACATCGCCACGCACAACGGTCAGAACACCACCGCGCTTCAGGCCTTTGCTGACATCTTGACCGATGAATTCAACCGGAATGTGCAGATTGATCCGCGAATTGCGGCGCAGGCGCATCAGGTCTACGTGGGTCGGCAGGTCTCTGACCACGTCACGCTGAACGCCGCGGCAGATGACGCGTACGTCTTCGACGCCATCGATTTTCAGATTGAACAAAGTCGCCAGAAAGCGGCCGGCTTTCAGGTTGCGGACCAGTTCGTGGTAATTGATGTTGATCGGTTGCGGATCAACACCGCCTCCGTAAACTACACCTGGTACTAGTCCATCACGGCGTGCTTGACGGGCGGCCCCCTTGCCTGTCCCCGTGCGAGCCGTGGCGTTGAGATCTGGTATTGCTCCAGCCATCGGAATTCTCCTTAAGTTTCAAAACGCAGCGAACCTCCAAGGGTGAAAGCGCCGCAAGAAGCCCGCCCTATAGGGCGATTCAACGCGAATGTGAAGGGGATTCTGCCCCGGCTGTGAATTGATACGACGCGGTGGTTTCGTCAGTTATTCCCAGTCGCCGCGAAAACCTTTGGGCACCAGCAGGATGTCGCGGTTTACGCTGTTGATATCGCGGTGGCCGCAAAAGGCCATCGACAGGTCGAGTTCCTTGTGGATCAATTCAAGCGCCGTGGTGACGCCAGTTTCGCCCATTGCCCCAAGCCCGTAAAGAAACGCCCGCCCGATATAGGTGCCTTTGGCCCCCATAGCCATGGCTTTCAGCACGTCCTGCCCGGACCTGATACCGCTATCGACATGCACTTCGATCTTGTCGCCGACCGCGTCGATAATATCGGGTAAGGCACGGATCGAGGACAGCGCACCATCTAATTGCCGCCCGCCATGATTAGACACGATGATCGCATCAGCCCCAACTGCGACGGCCTTTTTTGCGTCTTCAACATCCATTATCCCTTTCAGGATCAATGGCCCGCCCCACATTTTCTTGATCTTTTTTACCGCGTCCCAATCAAGTTTGAGGTCGAACTGACTGGCGACCCACGCCATCAATTCGCTTGGATCAGCGATATTATCGACATGACCGACAATGTTGCGGAACTCGCGTCGCTTGGTGCCCAGCATCCCCATGCCCCAGCGCCACTTCGTTGCCAGATTAATCATGTTGGCCAGCGTCGGTTTGGGCGGGGCGGACAGACCGTTCTTGATGTCTTTGTGCCGCTGACCAAGGATTTGCAGATCCAGCGTTAACACAAGGGCAGTGCATTTCGCGGCCTTGGCGCGTTCGATGATTGCTTTCAGAAACTTCTCGTCGCGCATCACATAAAGCTGGAACCAAAACGGCTTGGTGGTGTTCTCGGCAACGTCTTCGATCGAGCAAATTGACATGGTGGATAAGGTAAACGGGATGCCGAATTTTTCAGCTGCTTTGGCGGCTTTGATCTCGCCGTCGACGTGTTGCATGCCCAGCATGCCGACGGGCGCCAGCGCGACGGGCATCGAAACATCCTGACCGATCATTTTGGTCGCGGTGGTTCGGTTTGACATATCAACCGCGACTTTCTGACGAAAATACAGGTCCTGAAAATCCGAGGTATTGTTACGGAACGTCTGTTCAGTCCACGAGCCGGTTTCCGCGTAATCATAAAACATCTTCGGCACGCGCCGCTTGTAAATCTGGCGGAGGTCTTCGATACTGGTGATTACGGGCATTGGGCCATCCGGACGATTGGGTTTTGGTTGATCCGGCTTACCAATAACAACCTGCTTGCGCAATCGGTGCGTTCAGGCGCGGTGGGCTCCATCGGCCAATGTTTTCACAAAGGCCAGAATTTCGGTTGGGGATTTGCCGGCACCCATCAATTCAACAATCGCAGAACCGACCACAACCCCATCGGCGATCTTGCCAATCGCCTCGGCGGCTTGGGGTGTTTTGATGCCAAAACCCACACAAACCGGGATATCTGTGGCCCGTTTGATCCGCGCCACTTCTGGTGCAACCATATCGGCATTGGCCGCGGCCGCGCCTGTAATGCCGTTGATCGACACATAATAAAGAAAGCCCGACGTGTTCTGCAAAACCTTGGGCAAACGGCGGTCATCGGTGGTTGGTGTGGCCAGCCGAATGAAATTCATCCCTGCGGCATTTGCGGGCAGGCACAGTTCGTCATCTTCTTCCGGCGGCAGATCGACAATGATCAGCCCGTCGATACCAGCCGCAATTGCATCCACCAAAAATTGGTCAACGCCGTGGCTGTAAACCGGGTTGTAATACCCCATCAACACGATCGGCGTGGTTTGGTTGCCCTTGCGAAACTGCCGCGCCATATCCAGTGTTTTGTTGAGGGTCATACCGCTTGCCAGCGCCCGCTGACCTGCCAGTTGAATTGCCGGACCATCCGCCATTGGATCGGTAAACGACATCCCCAGTTCGATAACATCGACCCCAGCGGCAGGCAGGCCAATAACAACTTCAAGCGAAGTTTCAAAATCCGGATCGCCTGCCATAACATAGGCAACAAAGGCGGCTTTATCCTCGGCTTTCAGGCGGGCGAATGTATCGTCGATTCTGGTCATATGTCTGCAGTCTCCAAATCCTTTGGTGGTTTGCGGCAGCGGGGCGCGAAAATCAATGGCAATCGCGTTAAATTCGCCCGCTTCGCCTTGACGCGCCGCAATTGCGCACCATAGATGCCCCGGATCAGTGAAAACAGAGGTGCGACATGGGTTTTAAGACAGGTATCGTCGGTATGCCAAATGTGGGTAAATCCACCTTGTTCAATGCCTTGACCAAAACCGCGGCGGCGCAGGCGGCGAACTTTCCGTTCTGCACGATTGAACCGAATATCGGCGAAGTCTCGGTGCCGGATGCGCGGCTTGATGCGCTGGCGGCGATTGCCGGTTCAAAAACCATCATTCCGACGCGGATGACGTTTGTGGATATTGCCGGGCTGGTCAAAGGCGCCAGTAAGGGCGAGGGGTTGGGCAACCAGTTTCTGGCGACCATCCGGGAATGCGACGCGATTGCGCATGTTTTGCGGTGTTTTGAGGATGACGACGTCACCCATGTCGAAGGCCGGGTTGACCCGCTGGCCGATGCGGACATCATTGAAACCGAACTGATGCTGGCGGATTTGGAAAGCGTTGAAAAGCGCCTGCAGAACCTTGCGCGTAAAATCAAGGGCGGCGACAAGGCGATGATCGAGCAGGATATGCTGCTGCGCCGCGCACTGGCGGCCCTTGAATCCGGCAAGCCGGCGCGCACCGTTCAGGTCGATGCCGATGAACGTAAGTCATGGAATATGCTGCAACTTTTGACTGCCAAGCCGGTTTTGTTTGTGTGCAATGTCGAAGAAGACAACGCTGCATCCGGCAATTCGCTGTCGGCCAAAGTGGCGGAAATGGCCGCCGCCCAAGGGGCAGGGTGCGTGGTGATCTCGGCAGCGATTGAGGAAGAAATCAGTCAGCTTGAGGATGACGAACGCGACATGTTCCTGACCGAAATGGGGCTGGCCGAGGCCGGGTTGGACCGGTTGATCCGCGCCGGATACGAGCTGTTGCATTTGCAGACATATTTCACCGTCGGCCCGAAAGAAGCCCGCGCCTGGACGATCCATGCCGGCACTTTAGCCCCGCAAGCGGCGGGGGTTATTCACGGTGATTTTGAACGCGGTTTCATCCGGGCCGAGACAATTGCCTATGATGATTTCGTGGCGCTGAAGGGCGAGCAGGGCGCGAAAGAGGCGGGCAAAATGCGGGCCGAAGGCAAGGCCTATGTGGTCAAAGACGGCGATGTGCTGCACTTTCTGCACTCGAAATAACGCCGTACACAACCCGTACACAACGCGTACACAACCTGTACATACGATTTCGGGGTGAGGGGGGTCAGGTTTTGGCGGCAGATTGCTCGGCGGCCTCAATCCGCGCAAGCAATGCGTCGCATCGAATTGTCAGATATTCATCCCCTTCGGCCATGACCTCGCGGGCCTCAAGAATGTAATTTCGGGCTTTCGGCAGATGCGAAGGGTCTTTGTTAAAATCATATCTGTCCAACGCCAATTCACCAAGACCGCCGGTGGTGTTTGCCCAATCATGGGGTGCCGCCTCGCGGGTCCATTCTTTGAGGGCGTTGATATATGCAGTTTCTGCCTTGTCCAGGAATGTATTGTCTGTGGTCAGAACGGCAAGTGATCTGTAGCAGATGGCAAGGTTGTTCTGGGTCATTGCCCAGCCCATCGGCACCGCCGCGCGGGTGAACAACGTCGATCCCGAAGCCTGGCTCACATGGGTCCTCCAGCGACTGCCAGATCACAAGATAAATCGCATCGATGAACTCATGCCGTGGAACTGGCTGACCGAAAAAGCCTGAAATCGCGCCTTAACCGGACGGATACTGTTGAAAACGGCGTTCTCGGCGAGAACATTGATCCGTTTCGGGCTCACTTAAGGGGCCAGGCTCGCATTTGCAGCGAAGGTCTGCAAACCGCCCTTTTCCGGCACGCATAGTGCAGAAAGTCGATTTATGTACTCAAATCCAACACGCCTATTTGCACCTACCTACCCCCACCGCTAGCTGTGTGACCAGTTATCAGGATCATCCGATTTGTTCGGGGACAGGCCCATAATGTCGCCCTTGGTTGAACACCCCAGCCCCAGAACTGTGCGGTTGGCATAGTTGAAATAGGCAGCGACCTGATTGATTTCCAAAATCTGCCCGTCGTCGTATCCGGCATCACGCAAGGCGGTCACGCTGGCCTCGACCATCGCGCCCGGTTGAATGGTTAATGCCTTGGCATAGGCCAGCGCCAATTGTTCTGCTGCTGTCAGCCCTGTTGCCGCAATATCCCCAACCTCAAGGGCAACTCGCAGCGCGTCGGCCCGGACATCGTCCGCCATCAGGCGCTTCAATCCGGAAAAGTGATGCTCGACACAATAGGCGCAGTCGTTCAGCAGGCTGACCCAAACGCCGATGGTTTCCAGAAACCACTTAGGCACCGTATTGCCGGTGTGATGCAGCACGTATTTATAAAGCGCCATATGCCCTTCCATCGAATGCGGTCGCAGCGAATGCGCCATCATGATGTTATCGACATTGTTGTCAGGGCCTTTGACGCGGTCATAAAGCTGGCGCAAGCGTCCGTTGGCATCTTCATATTCTACGGTTTTGATCCAGGCCATCGGGCGCTCCTTTTGCGATTGCGTTACATTGCCCTGATTGCATCGGCACGCGCCAGCAATTTTCGCGCGCTTTCGACATGCAGGTTCTCGACGATATTGCCGTCCAGCACCGCGATACCCAGTCCCTTGGCCTCGGCTTCGGCAAAGGCAGCCATCTGGCGGCGGGCAAGGTCGATATCATCCGCACTTGGCGCAAAAACCGTGTTGGCGGTTTCGATCTGTGACGGATGGATCAGGCTTTTGCCGTCAAAGCCCAGATCACGGCCCTGTTCGCACATCATCTGCAAGGTTTCTGTGTCCTGATATTTGTTGTAAACCCCGTCAACGCAAACCAATCCATAAGCCCGCGCCGCCAACAAACACAGCCCAAGCGAGGTCATCATCGGGGCGCGATCCAGCGTGTGCCGCGCGCCCATATCCTTGACCAGATCATTGGTGCCCAGAACCATGCCCTTAAGGCGGGGCGAGGACGCGGCGATTTCCTTCGCGTTCAAAATCCCCAGCGGGGTTTCCATCATCGCCCAGATCGCTGTGTCATGACAGTTTGGCTGCTTGTCCAGATATTCAGCCAACCATTCGATATCCGCCCCGGCATTGACCTTTGGCAACAGGATGGCTTGCGGTGCGGCCGCGCAAATCACTTCCAGATCGGTCTTGTACCAATCGGTTTCATAGCCGTTGATCCGCACCATCAAGGCCCGGTTGCCGTAATCGCGATTGGCCAACGTATGTGCAACCATCGCGCGCGCATTGGCTTTTTCATCGACCGCAACCGCGTCTTCCAGATCAAAAATGATCCCGTCAGCAGGCAATCCGGTGGCCTTTTCCAGCGCCCGTTCTTTCGAGCCGGGGATATAAAGTAACGAACGGAAGGGTTTGGTTGAAATGTCCATCATGGCCTCGGATTGGTGGTTTTCACCTTTAGGACCACAGGTCTTGCGTTGATGCAAGGCCGTCCGGGCCTTCTTAGCCGCGAAACCTTGCTGCAAATTTTAGAAAAACCGTTGCTGAATATCCCGGACCACCGAACGCTGCATTCACATCTTTTTGGGGGTTCGCTGTCCAGACTGTCGGCACCGGGGTTGGCTTGAGCGAGCATCACCCCGGTCTTCGGGGTCGCAGAAGCCTCCGGAGTTTTGGAACCCAAGGGGTGGCGTGGGAAGGATCGGTTAAACCGGTCGGGCTGTACCATGGCCGCATACCTGAACAAAAAGGTGTGACTATGAAGAACGTATTATTTGCGCTTTCGCTGGGATTTGGCGGCCTGATCTGGGCCACCCAAAACGCCTATGCGCAAGCCGCACAATGCGCCGAGCGCAGCATGGTGATCGAACGGCTGCAATCAAAATACGGTGAATCCCGTCAAAGTATCGGGCTGGGTCAGAACAATGCAGTGGTCGAGGTATATGCCTCGCAGAACTCGGGCACATGGACGATCATCGTGACCATGCCAAACGGTCAAAGCTGTCTTGTCGCATCCGGTGAAAGCTATGAACATCTGGCGGAACAGGCACCAAAACCCGGGCAGGGCGCTTAGGTTAAACCGTCATAAATCAGCTTTAAGCCAGTTATGATCAGCAGCGTGTACGTTAACGCAAAAAACAGGCGTTCCGGCACCAACCGGTGCGCATAAACGCCCAGAACGACGCCAATCACTGCGAAGGGTGCCAAAAACAGATCGGCCTTAACGGTCTCGGTCGTGATGATCCCAAGCCACAGGTAAGGGCCGAATTTCATCCAGTTGGCAAACCAGAAGACTATAACCGATGTCGCCTGATAGGTTGTTTTGTCCATCCTTTGAGACAGCAGATAAACCGCCAAAGGCGGGCCGCCTGCGTGGCTGATGAAACTGGTTATAGACGCCGTAAAACCCCAAAACCCGGCCACATATGGATTAAACTGGCGTGCCTTCACAGCAAGCAACCCAAACTTGCGCGCCAACTGAAACAACACAAAACCAATGGCCACAGAACCGATCAGCAACCGAAACACGTCCGGATTGGCCAGGCGAAAAATCACCGCTGCCACAATCGTTCCGGGGATGGCCCCAAGGACCAGCACCCTGGCGTTTTGCCAGTCCCATTTCTTCCAGTATGGCTTGAGACTGGCAACATCCATCACCATCAACAACGGCAACATCAGCCCGACCGCCAGCCCGGGGTCTAGAATCATTGCCATTAGCGGTGTGGCTGCAAATGCGGCCCCAGACCCGAAACCACCCTTGGAAATGCCGGCAAAAATCACTGCCGGGATCGCAAATGCAAAGAAAAGCAGGTTCAGTTCCATTGCACAATCCCGGCTAATCGTCTGGTTTTTCGGCGCTTATTCGGAACACAACGGTATACCGTCCACTTTGACCGCAGGATAACACCCTGTCTTTGATCTTGCAGAACACACCTTATAAGGATACGCAAGCGCCAGATTTTCAATCCCATCGGAGATATATCAAATGGCAAGAGCAAAGATCGCACTGATCGGGGCCGGTCAAATCGGCGGTACATTGGCCCATCTGGCGGCCACCAAGGAACTTGGCGATATAGTGATTTTCGACATCGCGGATGGCGTGCCGCAAGGCAAGGCGCTGGATATCGCGGAAAGCGGCTCGATCTCGCGCTTTGACGCGGCGTTAAGCGGCACAACTGATTACGCTGATATTGCCGGTGCCGATGTTTGCATCGTCACCGCCGGCATTCCCCGCAAACCCGGAATGAGCCGCGATGACCTGTTGGGCATCAACCTGAAAGTCATGAAATCCGTCGGCGAGGGCATTGCCAAACATGCCCCGAACGCATTCGTGATCTGCATCACCAACCCGCTGGATGCGATGGTCTGGGCGTTGCAACAATTCTCGGGCCTGCCTGCGAATATGGTCTGCGGTATGGCCGGTGTGCTGGACAGTGGCCGGTTCCGGCATTTCCTGTCCGAAGAATTCGGCGTGTCCGCGCGTGACGTTTCTGCCTTCGTTCTGGGTGGTCACGGCGACACTATGGTGCCGCTGCCGCGCTATTCGACCGTTGGTGGCATTCCCTTGCCGGATCTGGTGAAAATGGGCTGGACAACCCAGGACAAGCTTGACGCCATCATCCAGCGTACCCGCGACGGTGGTGCAGAAATCGTTGGTCTGCTGAAAACCGGCTCGGCCTTTTATGCCCCTGCTGCATCCGCCATTGAAATGGCCGAAGCGTACCTGAAAGACCAGAAACGCGTTCTGCCCTGTGCCGCCAATGTTGACGGCGCTTATGGCTTGAAAAACACCTATGTGGGCGTGCCCACCGTGATCGGTGCCGGTGGCGTTGAAAAGGTGATCGAGATTGCGCTGGACAAAGATGAACGTGCAATGTTCGAAAAGTCGGTGAATGCGGTCAAGGACCTGGTCAAGGCCTGCAAGGATATCGACCCGTCATTGAACTGATTGTCTTACGTTAAAAGCAACAAATGGGCGCCTTTGGGCGCTCATTTTTTTTGGGCATCTGAAGTATCGGTTTGCCTGACTGGCTGCCTTTCATGTTCCAATTGCCTTTCAGGAATTATCCGACATAGTCCCTCAAAGATTACTGACGCAAAGGGAACCTGAAATGCGCATCGAAGAACGCCTCGGTCAGATGGGTATCGACCTGCCGGATTTCGCCACCGGACCCTATTACGGTACGACCTACGGCAAAATGAAACCCCACCATATCGTCGGCAATGTGCTTTTTCTTTCCGGCCACACACCGGTTAGGAACGGCGAGGTTCTGCATCCCGGTAGGGTCGGCAGCACCGTCACGGTCGAACAAGGCTATCAGGCAGCCCGCCAGACCGGCATTAACATGATCGCGGGCATGAAATACGCGCTCGGCGATTTGGAGCGTGTCAAAGGCCTGATCCGCTGCCTGTGTTTTGTCGCCTGCGAGCCTGATTTTTGCGATGTTCACTTGGTTTCCAGCGGCTGTTCAGACCTGATTGCCGAAGTGTTCGGCGACCCCGCTGGCATCGGTGGTCGCGCCACCATTGGCGTACAATCGCTGTGTGATCGTATGTGTTTTGAAACCTGGGCCGAGGTCGAGATCACCTAGCCACGCTGCAATTGGGTTCAAACTGTCGCTATCTACAGGCTGAATTGCGCGGCTTTCCTGTGGCGCGTTTGCTGCAGCACAAGGCTTTATGGGCGCGCCACTGCTAATCGCCCTGAATGTATACCGTTGAATACCGCCGCGGGAAATTTTGTGATCACACTAATCCCACCTGTGATCACAAAATCGGCTATTTTTGCCGAATGACGATAAGTTGCAATGCTTTTGCTTTTGTTAAACCCTTTGCTGTGACAGTTAAGGGCAATTCAAGCAGCCAGCAGGATCACACACATGAACATCCACGAATATCAGGCTAAACGTCTTTTGCGCGAATATGGCGCGCCGGTTTCAGATGGCCGGGTGGTCCTGAACGCTGCCGACGCCAAGTCACTGGCCGGTGAAATGGATGGGCCTTTATGGGTGGTCAAGGCGCAAATCCACGCCGGTGGCCGCGGTAAAGGCTCCTTTAAAGAAGCCGAAGCTGGCGAAAAAGGCGGCGTGCGCCTGACAAAATCGGTTGCCGAAGCCGCTGCCGAGGCCGAAAAAATGCTGGGTCGTACGCTGGTGACCCACCAGACCGGCCCGGCGGGCAAACAAGTCAACCGCGTCTATATCGAAGACGGTTCCGGCATTGAAACCGAACTTTATCTGGCCCTGTTGGTCGATCGCCAAACCAGTCGCGTGGCCTTTGTCTGTTCCACCGAGGGCGGCATGGATATCGAAGAAGTCGCCGCCAACCGGCCTGAAAAAATCCTGTCATTTTCCATCGACCCGGCCTCGGGCCTGTCCGATTTCCACGGCCGCCGCGTGGCTTTCGCGCTGGGCCTGAAGGGCGCGCAAGTCAAGCAATGCGTCAAACTGATCGGCCAGCTTTATAAGATGTTCCTGGAGCGTGACATGGAGATGCTGGAAATTAACCCGCTGATCGTCACCGACAAGGGTGATCTGAAATGCCTCGATGCCAAGATGAGTTTTGATTCCAACGCCATGTACCGCCAGCC
>DJBQ01000161.1:24829-25354 GCA_002430125.1 Rhodobacterales bacterium UBA5972
GACCTCAACTATATCGCGCTCGATGGCGAAATCGGTTGCATGGTCAACGGCGCAGGCCTTGCGATGGCCACGATGGACATCATCAAACTTTACGGCTCGGAACCGGCTAACTTTCTGGATGTCGGCGGCGGTGCCACCAAAGAAAAAGTGACCGAAGCGTTCAAGATCATCACCTCGGACCCACAGGTCAAAGGCATCCTTGTAAACATCTTCGGCGGCATCATGCGCTGCGACGTCATCGCCGAGGGCGTGGTTGCCGCAGTGAAAGAGGTCGGCCTGATAGTGCCGCTGGTCGTGCGTCTGGAAGGCACCAATGTCGAACTCGGCAAAGACATCATCCGCAACTCTGGCCTCAACGTGATCGCCGCCGATGATCTGGGCGATGCTGCACAGAAGATCGTGAAGGCGGTTCGGGGGTAACAAGGTGCCACAGATCGCCCCACAGGACTGGCTTGATCATCATAGTGGACGCTTGGCACAAGAATGTGCGGTCCGGCTATGTTTGGCTTGTTCGGCGATACTTCC
>DJBQ01000062.1:0-281 GCA_002430125.1 Rhodobacterales bacterium UBA5972
CCGCTGACGGCTTTGACCTCTAGGTAGTCTTCCAGGCCCCAAACGCCGCCCTCGCGCCCGTTGCCAGACATTTTGTAGCCGCCAAACGGCGCTCCTGCACTGCGGGGTTTGCCGTTCATTTCAACCATCCCGGCCCGTAAACGACGGGCCACGCGTGACGCTTTGGCGGCATCCTGTGTCTGGACGTAGTCGGTCAGACCGTAAGGTGTGTCATTTGCGATCTGGATCGCTTCTTCTTCGGTGTCAAACGGGATCATCGACAGGACGGGGCCAAAGATTTC
>DJBQ01000062.1:458-8317 GCA_002430125.1 Rhodobacterales bacterium UBA5972
CAGGACGGGGCCAAAGATTTCTTCGCGTGCGATGGTCATTTGATTATTCACATCCGCAAACACCGTCGGGCGGACAAAATAGCCACGGTTCAGATCTTCGGGGCGACCGGGGCCACCGGCGATCAGGCGGGCACCTTCGTTGATGCCGACTTCGATCAGGCCCTGGATCTTGTTCCATTGCGCCTCTGACACAACGGGGCCTATATGGCGGCCAGCGTCTTCGGAGTGACCGACGGTGATTTTGGCCGCAGTTGCGGCGGCGGTTGCTACAGCCGCGTCATAAATCTCGCGCTGCACCAGCATTCGGGTCGGGGCGTTGCAGGATTGGCCGGTATTGTTCATGCAATGCATCACACCACGCGCAACCGCGTTTTCGTCGGCATCGGCAAAGACGATATTTGCCCCCTTGCCGCCCAGTTCCAGACTGACACGTTTTACCGTGTCGGCAGCGTTTTTCTGGATCGCGGTTCCGGCACGGGTGGAACCGGTGAAGGAAATCATATCGACATCCTTGTGGCCGGAAAGTTGCGTCCCGACACCCAGACCGTCGCCATTCACCAGGTTGAAAACGCCAGCCGGGAACCCGGCCTGATCAACCATTTCGGCAAACAACATACCTGAAAGCGGCGCGATTTCCGAGGGCTTCAGGATCATCGTGCAGCCAGTGGCCATGGCCGGGATCGCCTTCAAAGCAATCTGGTTCATTGGCCAGTTCCACGGGGTAATCATGCCGACCACGCCGATCGGTTCCATCAGAATACGGTCGTTCGGGGCGTGATCGCCCAGCATCCGGTCAAATTCAAACCCTTTGAAGGCGCGGATGAAGTTGGTCATGTGAAAGGCACCGGTGCCGACTTGCGAGGTGCGGGCCAGATCAATCGGCGCACCCATTTCAAGGCTGATCGCCTGTGCCATTTCCTCGGATCGGGATTTGTAAACCTCGAGCAATTTTTCGATCAACGCAAGGCGCTGTTCCTTTGGCGTATCCATCCAGGGCTCGAACGCCGCGCGTGCCGCAGCGACAGCCGCGTTTGTATCGGCTTGGGAGCCCAGCGAGATCACCGCACAGGGTTCTTCGTTTGACGGGTTGATGACCTCGAGATCATTCGGGGTCGAAGGGGCGACCCATTGGCCATTGATATAGAATTGGCGTTTGTCCAGCATGATTGGCTCCTGTGAAAATGTGGGAATAATTTGGCGGCACAGTCTCAAATGGGCGTGGGGGATGCAAGGGGGTGGTGATACAGCGGGCGTATGACGTGGGGTTTTTTTAGGGGTTGGCCGAAAAATGAATGCGCAAAAGACAAAGATTTCCGTTGAAATGAAGGTGTCCCGACCTTTGTTGTCTGATTTTCATGCGAGCCACTTACTGCATTATACACGCAGGTCAGTTCCAATAAAAAAGGCCCCACGAAGGGGCCTTTTCCGAATTTTCTGAAAAGAAGACTTATGCGTCTTCTTTTTCGCCTTTGATCTCTTCGCCAGTTTCCTGATCGACGACTTTCATCGACAGGCGAACCTTGCCGCGATCGTCAAAGCCCATCAGTTTTACTTTGACTTCCTGGCCTTCGGTCAGGATGTCCTTCGGATGGTTCACCCGCTCGTTTGACAGCTGGCTGACATGCACAAGGCCGTCGCGTTTGCCAAAGAAGTTTACGAATGCGCCGAAATCCATCAGCTTGACGACTTTGCCGGTGTAGATCTTGCCTGTTTCAGGCTCGGCCACGATCGACCAGATCAAGTCATAGGCCTTCTTGATCGAGTCCGCATTCGGCGATGCAATCTTGATGATGCCTTCGTCGTTGATATCGACTTTTGCGCCCGACAGTTCAACGATCTCGCGGATCACTTTGCCTCCGGTGCCAATCACTTCGCGGATTTTGTCCGGGTTGATCTGCATGGTTTCGATACGTGGCGCATGTTCCGAGAATTGACCGGCTTCGGTCAATGCGTTGGCAATTTCAGCAAGTATATGCAGGCGGCCATCTTTGGCTTGCGCCAAGGCTTTGCCCATAATCTCGGGCGTGATGCCGGCAACTTTGATGTCCATTTGCAAGGAAGTGATGCCGTTGGCAGTGCCCGCAACTTTGAAATCCATGTCACCAAGATGATCTTCGTCACCAAGGATGTCGGTGAGAACGGCAAAGTCTTCGCCTTCAAGGATCAGACCCATGGCCACACCGGCAACCGGCGCTTTCAAGGGAACGCCAGCGTCCATCATTGACAGCGAACCACCGCAAACCGACGCCATCGAGGATGAGCCGTTTGACTCAGTGATCTCGGACACAACGCGGATTGTATAAGGAAAGTCGGTTGCAGCAGGCAGAACCGCCTGAAGCGCACGCCATGCCAGTTTGCCATGGCCGATTTCGCGACGCCCCGGGCCCATCATACGGCCAGCTTCACCAACCGAATAAGGAGGGAAGTTGTAATGAAGCATGAAGTTCGACTTGTAGGTGCCATTCAGCGCGTCGATCATCTGTTCATCGTCGCCGGTGCCCAAAGTGGTGACAACCATCGCTTGCGTTTCACCGCGAGTAAACAGGGCAGACCCGTGGGTACGGGGCAGCAACTGCACTTCGGAAACAATCGGGCGCACGGTGGTCAGGTCACGGCCGTCAATCCGTTTACCGGTTTTGATGATGTCACCACGTACAACGGCGCTTTCCAGTTTCTTGAAGCACGAACCGAGATTGGCATCTGCCTGATCCTCGGCCGACAGGCTTTCGGTGATCAGCGTCCGTGCCGCGGAAATCGCCGTGGTGCGTTCCTGTTTGTCGGTGTTCCCGAAAGCGGCCCGCATGGCGTTTTCGCCAGCGGCCTGAACTTTTGTATAAAGCTCGGAATAATCGGCAGGCTGGAAGTTGAACGGTTCTTTTGCAGCGGCTTCAGCCATATCAATGATCAGGTCAATCACTGGCTGAATTGCCTGGTGGCCAAAGTTGACCGCGCCCAGCATTTCGTCTTCCGACAATTCGTAAGCTTCGCTTTCAACCATCATCACGGCGTCTTTGGTGCCGGCAACAACCAGATCCAGACGCTGTTCAGGATTTTCCCGCAGCTTGTGCATGTCGTCAACCGATGGGTTCAGCACGTATTCGCCGTTGACGTAACCAACGCGGCAAGCGCCTATCGGGCCACGGAATGGCGCGCCTGACAGGGTCAGTGCAGCCGATGCTGCGATCATCGCAACCATGTCCGGGTCATTTTCCAGATCATGCGACAGAACCGTACAGATCACCTGTGTTTCGTGCTTAAAGCCCGGAACGAACAACGGGCGGATCGGACGGTCGATCAGGCGCGATGTCAGAGTTTCTTTTTCGGTTGGGCGGGCTTCACGCTTGAAAAAGCCACCGGGAATTTTGCCTGCAGCGTAATACTTTTCCTGATAATGTACGGTCAGCGGGAAAAAGTCGAAACCGGCTTTGGGTTTCTTTTCAAATACAACGGCACATAGAACCGAGGTTTCGCCTAGCGTTGCGATCACTGTCGCATCGGCCTGACGGGCAATCTTGCCTGTTTCCAGTGTCAGCGTTTCACCGCCCCACTGTATTGATTTCTTAACTTCGTTAAACATTTTGTTTCCTAGCTGGGAGCACTCCCGGGCCTTCCCGGGTCTCCCTTTTTTAAAATGGCGGCCCCATTGCCGCCGACCCCCTTCATCATCTCATGCGCCGGAGTCACAGCGTCACGTCTCAGATAGAGCGCCCCTTACAGCAGATCCAGCAGGAAGGAAAGTGTAGAAACAGGCACGGTTGTTGAGGTTTAATCTGTGCCCGGTCAGAGAAACGGCATGTAACGCAGGCGATAGGCTTCAGGGCCTTCGGACCAGTTGCCCGCCTGCTGGCTGGCATGGCTGCGGGGTTTGCCGCCGGGCAGGGGCGTGGTGCCGGTGCGGCCAAGCGCGATTGCGAGGCCGAACAGCACCTGTATCAGACGAGCAGACAAGCACACCGGCGCTTTGAAGCTGGCGAAGGAAGGGGCTTGGGCATGGGTAAGATCGGTCATCGGTGGCTCCGTGGGTTTGTCTTTTTGATGACCCCACCTTGCGCCGCCCGCGTTTATCCGCAGTCAGCGGCGCGACAATTCCCGTGGCCATGTCGCGTTAAACCGGGTTGAATGCGCGTCAAAGGACATCAAATTTTGGAAAACGGCGCGGCTTTGACCTTTCAGGTAGACCTCATTGGCAGTTTTGCCATTTTCCGCGACGGCGCACAGTTCGATCTGCGCAATAAAAAAGCGCAGGCGCTGTTGGTTTAACTGGCGTTGACCGGCAAGGCGCATTCGCGTGAAAAGCTGGCAACGCTGTTGTGGGGCGACAGATTTGAAGATCAGGCGCGGCGCAGTCTGCGCCAGGGCGTTTTTGCCCTGCGCAAGGAACTTGGCGCGGACGTTATCATCGGCGAGGCCGATCTGCGGGTGCCGCGGGATATTTTTGCGGTCGATGCTCTGACCCTGACGCCCGATCGCGACTATCCCGGTGACCTGCTTGCGGATTTTCGCACCGGCGAGGCGGAATTTGACGACTGGCTGACCGCCGAACGCAGCCGCATACGCAGCGAGGCGGCGCTGATGTATCGCGATCATGCCGACAGGCTGGACAAAACCGGCAAGCCGGAACAGGTGCTGGTGGCTGCGGAGCAGGCGTTGGCGCTGTAGCCTTTTGACGAAAGATTTGCGCGGCTGGTGATCGCGCTGTTGGCAGGGCTTGGCCGCCGATAAGAAGCACTGGCGCGCCATGCTGTCTTTCGGGATGCGTTGAAAACAGAACTGGGTGTGGAGCCCGAAACGGCCACGCAGGCGCTGGAGGCACAGATCAGGGCGGACGAGGGCGAGGCACCGGTGCCAATGTCGCCGGGCCGAAAAGGCGGCGGTCAACAAATGCTGATCGCGCTATTTGAGGATCTGGGCGGCGGTGACACGGCCAGCTTTCTGGCCAAGGAAATGCCGCTGGAAATCGTAAAACGCTTTCGGTCCCGCAACTTCAACTCGGCCAATCTACTGGTCGGCGCCGCGCCGGGGGCAGACCTGAGCGAGATGCTCAATCTGGCGCGCGCGGCACAGGGTATCTGGCTTGTCACCGGCACGACCCGACAACTGGGCGAGCGAATCCGCATCGCCATCACAGGCGTCGATATCGCCAGCGGTGATATCACAGTGACAGAAACCGAAGTCATTCCTGAGGCGGAAAGTTTCGAGTTTCTGGAACGGGTCGGTGCTATAGTCACCAACATGTTTCGCTTGCGCTACCGCAAGATCGAACGCATCGACGCCAAGGTGCTGGAGCGGCTGGAGGAATTGTGCGGCGATCCGGACCGTTTTTACGGCGTGGCAAACGACTTTTTTCGCAAGCTTTCCTGGCCAGCGTTGCGCGCGAAAATATGGTGGCGCTTGAACGGGCCTCGGATTTTGCGATTTCGGTTTTCCCAGAAATGCATCCTATCACGCCATGAAAGGCTGGGCGCATTACTCGGTCACGGATTTTTTGAATTAAAAAATACGATACGACGGGATCGCGGCGGCGATCGGATATTTCGACTACGCGCTTGCGCTTGATAGCAAGGATGGCATGGCACTGGTTGGAAAAGCTTAGGCATCCTATTGGCTGGGCGATTTCACCACCACCGACCGGATTCTTGACTCATTCGATGCAGGCGGTTTTGAAATGCCCATTGCTCTAATGGTGCGCGGGAACTCATCGATTTTTCGCGGCAGGTATGAGGATGGTATCGCCTCTTTGCATCTGGCGATTGCAAATGAGTCGGGGATGTCCAACCTGTCTTACTGGAACGCGACGCTCGCGCTTGGGTATTACTGTCTGGGCGATTTTGGAAAGGCGCTTGTTACCGTGACTGCCTCTCAGGAATTCGGTACCCAATACTGGCTGGGTCACCTCGTGAAAATCGCGACCCTTGCCCGGCTGGGGCGGCTGGAGGAATGCCCGGCGGCAATTGCGGCCTACACGGCGGAATATCCCGGTGCGACGGCCAGTGAAAACGACTGGATGCCGTTTACCGACAAGGCGGTGTTGCAGGATTTCCTGTCAGTGTTGCGCGAGGCCGGCCTGCCTGAATAAGTCTGGCTACGGAACAAAGCAGAACGCCCGCTTGGTCGCAAGCGGGCGTTCTGTGATTTCTAAACCGATCGGTGCAGACTTTAGCGGCGGATATTCAGCCGTTCAATCAGGCTTTTATACCGCGCTTCGTCTTTGCTTTTGGTGTAATCCAGCAATTTGCGTCGCGTCGCGACCATCGTCAAAAGACCACGGCGGGAATGGTTATCCTTTTTGTGGGTCTTGAAGTGTTCGGTCAGTGTAGAGATGCGCGCAGTCAGAATTGCGACCTGAACTTCGGGCGAACCAGTGTCGCCTTCTTTCGTTGCGTATTCTTTGATCAGTTGTTCTTTTAGTGCAGGCGTTATCGACATCGGGGTCTCCTTTAAAAGGTTAAGGTGAATGGCGCAGGCCGGGATGTCGTCCAGCAAGGCCCTTGGAGGCATCCACCCAATGCGGGAAGATGCGCGCGTATAGGGGAATTCTGGCGCAAAGGAAAGCGCAAAAGCCCTAATGCATCTTATTGCTGGATACGTTCAGCGATCTGTGCGGCCCATTCGCCGATGATCGGGATGAAATTGATCTGCGCCAGCGAGAAAACCAGCAAAGACACGACAAGGGTAGCTCCTAAAAAGCTGCCCAATCCAAAGGCTAACCCACCCAAAAACCGAAAAGCCAGCAACCGAACGGGCGAGTTTTGTCGCTTTAAAAACGTCTGGTTATTCAGCCGCTCCAGTCCCTGAGCAAGGCTTGCAAGCTGGTTTTTCAGATCGTTTTCATCATCCGGTTGTTCGGCTTGTGCCATAATCTGTCTCTTTCTTGCATGCGTTACTGCAGGATTGGTTCTGGAACGGAAACAGTCAAGGTTTTTTGGACACTCTGTGCCGGTTTGCGAAACGATACGTCAAATTTAGCACTTAATTTCAACACCTTATTGAAAATATTCTGGCGGTTGTCGATTGCCTTTAGTAAGTTTGCTGCATCTGGGGAATCGCCTTGATCGGAACCACAGCGGGGGCTGTGCCGGTCATTTCGGGGCGAAGAAGTGGGGCCTTTCATGTGTTTCGGCACATGCTGGAAGGTTTGTGTGATGTCTTTTCTAGTTCTGTCGGGCGCAAGTGCGCTGAAACAATCTGCGATATTTTCTTTGGCCTCGGCTTTGGCGACAAGAACCGGCGCTCAGGGCGTTCCGGTGCAAAATACGGCTGTGGTTTTACCGGATCAGGCGGTTTTCGCGGCGGCATCGGTGCAAGTCCGAAATTTTACCCGTGGCTAGATGATCATGGGTTTTGATCCGGCCACAGACACAGTCGAGCTTGATTGTTATGCGGCAGAAGGGCTGCCCAAGGTTTCTGTTACCGATTTTCCCGACGGTGCCGGTGCCGAAATCAGGTTGAACGGTTCGCTTGTTGCGAACATCGAAGGGGCCGCTGTCCTGAGACCTGAAAACGTAATTTTGGTTGCGCTGTGATCCGATCGAATTTTGGGAAGTGAATTAACAGATGGAACTATTGATCTTCGGTGGAATTTTGATCGTGTCCTATTTGTTGGACACGGTTTTTGACATTTTCACCAACGACGACCCGTCCGTCTCGTTAGATGCTACGTCGGGCGACGATGTCTTAACCGGCACCAACGGCGACGACTTCCTCAGCGGTTTGGCGGGGGATGACCTGATCACCGGATTGCGTGGGTCAGATCTGCTGGACGGTGGGGCAGGCAACGATACGCTTGTCGGTAATGAAGGGTCCGATCTGTTGGATGGCGGGGCTGGCGACGATACGGTGATCGGCGGGTTTGGCAATGA
>DJBQ01000062.1:8412-27099 GCA_002430125.1 Rhodobacterales bacterium UBA5972
GATTGGCAATGATGTGCTGTTGGGCGGCGCGGGCAGCGATACGCTGACCGGCCATACTGGCAGCGACTTTCTGGTTGGTGGCGGTTCTGCGGCGCTCGAGGCTTTTCTGGTGACCGGTGTTGGTGTCGTTGGCTTTGACGATTTTGCCGACCGCGAAGCAGACAGCTTGAACGGCGGCGCGGGCTCGGATGTGCTGGTGTTGGACCGGTCCGATACCGGAACCGGTGGCGACGGGGCTGACGCATTCGTTGTCTTTGAAAGCGCTGATCAAACTGGTTCGGCCACGATCACTGATTTCGATCAGTCGGCTGACAGCCTGATTATCGATTACCGAGCGGCCGACTTTGCCGTGGTGCCAACCGTTACCGTTGTTGATTTCACTGACGGCACCGGCGCTGACATTCTGATGGACGGTGTTCTGGTGGCCCAGGTCACCGGCGCTCAGGGTCTGAGTGCCTCGTCCGTTTCGATCGAGGCTTTGGCATGACGAATTTTGTGAAACATGTAACGATGGGGTGAAGTTATGATTTCTGGGGTGGGGATGACGCTGCTGATAATGGCAGGCGTGCTGTTTACCGGGTTGCTGTTCGAGTCGTTTTAAGATTTGACAGTTGACGATAATATCGCAACCGAAGGCGATGACGATCTAACCGGCACAGGTGGGGCCGATGTAATCCACGGGCTTTCAGGCGACGATATCATTGACGGTTTTTCCGGCAATGACATGCTGTTCGGCCAAGGTGGCAACGACATATTGTTTGGGTCCGGCGGCGATGACGAACTGGATGGCGGCAGCGGTGCCGATATTCTCAGTGGCGGCTCGGGTGCTGACACATTGATCGGCGGGCTTGGCAATGATGATTTGTCCGGTGGTGCAAATGACGATGTCCTGCAAGGTGGCGTTGGTTTTGACACTCTGACCGGCGATACCGGAACCGACATTTTGTTTGGCGGCAACGGTAATGACATTCTTGACGGCGGCAATGGCAACGACACGCTGTTCGGCGGAAATCAGTCAGACGACTTATTCGGTGGCCTTGGCGACGATATTCTGGACGGCGGCCAGGGGAGCGATTTCCTGCTGGGCGAAGATGGCAATGACATCCTGTTTGGCGGCCAGTCGGGCGATCACCTTGACGGTGGGACCGGCGATGACGTGTTGTTTGGCGGTCTTGGAAACGATACCCTTCTTGGTGGATCGGGCAACGACATCCTTTATGGTGGATTGGCTGGTACCGTGGCAGGCGTTGGCGATCACCTTGATGGTGGGCAAGGCAACGATATTCTGGTGCTGCGCCGTTCTGACGACGGCACTGGTGGCACCGGGCTTGACGAATTCCATATTCAGGCGTCTGCGTCTGATCCGTTGGTTGATACGTCCGGCAATGAACGGCTGGCCGAAATCATGGATTTCAATGGCGCTGAGGACACGCTGACCATTGACTACGATCCGCTGGATTATCCTGTGGCGCCAACGGTTTCGGTGTCGATCACCGGTACGGATGCCAATATCTTTGTTGGGTTAGAATGGATTGCGGTGGTACATAACGCACCCGGTCTGACAACGGCGGATATAACGGTCGCGCCGAACTATGATCTGGATCAGGGCTTGACCACGATCTAAGGAAATCAAGCTTCAGCAACCGGCCAATCCGCCGGTTGCTGACTGTACGCAATATAAAGCGGGTGTTTCGGATGCCCGGCTTTTGACAATCCCAAATGCTGCACAGCCAACCCGGTTTGGCGCATCAGGGTCTCGACGGCAGGACCACGGGACAAATGCGCGCCATGCGTACCCCATGCACAAATCAACGCATCAGCCCAGCCGCAACCTTGCAGAATTGCCGCGTCATTGCCGGGACCAACCGGATCTGATTGCGCCCGCATGTTGCGTGGATCAGTGGCGCGCCATGCGAATATATTACACACGCGAAACGCGCCAAACCCCAAGGCGCGGGCGCGGCGTTCGCACCGTTCAACCGTCGGATCATTCTGGATTTCGGTGGCGGTTGACGGGTTCAGCATGACGAACAGAACTTTTCGTCCGCCGCTGTCCCACACGCGGGTCAGCGCATAGCGGTAGTTTTCGCAATCAGAATAGATCGCAACACTGGCAGCATCGCCCTTCAGATGTTCGCGCGTGATCATGCAGTTTTGGCGAAAACGCGGCTGGGGTGCAATTCACCGGCGCGATAAATACCAACCGCAACCGCTTGCCCGTCAAGCGAAGCCCAAGCCTCGTCGCCATATTCAACATTGGATGCAAACACCATGCCGGGATTGCCGTTGCGCATTTTTGCCGCCGCCTCAACCGAACATCGGAGTTCGGGTAAATCGGCAAGTCCGGTTTCCAGCGGATGCAGATAGGCGTCGAGTTCGGGTGATTTTGCCATCTGATCCAGCACCGCAAACGCGATCCCGTCGCTGGCTTCAAATGGGCCGGACCATACACGCCTGAGGCTTTCAACATGGCCAAAACAGCCGAGCTTCTCGCCCAGATCGCGCGCAATTGATCGCACGTAACCGCCTTTGCCACAGACCATTTCAAGCACGACGTGATCGGCATCCGGGCGTTCGATGAAATCAAGCGACTCGACCCACAGGTCACGTGCGGCAAGTGTTACGTCATCACCATCGCGGGCCAGTTTATAGGCCCTTTGGCCATCAACTTTAACGGCAGAAAACTTCGGCGGCACTTGTTGGATGTCGCCAACAAAGGCGGGCAAGGCCGCGATGATATCAGCATCAGTCGGGCGTATGTCGCTTTCGCTGGTCACATGTCCTTCGGTGTCGTCGGTGTTGGTGGCCTGTCCCAGCCGAACCGTAAAGCGATAAGCCTTCAGTGCGTCGGTGATATAAGGCACGGTTTTTGTAGCCTCGCCAAACGCAATCGCCAGCACGCCGGTCGCTTCGGGATCAAGAGTGCCGGCATGCCCGGCCTTCTTGGCATCAAACGCCCAGCGTGCTTTGTTAACCACGTCGCTTGAACTGATCCCTGCGGGTTTGTCCACCACCAGCCAGCCTGACACATCGCGACCGTTTTTTCTGCCTCGTCCCATAGGATCAATCGTTTCCTTGTGGTGCGTCACCCCATTCGGTGCGGACCTGTTGATAAGTTTCAAGATCCTGCGCGTAAACCTGATGGATCATTTCCACAAGCTTGGGCGTGGCGATTTCTGCATGGCTGAACGGCTTTTTCGAACTGTTGCGCACCCGCACGGCTGCCATTTGATCGGCGATATCCGGAATGATCGGCGCCAAAACGCGTGGCAGCTGCCAAGGCAACCCCTCCAGCGTCAGCAATCGCGCCCCAAGCCCGGTTGTTTGTGCAAGGCGTTCTTGCTGACGTTGCCAATGGGGATTGATGTCGGCCTTTTTGCCGCGTTCCAGATTGCGTTTGAACGCGATGATCGTCAGCAAAGCGGCGTGCTGATGGTCGGCCAAATCCATTTCAGGGCCTAAATTCAGCCCTGCCATGCGGGTGACACGTCGGCGCATCGCAGCATCATGTTCATTCTCCAGATTGGCGATCTTGTCGAAATAGAGCGACAAAAACCGGTCAACCGGATCGCGTACAATTGCAAACAAGTAAGGCGAGGCGACCAAAGTTTCGGTCGGAATTGAATCGGCTTTTACAAAATCCTGATTAAACGAATGGACGCGGCTTCCGACGGGATGCGCAATGCCGTGATCAAAATAATAAAGCAGGTTGCGCATATAGGTGCAGCCACATTTGGTGATCTGCAGGTAAAACAGCGAGTATTTTTGTGTGGTGAAGAAAACCCGCCCGCGCCCGGAACGGGCCAACGGCGCACCGGTGTACCAATTTGGTACAGCGTCAGTCATCGGTATCGGGGGCGGCGATGTCGCGCATCACGGTTTCCTGCGAAAACAAACGCCGGGTTTCGTCGATCTGGTCAAACGTCAGATCGGGGACGAATGTCAGTTCCGGCGAAAATTTCAGTTCGATGTTGCGGTTCAGATGCCGCCTAAGTTCGACCTTGTTGCGGTTCAGGGCGGCAACCACAATATCGGTGTTCAACCCGCCAAGCGGCATCACATGCACGGTGGCGGATTTCAGATCATTACTGGCGCGAACTTCGCCCACGGTAATCGACACATGCGCGATTTCAGGGTCGTACAGATCACCGCGCGCCAGAACCTCGGACAGGACACGACGGATAAGTTCGCCCACGCGCAACTGGCGTTGGCCGGGGCCTGTATTCTCGTTGGAGCGGCGTTTGTTCATCGGTTCTGTCCTTTGGCGCTTGATTTAGGCGAGACAGGCCGATGTTGCAACCAGCGCTTGCCTCTGGCAAAGGTATATTTAAGGAAAAGCGCCGCGATGGAGACGAGTGTAATGGATGAGTTGCCGGGAATTGCCATTGTAGGCGCGTCGGGCCGCATGGGTCAGACGCTGATCAAAATGATTAACGCCAGTGACAAGGCGCGCCTTGCCGGTGTGACGGAACGTGCGGGCCACGATTGGGTTGGTAAGGATCTGGGGTCGTGCATGGGGGGCGCAGCAAGCGGCGTCATCGTTTCAGACGACCCGCTCGAGGTTTTTGCCCGCGCCCAAGCTGTGATCGACTTCACCACGCCCAAGGCTACGCTTGAACATGCGGTTTTGGCAGCGCAGGCGCGGCTTGTGCATGTGATCGGGACGACCGGCTTTGCAGATGAAGACCTGCCAAAATTTACGGCAGCCGCGCGGCATGCGGTGATTGTGCGGGCGGGGAACATGAGCCTTGGGGTTAACCTGCTGGTGCAACTGACCCGCAAAGTGGCCGAGGCGCTGGACGAGGATTTTGACATCGAGGTCGTCGAAGCGCATCACCGCCACAAGGTTGACGCCCCATCCGGCACAGCGCTGATGCTGGGCGAAGCTGCCGCCGCTGGTCGTGGTGTCAATCTGGCCGAGGTTTCAGACCGAGGCCGCGACGGCATCACCGGTGCGCGCACTCGTGGTCATATCGGCTTTTCCGCCATTCGCGGTGGCGATGTTGTGGGCGAACATGATGTGATCTTTGCGTCTGACGGTGAAAGGATCGTTCTGCGCCATCTGGCAAGTGACCGGTCGTTGTTTGCCCGCGGGGCGCTGAAAGCAGCACTTTGGGGGCAGGACAAAAAGCCGGGTGAATATTCTATGATGGACGTTCTGGGGTTTTAGGCACGAAGGCCTAGAAATCCGAAACGATGCCCTTTTTCTCCCAATCGCCAAACCGGGTGGGTTCTGGCCCGTTGCGACCACCCAATTCGGTTGGCAGCGGCTTTTTTATATCTGATGCCCGACGCGCGGTAGCTTCGTCCAAAGCGCGTTGGGCGGCTGGGGTCAGGGGCTTTTTCGGTTTGGTCATCTGAGGTCCGGTTGGCTTGCGATTGTGACAGTGTTGATATACGCCCCTTGGCGACTGGGGCAAGGCCCCGACGAAAGGAACCGTTATGTCCACAGCAGGTATCGGCGCGCGACTGGCAGCAGCGCAAATGCTGCACGCGGTTCTGTTTGAAAAGCTGCTGATGTCCGAGGCGATGGTCGGAAAGGGCAATCCGCTCGACCGATTGGCGCCGCAAGACCGGGCGCGGGCGCAATCTTTGGCGAACGGTGTTTTGCGCCATTTGGCGGCTCTTGACGCGGTGCTGGATCAGTTTTTAGAGAAATCACCGCCGTTGAAAGTCAGGAACGCCTTGCGCTTGGCGACGTTTGAAATGCTCGCCGAAGATATCGCCCCGCATGCGGCGGTAAATGCCGCGGTTGAAATTGTCAGGGGCAGCCCGAAAACCACGCATATGGCGGGGTTGACCAATGCAGTTGCGCGGCGCGTTGCTGCTGAAGGTGCGGCGATCTGGGCCCAGCAAGGCCCGCAGAAATTGCCCAATTGGCTGGCAACGCCGATCAGCAAAAACTATGGCGCTGCGGTTGTTGGGGCAATTGAAGCGGCGCATCAGGTCGGGGCTGCGATTGACCTGACCCTAAAGCATCCTGAACAGGCCACAGACTGGGCCGCACGGCTTGGAGCAACGGTTTTACCGACCGGCAGTTTACGCCTAAAAGGGCGGCCACAGGTAACGGCGCTTGAAGGATTTGACAGGGGAGATTGGTGGGTGCAGGACGCCGCCGCCGCCATGCCGGCGCGACTGTTTGGCGACGTTAAAAGCCTGAATGCGCTTGACCTTTGCGCCGCCCCTGGTGGCAAGACCATGCAACTGGCGGCTGGTGGGGCCAAAGTAACAGCGCTTGATATCTCGGCGGATCGTCTGGGACGGGTCAACGAGAACCTGACGCGGGTCAAGCTGAACGCGCGGGTGATAGCCGCCGATGTTTTGCAGTTTGAAACCGATCAGCGGTATGACGCCATTCTGTTGGACGCACCCTGTTCGGCCACCGGCACCATTCGCCGCCATCCGGACCTGCCGTTTGCAAAAGACGGGGTTGATCTGTCCGGCTTGTTTGAATTGCAGGCAGCGATGCTGGATAAAGCACTTCAATTGTTAAAGCCCGGCGGGCGGTTGGTTTATTGCACCTGTTCGTTGCTGCCGCGCGAAGGTGAGACCCAAATCGCGCAAGCCTTGGGGCGCCACGACGGGCTGAAAGTGCTTGATATTGATCCGGTTGCCCTTGGGGGCGACGCGGTCTGGTCGGTCGCTGGCGGTGGCCTGCGTCTGCGCCCGGATTATTGGCCCGACCTTGGTGGGATGGACGGGTTTTACATGGTATGCCTGCAAAGCCCTTCGTAGACCCGCCAAGCACAATCTTGCGAAAACCACGGATCGCGCCGAATGGGCGAGTGACAGGCAGGCGCAAGCCGATTATGGTCACGCCAACAAAAACACGAAGACGGGCAGTGCAGTTTATGAATGATCGCCCTTTTGCGCAAAATCCGTTGCTAACGCGATTAGAACAAAGCCGCGTGCGGTTTTTGAACCGGTTTTATGCGCGCTGGACCGGTTTTTCCCGTCCCGTGACGGCGTTTGTGTCGCAGCCTGAACCCAAAACCATCGGGTCTTACGCGCGCGGTCGGCAATTGATGGCCGGAAATTTTCTGTTCGCTGGGTTTCTGGTCGAGGCTCCAAACAGTTCTATTTGGGACATTCTGCGCCCTAGCGCGGAATTTGAAGCGCATCTGCATGGCTTTGGCTGGCTGGACGATCTGGCGGCAGTTGGCGACAATGCCGCGCGGGATCTGGCGCGGGACTGGTTGATCCAGTGGCTGGATCGTTTCGGCAAAGGCCAGGGGGCTGGCTGGTCGCCTGAACTGTCAGGTCGCCGGGTGATCCGCTGGATCAATCACGCGCTGTTTTTGCTTAGCGGCCAAAGCAAAGAAGTGTCTGACCGGTATTTTGCGACCCTTGTACGGCAAACCCGGTTTCTAAGCAAAAGATGGCACGCGGCACCTGCGGGCCTGCCGCGATTTGAGGCCCTCACTGGCCTCGTTTATGCCGGTATCGCGCTTGAAGGCCACAGTCGGTTGGTGACACCCGCCTCGCGCGCGATTGCCGAAGAATGCGTCGGGCAGGTCGATCCGGAAGGCGGTATACCCTCGCGCAATCCCGAGGAATTGCTTGAGGTGTTCACCTTGCTGAACTGGGCCGCGACAGCCTTAAGTGAACAAGGACAAATGCCGCTGCGGCAACATCTTTTGGCGATCGAACGGATCGCGCCAACCCTGCGCGCACTGCGCCATTCCGATGGTGGTTTGGCGCGGTTTCATGGCGGTGGTCGTGGTCCCGAAGGACGGCTTGATCAGGCTTTGGCGTCCTCTGGCGTCAGGGCGACGGCAAATATTGGGTTGGCCATGGGCTTTGCGCGCCTGTCAGCGGGCCGGACCAGCATCATCATAGATACACATGCACCCCCGGAAACCGAGCATTCGTTTAACGCCCATGCCTCGACTCTGGGATTCGAGCTGACATCAGGGCGGCGGCCAATCATCGTTAATTGTGGTTCAGGTGCCGATTTCGGCCCGGAATGGCGGCGAGCGGGCCGATCAACGCCTTGCCACAGCACCTTGTCAATCGACGGCTATTCCTCGTCACGGTTTGTGCCGCACCGGCCCGGACTGGCGGTCATTGACGATCTGTTGCTGGAAGCACCGCGTGATGTCAGGTTTCAACAATCGTCTGGCCTTGACGGAGCGACGGTTCTGGCGACCCATGACGGTTACAGCCAGACCCACGGATTGCTGCACGTGCGGCGGCTTGATCTGTCAATTGACGGGCGCGACCTGTCTGGTGAAGATACGTTGGGTGCGCTTTCAGAAACCGACCGGATCACATTTGAAGACCTGATGAACCAGAACCACTTGCAGGGCGTGCGCTTTGCGATCCGGTTTCATTTGCATCCGGATGTCGAGCCAACGATTGATTTGGGCGGGTCTGCGGTTTCGCTGGTCTCGGTCAGTGGCGAAGTTTGGGTATTTCGCTTTTCCGGCACGTCAAAACTGTCGATTGAGCCAAGCGTGTACCTTGAAAGCGGACGCCTGAAGCCGCGTGCCACCAACCAGATCGTGCTGTCGGATACGGTTTTGGATTACTCCGCCCAAGTTCGCTGGTCTTTGACGCGCGCACAGGATGGCAAGTCGCATATTCGGGATCTGCACATTTAGGGCGGCTTTGCTGCTGGCCATGCCTTGTTCGCCGACCGTAAGGCATCGTGCTGGCGAAAGAATTCGTGCCAGCGACAAAACGGGCTGTTCAATCTTGGATCAAAGTGTCCTATGCGGCAGGGGCAAGGGGCCGGGGCCTCGTTTATGACAACCAAACTTAAAAGGGCTGATATGACCGATCTTGTTGCCGTACGTCGTGCGCTGCTTTCTGTTTCCGACAAGACCGGTTTGATTGCGCTGGGGCAGGCCCTTGCCGATATGGGGGTGGAAATTCTGTCCACCGGCGGCAGCGCCAAGGCCCTGCGCGAGGCCGGTATTGCGGTGAAGGACGTGGCCGAGGTAACGCAATTCCCTGAAATGATGGATGGGCGCGTCAAAACCCTGCACCCGGCGGTGCATGGCGGTCTGCTGGCTTTGCGCGACAACAAGGACCACGTGGCAGCGATGACCGCGCATGGTATCGCGCCGATTGATCTGCTGGTGGTCAATCTTTATCCGTTTGAAGCAACCGTTGCAGCGGGGGCCGATTACGACACTTGTATTGAAAATATCGATATCGGCGGCCCCGCGATGATCCGCGCTGCTGCCAAGAACCACGGTTTTGTGAATGTGGTTGTGGATGTGCAGGATTATGACGGCTTGCTGGCTGAAATGCAGGCGCATAACGGTGCAACCACATTGGCCTTTCGTCAAAAATTGGCGCAAGTGGCTTATGCCCGCACAGCGGCTTATGACGCCGCAGTTTCCGGCTGGATGGCAGATGCGTTGGGCGAAGCCACGCCACGGCGACGTGCGGTTGCAGGGACTTTGGCGCAAAGCCTGCGTTACGGCGAAAACCCGCATCAGGCCGCAGCGTTTTACAAAGACGGATCAACCCGCCAAGGGGTTTCGACAGCACGGCAATGGCAGGGCAAAGAACTGTCTTACAACAATATCAACGACACTGATGCAGCGTTTGAAATGGTTGCGGAATTTGCACCTTCGGACGGACCGGCAGTGGCGATTATCAAACATGCCAACCCATGTGGCGTTGCACGCAGGGCCAGTTTGCTTGAGGCCTATAAGGCTGCATATCACTGCGACCAAACCTCGGCTTTTGGGGGGATAGTCGCGCTCAATCAAATACTTGATGCCGAAACTGCCGAAGAGATCGTGAAGGTTTTCACCGAGGTCGTGATCGCGCCGGGGGCCAGTGATGCCGCAAAAGAAGTGTTCGCTGCCAAAAAGAACCTGCGATTGCTGACAACTGGTGGCCTGCCGGATGTGACGGCTGCGGGGCGTACCTGGCGGCAGGTTTCTGGCGGTTATCTGGTGCAGGACCGTGACAATGGTCGCCTTGATGTGGCGGACCTGAAAGTCGTGACCAAGCGCGCACCAACGCCTGCTGAACTGGCCGATCTGATCTTTGCGTGGCGGGTGGCCAAACATGTGAAATCCAATGCGATCGTCTATGTGAAAGACCTTGCGACCGTTGGCATTGGTGCGGGCCAGATGAGCCGGGTTGACAGCTCGCGGATTGCTGCACGCAAGGCACAGGACATGGCAGAAGCGCTTGGATTGCCGCAATCTTTGGCCGCCGGCTCGGTGGTCGCGTCAGACGCATTTTTCCCGTTTGCGGATGGATTGCTGTCCGCAGCCGAGGCCGGGGCAAAGGCGGTCATTCAGCCGGGTGGATCAATGCGTGACGACGAAGTGATCGCCGCCGCTGATGCCGCTGGATTGGCAATGGTCTTTACAGGCATGCGGCATTTCCGGCATTGAGGCGGGCAGGCGGCATCCGAAAGGAAAACCATTGATCCGAACTTTTATCACAGCACTTGCAGTTTTTCTACTGGATCAGCTTTCCAAGCTGGCTGTCGTACAATGGCTGGGTCTGAAATCTGTCGGCAGGATTGATGTTTTGCCGCCCTATCTGAATTTCCGCATGGCATGGAATCAGGGTGTAAATTTCGGTCTGTTTTCCAATGATGCCAACGTGATGCGCTGGGTTTTGATCGCGCTGGCGCTGGCGATTTCAGTTTGGGTACTGAATTGGGCGCGCAAAATGTCCCACTGGTCGGGGCAGGTTTTCGCCGGTTGTGTGATCGGTGGTGCGCTTGGTAATGTGATTGACCGGGTGGTTTATGGCGCGGTTGCGGATTTTCTGAACATGTCTTGTTGTGGCCTTAACAACCCATATGCCTTCAATATCGCTGATGTTGCGATATTTGCAGGCGCATTCGGACTTGTGCTAGCCTCCAACAAACACGACAACAAAGAGTGACGCGGGTAAAAATCTGCGCTAAAACCCGAGCAGGGTTTCTGGAGGGCACGATGACGACGTTAAAACCGTTTATTGTTCTGGCACTGGCCGCGACGATTGCTGTATCGGGATGTGCTAAGAAAGACCGTAAGTTGATGAATTTGCGTGCAACTGGTCGTGGTCCGGATGAATTCGCGATCCTGCCGACCAAACCCTTGCAGGAACCAAAGAATTACGCCGCCTTGCCGGAACCCACACTAGGGGGCACCAATCTTACGGATCCGACCCCCAGGGCCGATGCTGTTGCTGCCCTTGGTGGCCGTCCCAAAGTGCTGAACCGTGAAGGTATATCAACCGCCGAAACTGGCGTGGTGCAAATTTCAACCCGATACGGTGTTGCTGGGGATATAAGGCCGACCCTGACAGCGGAAGACAAAGAATTCCGCTTGAAAAACCCGCCCCGGTTGCTGGAAAGATTGTTTGGCATCACGACTTACTACAAAGTCTACGAGCCGCAATCGCTGGATCGGTATGCCGAATTGCGCCGCTTGCGCCGGGCCGGTGTGAAAACGCCAGCTGCCCCGCCAGCGCCCTAAGCCTAAACCCAAGCTTGAAATGCTGAGGTAACATATTCGTATCGGGCCTTGCGCCACCGGTGCAACCCTATAGGCTTGTTCAAAGATTGGTGATCAGGAGTCATACATGCGCAAAGTTCTGGTAACACTTGGCTTGTTTCTGGTCCTGCCATTTTCCGTAAATGCCACCGAGAGCGTGACGACTTTCAAGTTGGCAAACGGTATGGACGCAGTGGTCATCGAAGACCACCGCGCGCCGGTTGTAACTCATATGGTCTGGTACCGGATTGGTGCGGCCGATGAAGCGCCGGGGAAATCAGGCATCGCGCATCTGTTTGAACATTTGATGTTCAAAGGTACCGCGCGGTTCGGACCAGGCGTGTTCTCTGACACTGTGGCAGCGAATGGCGGGTCTGAAAACGCGTTCACGTCTTATGATTACACCGGCTATTACCAGCGCATCGCGACGGACCGACTGGAATTGATGATGGAGATGGAGTCGGATCGGATGCGCGGCCTGACCCTCAGCGAGGAAGATGTCAGAACCGAACGCGATGTGGTGCTGGAGGAAAGAAATTCGCGCACCGACAACAATCCCGGCGCGTTATTCGCGGAACAACGGATGGCGGCACTGTATCTGAACCACCATTACGGCATCCCGATCATTGGCTGGCGGCACGAGGTCGAACAATTGAACCGCGAAGATGCGTTTGCCTTTTACCGCAAGTATTATGCACCAAATAACGCCATTCTGGTGGTGGCGGGCGATGTTGATCCGGAAAATGTCAAAGCTTTTGCACAGAAATATTATGGTGCCGTGGCCCCGACCGAAGGGTTATTGCCGCGCAGTCGCCCGATTGAACCGCCGCAGATTGCACCAAGGCGGTTGTCCTATTCCGATCTGCGCGTTGCGCAACCCTATATGATCCGCAGTTATCTGGCGCCTGAACGAAACCCCGGCGATCAAACCGAAGCGGCTGCTTTGCAAATTCTGGCGGAACTTTTGGGTGGCAGCGGGTTGACCTCGGTTCTGGGGGAACAGCTTGTGCTGAAACAAAAAGTTGCGCTGCAATCCGCAGCTTTTTACGACGGCATGTCGCTGGACCAGTCGGGTTTTGGGGTTTTTGTGGTGCCCGCTGAAGGTGTCAGCCTAAGGGACGGCGAGGATGCTTTGGATGCGGTGATTGCCGATTTCCTGAAAAAAGGTGTCGATGCGGCCCATCTGGAGCGTATCAAAGCACAAATGAAAGCGTCTGAAATTTACGCCCTCGATGATCTGGAAGGTACGGCGCGCCGTTACGGCGAGGGGCTGACATCCGGGTTAACCATTCAGGATATCGAAGATTGGCCGAATATCCTGCAATCGATCACCGCCGAAGATGTAATGGCCGCCGCCAAGCGGGTCTTTGATAAAAAGAAATCCGTGACCGGCTGGCTGATGCGCGATGATGCGGAGGAAAAACAATGATCCGGTTTCTATTCTCATTCCTGACGGCTTTGCTGGTTGCCTTGCCTGTTTGGGCTGGACTCGACGTGCAAATGGTCACCTCACCCGGCGGCATAAAGGCGTGGCTGGTCGAGGAAAAGTCGATCCCGTTTGTGGCTCTTGAAATCGGGTTCAAAGGTGGCACCAGCCTTGATTTGCCGGAAAAACGCGGCGCGACCTATATGATGTCGGGACTTCTGGAAGAAGGCGCCGGTAATCTTGACGCGACCGCATTTCAAAAAACGCTGGAATCTTTGGCCGCAAGTTTCAAGTTTGATGCCCACGATGACGCATTGACGGTTTCGGCCCAGTTTCTGACCGAGAACAGTGATCAGGCGGTTGAATTGTTACGCAAAGCCTTGCAAGAACCGCGTTTCGATCAGGTTGCGGTTGACCGTGTGCGTGCACAGATCATTTCGATTATCGCCGGCGATAAAAAAGACCCGAACGAAATCGCGGCAAATGAATTTTCCCATTTGGCGTTTGGTAATCATCCTTACGGCACGCCTTCGACTGGCAGTGCTGACAGTCTAAACCAAATGACACGCAAAGATCTGGTTACCGCCTATAAAAACGCTATGGCGCTGGATCGGGTTTTTGTGGCGGCTGTTGGCGATATTTCTGCCGAAGACCTTGGCGTGATGCTGGACCGGTTGCTTGGCAAATTGCCAGCGACCGGTGGTGCGATGCCGCCAAAGGCCGAGTTGCATCTGACCGGCGGAGTGACCGTGATTGACCTGCCGACGCCGCAATCAGTGGCGGTTTTCGGGCATGCCGGGATCAAGCGCGACGATCCGGATTTCTTTCCGGCTTTTGTGATGAACCAGGTTTTCGGTGCTGGAGGTTTTACCTCGCGGCTGACCGAAGAAGTGCGCGAAAAGCGTGGTCTGACATATGGGATTTACACCTATATGGCGTCCTATGATCTTGCCGATATGTACCGTGGTTCGGTCGCTTCAGGCAATGACCGGATTGCCGAAGCACTGGATGTGGTTCGCGCGGAATGGGCGAAACTGGCAGCGAACGGCGTGACGGATGACGAATTAACGGCGGCTAAGACATACCTGACCGGGGCCTATCCATTGCGGTTTGACGGAAATGCGCGGATTGCCGGGATCCTGATGAACATGCAGCTTGACGGACTGCCGGTAAGTTACCTCACATCGCGCAACGAAATGGTGAACGCCGTCACCCGCGAGGACATCGCGCGGGTCGCCAAACGACTGATGCAACCTGATAATCTGCGGATCGTGGTCGTCGGGCAACCGGTCGGCGTGACCAGCACAGACTAACCGATCACCAAAGTAAACATTCGTGGCAGAATCAGCCGCATTGGGCTAGTTGTGGGGGTATGAGCGCTGTGAACCCCAATATAGAGGCCAAGCAACCCGTTATCCGCCAGCTGGATATGGCGGCGGTCAACCGTATCGCCGCAGGCGAAGTGGTCGAACGCCCGGCCTCGGCGGTCAAGGAGCTGGTTGAAAACGCGCTGGATGCCGGCGCGACGCGGATCGAGATATCTTACGGGGACGGCGGCAAAACCGCGATCCGGGTCAGCGATGATGGCTGCGGGATTTCGCCCGATCAACTGCCCTTAGCCATGGCGCGGCATGCCACTTCGAAAATCGACGGCACTGACTTGTTGAACATCCACACATTCGGTTTTCGCGGTGAAGCCCTGCCCTCGCTTGGCGCTGTTGGCCGGTTAACAATCACATCCCGCGCACATGGCACCACGTCGGGCGCAAGCATTGCCGTCAATGGCGGTGTTGCCACCGAAGTTAAACCAGCCGCGCTGAGCCGGGGAACGGTGGTTGAATTGCGCGATCTGTTTTACGCAACCCCGGCGCGGCTGAAATTTCTGCGCTCGGACCGGGCCGAAGTTCAGGCGATCCACGATATCGTCAAGCGGTTGGCCATGGCGGAACCTTACGTGACATTCACCCTGACGGATGCGGCAAATTCCGGGCGCGAGGTGTTTCGCGCCGCTGCGCAATCCGGCGACATGTTTGATGCCCTGCACGGACGGTTGCGCCAGATTCTGGGGGCTGAATTTGCACAAAACGCGATGTTGATTGATGCGGAACGTGACGGGTTTACCCTGACCGGCTATGCGGCTTTGCCGACCTATTCGCGCGGGGCGGCGGTTGCGCAATATCTGTTCGTCAATGGCAGGCCGGTGCGCGACAAGCTGCTGGTTGGGGCCTTGCGCGGTGCCTATGCTGATTTTTTAAGCCGCGACAGACATCCGGTTGTGGCGCTGTTTCTGGAATGCCCGCCTGAACAGGTGGATGTAAACGTGCATCCCGCCAAGGCAGAGGTCAGATTTCGCGACCCCGGTATTGCGCGCGGCCTGATCGTTTCGGCTTTGAAACACGCTTTGGCACAAGCCGGGCACCGGGCCTCGACGACGGTTGGTACAGCGACCCTTGGGGCGTTCCAGCCCGCGCGTGCCGGTGCGCCGATCTACCAGATGGACCGCCCGTCACAGGCGGCATTGGCGCGGTCTTATCAGGCGCAATCGCCGGGTTTTGCCGAGATGGCCATGGGATATTCTGCGCGGGTTGAACCTGTCATGGGCACCGATGTTGGCGACACTCATGCCCCACTTGGCGCAGCGCGCGCACAGGTGCATGAAAATTATATCATCGCACAGACCGAAACCGGGATCGTGATCGTTGATCAGCACGCAGCCCATGAACGATTGGTTTACGAACGGCTAAAACGGCAAATGGCTGAGAACGGAGTAAAGGCGCAAGCCTTGTTAATCCCTGAAATTATTGAATTATCCGCTGAAGATTGTGCCCGGCTGCTGGCTGTGGCGCCGGACTTGACCAAACTTGGCCTGACGATTGAACCCTTCGGTGGTGCGGCGGTTTGCGTGCGTGAAACTCCGGCCCTGCTAGGGCAAGCCAATGCGAAAGCGATGGTTCAGGACATTCTGGACGAGCTGGATGATCTCGGCGAAACCGGGTTGGTGGCCGAGCGTCTTAACGCCATCCTGTCGCGCGTGGCCTGTCACGGATCGATCCGATCGGGTCGCCGGATGCAGGCCGACGAGATGAACGCCCTGCTGCGCGAAATGGAAATAACCCCGCATTCCGGCCAGTGCAATCACGGGCGGCCAACCTATGTGGAGCTGAAGCTCAGCGATATTGAACGGTTGTTTGGACGCACATGATAAAGATTGGCGAGACCACGATTGATTTCAACGAGCCGGTAATTCTGGGCATGGCCGTTGTGTCGGTTCTGTTGTTGCTGCTGATAATTGCCGTGCTGCGGATGTCGGGAAAATCCGGACGGGCGGCTGAACCTTTGATGCGGCAAATGTCGTTGCTGGGCGAAACGGTTCGTGGCCTGAATGACGGGCAACACCAGTTGTTTGGTGGGCTGAAAACCGTGTCTGATGCGCAGGCCAATGCGCAGACCAAAATGATCCAGGTTATCGAAACACGGTTGTCCGCCGTGCAGGCTGGCATGACCGAAAGCCTGCATGGCAACTCGGTCAAAACCACCCGCTCGCTGACCGAATTGCAGGAACGACTGGCGACGATTGACCGCGCCCAAACCAACATCGAAAAACTGTCGGGAGATGTGCTGAGTTTGCAGGATATCCTGTCCAACAAACAAACCCGCGGGGCGTTTGGTGAAATTCAGCTGAATGATATTGTTATCAAAGCCTTGCCGGCGGATGCCTACACGTTTCAGGCCACGCTTTCGAACGGAAAACGCGCCGATTGTCTGATCCATCTGCCGAACCCGCCCGGCCCGATTGTGATCGACAGCAAGTTCCCCCTTGAGGCCTACGAGGCCATTCGCGGTGCCAAAACCCCGGCCCATATCGCCGAGGCGAACCGTCTGATGCGGGCGGCGGTTCGGTTTCATATCAAAGCGATCTCAGAGCGGTATATCATCGAAGGCGAAACAGCTGACGGGGCGCTGATGTTCCTGCCGTCCGAGGCGGTTTATGCGGAACTGCACGCCAATTTCGGCGACGTGGTACGTGAAGGGTTTTCGGCGCGGGTTTGGATCGTTTCGCCAACCACCTGCATGGCGACGCTGAACACGATGCGGGCGGTTCTGAAGGATGCCCGGATGCAAGAACAGGCGGGGGCGATCCGGCGTGAACTTGGGGCGCTTTACAAGGATGTCGAGAGGCTGGGCGATCGGGTGGGCAGTCTTGACCGGCATTTCGGGCAAGCGGCCAAGGATATTGAAGACATCAAAATCTCGGCCACCAAAGCCGGTAACCGTGCGAGAAAGTTGGATAATTTCGATTTTGCCGAAGTTGAAAAAGTTGAAGAAAGCGCGGCCGAAGTTGTGCGGTTGGCGCCTAAAGTCGACTAGGCTGCGACAGCCTGTGATAGTGCTTATCGCTAAACAAAGATGCATTGTTGACCGCTAAAAACAGGGTCTGATTATGAATTCGCTTAAGAACCATTCGCGCCGTTATGAACTGGCGAACGAGCTGCATGCGCGGCCTTTTCCGGAAATTCCAGGGCCGGGGCAGGCGCTGTGTATTGCCATGACGAACCCGTCTGGCGCGGCGGTGGCACGGGCGCAACTGATTGATCTTTTGGACAAATTCGGGGCGGCACACCCACCGCCGGAGGCCAACCACCACCATGGTGATCTGGGGCGTAACCGCCTGAAATGGGAGCGGCATTCCGAGTTTGTCACCTACACGCTGTTTCTGGATGTGCTGGCGGAAAAGCCGTTCAGTTCTGATCCTCAATCCGCCCTCCCTGATGACTGGCTGGCGGTGCTGGATGGCGAGGTGATCACCTCGATTCTGGTTCGTATCGAGCGGGCAGAAACTGCGCAGGATGTCGAGCAACGCCTTGATTCTGAAATAAGAAACTGGTTCGTTGGCGAAAGCCTTGCGGCGGCTTTTGTGCTGGATAAAAACGCCGTTGTGGCGGGCGATTTCCGGATTGATGAGGCCGGGCATGTGCGGTTTGCGGTGATCGGAATCGGCGATGTCGGGGCGCGCCGGATGGGGCGGGTTGTGCAGCGGGTTTTAGAGATTGAAACCTATAAACAGATGGCGATGTTAACCTTGCCCGTGGCGCGCAAAGTGTTTGCCGAAGTCGGGATTCTTGAGACCGAACTGTCGTCGATCTCCAAAGCGATGGCCGACAAAAAAGCCAATCCTGACAAGACGTTAGACAGGCTTCTCGAGGTTTCCGCCGAGGTTGAAGTGCTGTCGGCTGCCGCTGCGTTTCGGTTCTCGGCGGGGCGGGCTTATGGGGCGATTGTGGATCAGCGCGTTAAGGTTTTGCGCGAAGACCGGATTTTGCAGCGGCAACTGTTCTCGGAATTCATGATGCGCCGGTTTGATCCGGCAATGCGCACCTGTCAGGCGGCCGAAAAACGGCTGGAAGATCTGTCGCAACGTGCGGCGCGGGCGGCGGAATTGCTGGGCACCCGGGTCAGTGTTGCAGGTGCCGAGCAAAACAGACAACTACTTGAAAGCATGAACAAAAGAGCGGCACTGCAAATGCGGCTTCAGGAAACTGTCGAGGGGCTTTCGGTCGTCGCGGTCAGTTATTATGCGGTCAATCTGCTGGTCTATTTGCTTGCGCCGCTGACCAAACATTACGTCGAGGACAAGACCGTTTTGGCGGGCATTCTGGTGCTGCCGGTGATGCTGGCAGTCTGGTTGATGGTACGGCGGATCAAGGCGCGGGTCGGCACGGCTTTTGACCAGCGTTAACCACTTTGTCGCTGAAAAACCGCTGAATTTTAACGGTACACAACCCGTACACAACCTGTACACAA
>DJBQ01000062.1:27303-33862 GCA_002430125.1 Rhodobacterales bacterium UBA5972
ACAACCTGTACACAACCTGTACATACGATTGCCGCATCCGGCCAAGGGGGAAATTATGGATCTAAACGTTAACAGAATGGCGGCGCGGGCATGGTGATCCTGTTCAACAAGCCTTGGGGCGTGCTGTCGCAATTTACCGATGCGGGAAACCTTGAGTCTGATGCGGCGACGCTTTCGGTGTTTATTGATGTGCCAAATGTCTATGCCGCCGGGCGGTTGGATAAGGATAGCGAGGGCTTGCTGGTTCTGACCGATGATGGCCTGTTGCAGGCGAAAATCGCTGACCCGAAAAACAAGATGAGCAAGACCTATTGGGTGCAGGTCGAAGGCGCGCCGGTGGATGCGGATTTGGCGCTGTTGCGCACCGGGATTAAGCTGAAGGATGGGATGACCGCGCCCGCCAAAGTGCGGCTGATGGAGCCGCCGGCTGATTTGTGGCCACGGGTTCCGCCTGTTCGGTTTCGCAAATCGGTGCCCGACAGTTGGATCGAGATCACGATCACCGAAGGGCGCAACCGGCAAGTGCGGCGGATGACGGCGGCGGCGGGATTTCCGACGCTGCGGCTGATCCGGTATCGGGTGGGCAACTGGACAATTGACGGGCTGCCCTGTGGCATGTGGCGGGAAAGCGGCGTCTGAGGTTAATGCAGGCGCGCCTGCACCAGATAGGCCTCGATCTCGACTTCGCCCAGCGCCTTCATCGCCTCGAGCCGATGCAGGCCTTCGATCAGAACGAAGCCCTGACCATCGGCGCGCAGACGGACCGGTGTGGTCTGGCCGTTCTCGAGAATATCCTCGGCCAGAGTTGCGACTTTGTCGGGTTCCAGCGTTTTCATCCGTTTGACCGGAACGCGGACTTTTGCAATCGGGATTTGTTCTTTTTTCATCATGGCGGCACCTCCTGCGCGGCGATCCAAGTGAAAAACCTGACCGGTTTTGACCCAAGTCATTGTTCCACGGTCTTGGCTTGTTCAGGTAACACTGTACCATGTGCGTGCGGTTGTCCAGAATGGACCGCAGCCGCATTATGGCCAGACTGATTGATTAAAGGAATATGAAATTGGCGGTACCGCAGGGGACATCAAAGGCTGCACCACCCGAACTGCGCCGGGCGATCGGCCTGCCGTTGCTGGTGCTGTACGGGTTGGGAATTACCATCGGGGCCGGGATTTATGTGCTGGTTGGGGCGGCGGCGGAAACCGCGGGTTTTTATGCACCGACAGCGTTTCTGGTGGCGGCCTTTGTGATGGCGTTCAGTGCGTTAAGTTTTGCTGAGTTTTCCGGGCGAATTCCGGAAAGCGCTGGCGAGGCGGCGTTTGTTCAGGCCGGGTTCAACCGGGGCTGGCTGTCGCTGGGAACCGGCCTGCTGATTGTGTTTGCGGCTGTGGTTGCCGGGGCGGCGATCAGCCTTGGATGTGCGGGATACCTTGCGGTTCTGGTGCCGTGGCCCAAGCCGGTTTTGGTCAGTATCATCGTGGTGGCGATGGGATTGCTTGCCGCCAAGGGCATTCTGGAAAGCGTGCTGTTTGCGGGCATTCTGACGGTAATTGAAATTGCCGGTCTGATGGTGATAGTTGTGGCGGGGTATATTCACAACCCTGACCTGTTCGCGGCTTTGCCAAGCGCCTTTCCGCATGTGTCGGATACAGTGGCTTTGCAGGGGGTGTTCGCCGCCAGCCTGATCGCGTTTTTCGCGTTTATCGGGTTTGACGACGTGGTCAATCTGGTCGAGGAAACCCGCAATCCGACGAAGACCATGCCCTGGGCAATTGCGATTTCGCTGGTTTTGGTGACGGTGATCTATTTTCTGGTGGTGTTTGTCGCGGTACAATCGGTGCCGATTGATCAACTTGCCGGATCTGAAGCACCGATTGGGTTGCTGTTTGAGCGGCTGACCGGATTTTCACCGCTGGCGATTACGCTGGTTGCGATTGTGGCGACGTTGAACGGGGTGGTGATCGAAATCGTCATGGCGGCGCGGGTGGTTTACGGGCTGGGGCGGCGCGGGCGGTTGCCGCAGGTCTTGGCGCGGGTGAATGCAACCACGCAGACGCCGTTGGTGGCGACTTTTTTGATTACCGCAGTGATGCTTGGGTTGGCGCTGGCGGTGCCGCTGGATTATCTGGTGGAAACCACGTCGCAGATCATTCTGGCAGTGTTTGCTTTGGTGAACGTCGCGCTGGTGGTGGTGAAAATCCGGGGGGATGCGCTGCCGGACGGGGTTTTCACCGTTCCGCTGGTGATGCCGGTTATCGGGGCGGTGTCCTGTTTATTTTTGCTGATCGGGCCTTATTTTCTGATTTAACCGGTGCTCCACGCGCGGGGTTGTTTCATGCCGGCCATTTTGCAGGCCTGTTTGACATAGCCATAGGGAAACAACCGATACATCAGTTTGCGCGCGCCGGATTTGTCGGTGGCGTGGGTTTCGGACAGAAATTTGAGCACAAACCGCGCGTCAGCGGCGACGCCGTGTTCGTCGTTGAAGGCGCGCATGAAGTCGAGAACTTGCCAGTGATCGGCGGTGATGTCGATCTGCTCGGCCTTGGCGGCGTATTGGGCAAAGGCGCGTGACCAGTCGGCGGGGTCGGTCAGATATCCGGCTTCGTCTACATCCACGGCACCATCGGGCAACGGGATTTGGCTGACGATATCGGGGCGGGTGCGCATGCGGGGCCTGTTGTGGTTACTGGTTGGATTTGCGCATGTATGCGGTGGTGAGGGCAAGGCGGGAAATCGTCGCAAGGCTGACGTGAGGTTAAGACCGTGATGGTTGATCTGATCGCGGGCTTGGGCCAATCTGACGCAACCTTGAAGATGGCGATTGCATATGAATGACCAAACCAGCCGGAAACCCGACCAGCCCTTGCCATATGCTTTGATCGGGGCGGGGCCGATGGGATTGGCGATGGCCAAGAACCTGTTGGATCAGGGCATCGCGTTTCAGGGTTTTGAGGCGCATTCCGGGGTTGGCGGTCTGTGGGATATCGCGGCGGCGCGCTCGACCATGTATGACACTGCGCACCTGATCTCGTCCAAAACCATGACCGAATTCACCGATTTCCCGATGCGGGCTGAGGTGGCCGAATATCCCTCGCATCACGAGATGAAGCGGTATTTCACCGGGTTTGCCAATCACTTTGACCTGACCCGGCACTATATGTTCGGCACCGAAGTCGTGCAGGCAACACCCTTGGGGGACAGCGGCGAAGGCTGGCAATTGGTCTGGCGCAACGACGATGGCAGCGAAGGCCAGGGGGTGTTCGCCGGGGTTCTGATTGCCAACGGCACCTTGTCCGAACCAAACATGCCCACCTTCAAGGGCGAATTCACCGGCGAGCTGATCCATTCCAGCCAGTACCGCAGCCCAAGCCGGTTTGCCGGTAAGCGGGTGTTGGTGATCGGGGCGGGGAACTCGGGATGTGACATCGCGGTTGATGCGATCCATCACGGGATCAGCTGTGATCTGTCGATGCGGCGGGGCTATTATTTTGTGCCGAAATATGTGTTCGGCAAGCCTGCCGATACCATGGGCGGGCTGATCAGGTTGCCGATGTGGCTGAAGCGCCGGATTGATGGACTGATCCTGAAATGGTTTGTGGGGGATGCGCAAAAATACGGGTTTCCGAAACCAGATTACGCGCTTTACGAGGCGCATCCGGTGGTGAATTCCCTGATCCTGTTTCATGCGGGGCACGGCGATGTCACCATCCGCCCGGACGTGGATCGGTTTGACGGCAAGACGGTGCATTTCAAGGATGGCAGTCAGGCCGAGTATGACCTGATCTTGGCGGCAACCGGATATCTGCTGCATTATCCGTTTATCGAGCGCGAGTTGCTGAACTGGCAAGGCGACGCGCCGCATTTGTTTTTGAACGCGATGCATCCCGTGCGCGATGACTTGTTTGTTTTGGGCATGGTCGAAGCGTCTGGCCTTGGCTGGCAGGGCCGCCATGAACAGGCGGAACTGGTGGCGCGCTACATTAAAGGCATCGCATCAGGGCAGGCGGCAGCCAAGGCGATCAAGGCGGAAAAGGCCAGAGGTTTTGCGCGTCTGACCGGTGGCACCAAGTATATCAAGCTGGCAAGGATGGCCTATTACGTGGATAAAGCGACCTATCGGCGGGCAGTGACGCAGCGGATCAAATCGCTGAAACGGGGGATGGAATGAACGATATCGACGAGGTGATGCTAAATTTCAGCCCCGGTAGCCTTCAACTGCTGAACGCTATTCTGGCGATTGTGATGTTCTCCATCGCGCTGGATTTACGCCTGTCGGATTTCGGGCGGCTGATCAAGTCACCCAAGCCGATGCTGACGGGGATTGCGGCGCAGTTTCTGTTGCTGCCGGCGCTGACCTTTCTGCTGGTTTTGGCACTTGAGCCGCGCCCGTCAATTGCGTTGGGGCTGATCCTTGTGGCGGCCTGTCCGGGGGGCAATATCTCGAACTTCATCACCCATCGGGCGGGCGGCAATGCGGCTTTGTCGGTGTCGATGACCGGGGTTGCGACCTTGGGGGCGATCTTGCTGACGCCCCTTAACATCGGGTTTTGGGGGTCGCTTTATCCACCGACCCGCGAGATTTTGCGCGCAACGGTGATTGATCCGGTTTCGGTGGCGATCACTGTCGGTCTGATGCTGGTGCTGCCGTTGTGTCTGGGAGTGCTTATCAACAGCCGTCTGCCGGATCTGGCGGCGCGTATCCGCAAGCGGTTGCAATGGCTGTCGATGGCGATATTCGTGGCGTTTATTGTGTTAGCACTGGCGGCAAACTGGGGTTTCTTTCTGAACTATGTTGCGGCGGTGGCGTTGTTGGTTTTCCTGCATAACGGGCTGGCGCTGGGCGCAGGATATGGCGCGGCGCGTCTGGCGGGCCTTTCGGAATATGACCGGCGGGCGGTGACGATTGAAACCGGTATTCAAAACTCGGGCCTTGGTCTGATCCTGATTTTCGGGTTCTTTCACGGGTTGGGCGGTATGGCGGTTGTCGCGGCGTTCTGGGGGATCTGGCACGCGATATCGGGTATCGCCTTGGCGGCGATCTGGTCGCGCACCAAAGCCGCGCGATGAGCCGTATTCTGATCACCGGAGCGGCAGGTGCGGTTGGACAAAGCCTGCTGAGCGTGTTGGTGGGGTTAGGGCATGAGGTGATCGCCACCGATATTCGCGCGCCGTCGGGTCTGTCGGCTGGCATGCGATTTGTGCCGATGGACGTAACCGGCGATGATCCGGCGCGGGTTATTGTGGCCGAGCGGCCCGAGGTGGTGGTGCATCTGGCGTCGATCGTGTCGCCGCCCAAAAGCTCGACCCGGGCGTTTGAATATGCGGTCGACGTGACCGGTAGCCGGAATGTGCTGAACGCTTGTGTGGCGAACGGCGTCAGACGGATCGTGGTTACATCCTCGGGTGCCGCCTATGGCTATCAAGTGGACAACCCGGTGCCGTTGCGGGAAGGGGATGCGCTGCGCGGCAACAAGGCGTTTGCCTATGCGCATCACAAGCGGTTGGTCGAGGAAATGCTGGCGCAGGCACGGACGGCGCATCCGGCGCTTGAACAGGTGGTTCTCAGGGTCGGGACGGTTTTGGGGGCCGGTCTGGAAAACCAGATTACGGCGCTGTTTCACCGAAAACGATTGCTGGCCATTCGGGGTGCTGACAGCCCGTTTGTGTTTATCTGGACGCAAGATCTGGCGCGCATTCTGCTGCGCGCGGCGACCGTTGGCCCGGCGGGCATTTATAATGTCGCAGGCGACGGGGCGTTGGGGATTGACCAGATTGCAATGAAGCTTGGCAAGCCGGTGTTGCGCCTGCCTGCGGCGGGATTGCGGGCGGCACTTGCGGTGGCAAAGCCGCTTGGGCTGTCGCGCTATGGGCCGGAACAGGTCAGGTTTCTGCAATACCGGCCGGTCTTGGACAATCAGGCGCTGAAACGCGATTTCGGCTATCAGCCGGACCTGACATCGGCCGAGGTTTTCGATTTATGGCAAAAGGCGGCAGGATTGTGAAAACCGCAGTGATAACCGGTGGTGCTGGCGGGCTTGGGCGGGCCTTGGCTGCGGGCTTGCAGGCCGAGGGGTGGTTTACCGCGTTGATTGATCTGCCGGGGCGTGAACTGGCGGCGGTGAAGGGGTCGGATCAACAGCAGCCCTATGCCTGCGATCTGACGGATGCGGCGCAACTGGCGCAGACCTGTGCGGCCATTCGCGGGTGCAGACCGTCGATTGATCTGGTGGTCTATAATGCCGGGATCACCCAGATCGGATATTTTGCCCAAAGCGATCTGGCGACGCAGCGGCGGGTATTCGAGATCAACTATTTTGCCGCGGTGGCAATGGCGCTCGAGTTTCTGCCAGATATCCGCGCCGCGAAAGGCACGCATCTCGCGATCTCGTCGGTTGCGGGTTTTGCACCACTATACCGGCGCACGGCTTATGCTGCCAGCAAACATGCGCTCGAAGGGTTTTTCAAGTCTCTGCGCGGTGAAGAAGCGGCATATGGCGTAACGACCCTGATCGCCGCCCCGTCGTTTATCGCAACCAATCCCGGCAATCCCGAGGCAAAG
>DJBQ01000130.1:0-8124 GCA_002430125.1 Rhodobacterales bacterium UBA5972
TGAAATGGTTAATGCAATCAAGCAACGTGGTGGGCGCAATCACCTCGACAGCGTCAACCCAGGCGGCCTCGGCCCCGCAGGCTTTGGGGCAGACAAGGGTGCAATCGGCTTCGGCAGCCGCAACGGCAGCAGGCAGTGCACCGATCACCGGGATCATGCTGCCGTCAAGCGATAGTTCGCCCAATGCGACCAATCGGGCGACCACATCTTTTGGCAAAATTTCCAAAGCCGCAAGCAGCGCCAGTGCGATGGGCAGGTCAAAATGCGAACCTTCCTTGGGCAGGTCAGCCGGTGAAAGGTTAACGGTGATCCGTTTGGCGGGCAAAGCGATGGACAGGGCGGTTAATGCGGCACGCACCCGTTCGCGGGCCTCGGACACTGCTTTGTCAGGAAGCCCGACCACCGAAAAGGCCGGCAGACCGGCGGTTACGGCGCATTGCACCTCGACCAAACGGGCATCGACCCCTTGAAAGGCAACCGTATAGGCGCGCGCGATCATCTGTTTCCCCTCTGCGTTAGGCAAAGGGTTAATGGAACATGGTTTATTTTTGGTAAATCTTAACGAAAGCCGGCCAAGCCATCGGATCGGCTACAGTTTTGTCGCGGCACGTTGGATTGCAAAAGCCGAAAACCCGCCCGTCGAGTTCCAGAAAATCCGTGACAGGCCTGCCGGAATAGGGGCAGATGGCGTTTTCTGAAGGTCCGGCGGCTATCGGTTTTGCCGTAAGCAGTGCTGGCCCCGGCCACGGCAATTCTGGCAGATCAAGATCATATCCGGGTTGAATGTAGTTTTCAGCGACGCCTAGCGCGCGCCAGCGGCGCAACGATGGATGCCCCAGATGCGCGGCGACATAGGTTTGCGCCAGTTTTCCAACCGGCAATTGATATGTCGCGATGCGGGTGGCAACCGGGGCAAAAAACACGTCGGCCACCGACCAATCGCCGAACAACCACGGGCCAGACGCGCCGAACCGGTCGCGGGCAAGTGACCACAAAAACTCGATTCGCGCCAGATCTGCCAGCACCGCAACGTCAGGTTGAAAGCCCTGGAAAGCACAGCGCAGGTTCATCGTACAAGCACTTCGAAGAGCGCCAAAGCCTGAATGCATTTCCGCGGAAATCGACCGTGCAAAGGCCCGCGCCGCAGGTTCCTGCGGCCAGAAGTCCGTGTCAGGATGGGTTTCGGCCAAAGTTTCTGCCATCGCTAGTGTCTCGTAAACCACGTCGCCCGCCGGGGTTTTCATCGCAGGCACCAACCGTGCCGGGGCGAAATCGGCCAACAATGCTTTGAATTCAGGCGAATACATCCGGGCCGAACAGACGCGGACCGGAATGTTGAACGGATCAAACAACAACCAGCCACGCAGCGACCAGCTGGAATAAGTGCGATCCCCAATGGCGAGTTCGTATGTCATAAGGGCATGCTAGCAGCGCGTTTTGGCGCTGCCAAGACCTTCGTTCACGGCAGATGATTGACCATGTGGATACGCCAATGTGGGTCGAGAAAGTCAATGCGGGTGACGGAAAGGTTGTCGATCTTGAAGGCAAGTGCAGATTTTGCGCTGATGTGGCTGGCGCGTTGCACTTGCGTCAGGATCACGCCGAAATGCGCGACAGCGATGATGTTCTGGCCCTGATGGCTTTTATTCATTTGATCAACGAAATCAGCGACACGGGCACCAGTTTCATTCCAGCTTTCACCGTTTGGTGGGCGAATGTCACCCGGCGTGGACCAATAGGCGCGCGAGATTTCGGGATCGGTTTGGGAAACTTCGGCAAAGGTTCTGTCCTCCCAATCGCCGAAATTCAACTCGCGGATAGAAGGCGCGTGAGGCAGGCGCGCGCGACTGCCTTGCAAGGCATCGGCGGTGTGAATACAGCGGATCAAGTCGGAGGAAACCACGACGGCTTTGGAAGGCAGAAAGTCATGCAGCCGGGTAATTGCCACGGTGTCACCGAGGTCGGCCGGCCGGTCTGTCCAGCCAACCAGACCTTTGGCATGGGTCGGGCCATGACGAACCCACCACCAAGTCGTCATTGGGCGCCATCCGGGATCAGCCCTTTTAGGGCAAGCGGCAAGCCGGATATCACGGCGACCACCAGATCGGCGCGTTTTGCGATCCTTTGATTGAGTCGCCCCTGTTCCTGTGCAAACCGTCGCGCCAGTTTATTGCCGGAAACGCCACCTGCGCCAACTTCGTTGGTGACCAGCACCACAGGCACCTCCAATGCCGCCAGTGCGTCAATCAGTTGATCTGCCGCAGCGCCGGGGTCGTGTTTCGCCAGCAGGTGGTTGGATAACCACATGGTCAGGCAATCGACCAGAATTATCTCGTCCTGCCACGCACCGGCCAGTGCGCCCGCCAAATCAAGTGGGGCCTCGATGGTGCGCCATAAATCATCGCGGTCTTTGCGGTGGCGGGCGATCTTGGTTTCCATTTCGACATCAAAGGATTGAGCCGTGGCGATATAGACCTTTTTGCGGTCGGACGTTGTCACCAATTCTTCGGCCCAACGGGATTTCCCCGAGGCGATACCACCGGTGACAAGTGTGAGTTTTGGATAATGCTGCATGATCGACCTTTGTTCTGTGGTATTGCTAACAGCAGTCTTGAATAAGAAAAAGACCCCGAGGCGCGAAAGCGTGATTTCAAACGTTGCGCGTTAAGGCATAGGATGCGGCATGAAACGTTTTCTGATGACCGGGTTACTTGTGATTTTCGCAGCGACAGCTTTTGCCGATGAAATCAGCCCGTCGGATTTGAGCACCCTTCGCAAATCCGACGTGATCATTCTGGGCGAGGTGCATGACAACCCGGTGCACCATCTTCATCAGGCGCAGGCGATTGCGTCCCTTGCGCCGACGGCGGTGGTTTTTGAAATGCTGACGCCTGAGCAGGCGAAACTTATTACCGTTGATAACAGGTCCGATGCTGCGGATCTGGCAAGCGCATTGGGCTGGGCGGCCAGCGGTTGGCCCGATTTCGCGATATACTATCCGGTTTTTAAGGCGGCAGGCGATGCAGCTGTTTTTGGTGGAAATCTTCCGCGTAGCGATGTGCGTCGTGCGATCAGGGAAGGTGCGGTGGCAGTATTTGGCGCGGGGGCGCAGGCCTATGGTCTGACCGAGCCATTGACCACGCCAGAGCAAACCGAGCGTGAAGCCGGGCAGCGCGAGGCGCATTGCAATGCGTTACCGGAAGACCTGCTGGCCGGGATGGTTGAGGCGCAAAGATTGCGCGATGCAGTACTTGCAGATGCGGTACTTAAGGCATGGCGCGCGACCGGCGGGCCAGTCGTGCTGATCACTGGCAATGGCCATGCACGGCGCGATTCAGGTGTGCCAGCGATGTTGGCAAAGGCAGCGCCTGACCTGAGTGTTTTGTCCATCGGGCAGTATGAGGAAAGCGCGCCAGCCGACCCGCCGTTTGACCTCTATCTGGTAACGCCAGCTGCCGAACGTGAAGACCCATGTCTGGCGTTTCGCAAGGGGTAACGGAGTTCTCCCGCCAAAAGCCCGACCTGCGGCCGGTTTTTGTTGGGCCCGGCACAATGTAAACATTGTGCGTGAAGGGGTTGTGCTGTGGCTTGGCCGATTGCTTGCCTAAAGCTTTGCGCAGGATTAGAACAAGGGCAGGGGCCTGACCGAAAGGGTAAACATGCTGTCTGGCAAGCGAATTTTGCTAATCATCGGAGGCGGCATTGCGGCCTTTAAGGCGCTGGATCTGATCCGACGATTGCGCGATCAGGGTGCTGATGTCACGCCGGTATTAACCCGGGCGGGCGAGGAATTTGTGACCCCCCTGTCCGCGTCGGCCTTGGCAGCCAATAAGGTTTATCGCGATCTGTTCAACCTGACGGATGAAGCCGAGATGGGGCATATTGAATTGTCACGCGCTGCCGATCTGGTGGTTGTGGCCCCGGCGACGGCTGATTTGATGGCAAAGATGGCGCAGGGTTTGGCGAATGATCTGGCCTCGACGTTGTTATTGGCAACCGACAAAAGGGTGCTGGTGGCCCCGGCGATGAATGTCAGGATGTGGCAGCATCCGGCGACCCAGCGCAACATTGCGACACTGAAAGGCGACGGCATATTGTTTGTCGGGCCGGATGAAGGGGCGATGGCGTGTGGTGAGTTTGGACCGGGACGGATGGCAGAACCCCTGGTGATTGTCGCTGCGGTCGAGGCGGCCCTGATGGACGGGCCGTTGAAGGGCAAGCGGGTACTTGTAACCTCGGGGCCGACGCATGAACCGATTGATCCGGTGCGGTATATCGCCAACCGGTCGTCCGGCGCGCAGGGAACGGCAATTGCGCGGGCTTTGGCAGCCCTTGGCGCTGACGTGGTTTTTGTGACCGGTCCGGCGGATGTGGCACCGCCTTTGGGGGTTGAGGTGATCAAGGTGCAGACAGCGCGGCAAATGGCGGATGCGGTTTCGGCTGTGTTGCCGGTTGATGCCGGTGTATTCGCGGCGGCGGTTGCAGATTGGCGGATGGCGACCGAGGCTGGTTCCAAGATCAAGAAGGACGGCACGGGGGCGCTGCCGGTGCTGGAATTTGCCGAAAACCCCGACATTCTGGCGACGGTTTCGCAGCTTAAAAAAGGGCGGCCCGGGTTGGTGATTGGCTTTGCCGCCGAAACTGACGATGTGATCGCGCACGCCACCGCCAAGCGGCAACGCAAGGGGTGCGATTGGATTATGGCCAATGATGTCAGTCCGGCGACCGGTATTATGGGCGGCAGCGAAAATGCGGTGACGTTGATTTCAGATGACGGCGCTGAAACATGGCCTCGGATGAGCAAGGATCAGGTGGCGGCGCGACTGGCAGCAAAAATCGCCGAGGCGTTGGGATGACGCCGGTCGTAAAGATGCAGCGGATTGACGGGGCGGATACTGACATTGCGTTGCCGTCTTATGCAACCGACGGTGCCGCCGGGGCCGATGTGCGGGCCAATCTGGACGTTTCATTGCGTGAACATGGCTTGCGGATTGCGCCAGGTGCCCGGGCTTTGGTGCCGACCGGCTTGCGTGTAGCGATCCCGAATGGATTCGAAATACAGGTCAGACCGCGATCGGGTTTGGCGCTGAAACACGGTGTTACTTTGGCCAACTCTCCGGGTACAATTGACAGCGATTATCGCGGCGCTTTGGGGGTGATCCTGATCAATCTGGGGGACGCGGCCTTTACCGTGGCGCATGGTGAACGTATCGCGCAATTGGTTGTGGCACCGGTTGTGAAAGCTGCGTTCCGGCTGAGTGAAAGGCTGGACGAAACCGAACGTGGCGGCGGGGGCTTTGGGTCCACCGGGTTGGCCTGATGGGTTTGGTTCTGCTGGTCGCGCTGGTGATTTTGGGCCTCGGCTATGCCTTTAAGGCCTCAAATGCTGTGCAAGCCAGCGTGCTGGCGGTTTTACTTGCGGCGGTTCTGATCATTCAGGTGACGCTGCCAGCAGGCAACGGACTTCGCGTCGCAACTGGTGGGTCGTTGCAGACATGGCTGATTTTTCTTGGGGTGGTTGGCCTGATAGCGGCCTATATTCTGGGACTGAAATGGGTGAAACGTCGCGTACCTGCGCCGGTTGAAGCCGTCCAATCAGGGGCGTTTTCGGCGCACGAACTTGAACGCTATGCGCGCCATATTGTGCTTAGGGAAATTGGCGGCAGTGGTCAGCAAAAGCTGAAAAAGGCCCGGGTTTTGGTGATTGGCGCCGGAGGGTTGGGCTCGCCCGCGTTATTGTATCTGGCAGCGGCGGGTGTCGGCACTATTGGCATTGTTGACGATGATGCGGTCAGTCTTTCAAATCTGCAACGACAGGTTTTGCATATTGATAAACGGATCGGGATGCCAAAAGTGTTCAGTGCGGAAATTGGGCTGAAAGCGATCAATCCGCATGTTGAGATATTGCCCTTTAATCGGCGACTGACGGCTGAGAATGCCGCAGAAATGATGCAGGATTTTGATTTGGTGCTGGATGGCTCGGATAACTTTTCGACGCGGTATCTGGTGAATGCCACCTGTGTTGCGCTGGGAAGGCCGTTGATATCCGCCGCAATCAGTCAATGGGAAGGGCAGATCAGTTTGTTTGATCCGGCGACGGATGCGCCGTGTTACGCCTGCGTTTTTCCCGAAGCACCTGCGGATGGGTTGGCGCCAAGCTGTGCTGAGGCTGGCGTCATGGGTGCCTTGCCGGGCGTCGTCGGATCGATGATGGCGGTTGAGGCGATTAAGTTTTTTACCGGGGCCGGGCAGGTTCTGAAAGGTGAGATGCTGATCTATGACGCCCTATATGGTGAAAGCCGCAAATTGCGGGTTCAGCGGCGCGACGATTGTAAGGTCTGTGGTGGCGGTCGCGCGATCCACTGATTGAACCATTTTTAACAATGTGGTTATATACAAAGCGGGACGCGATGATATTTCGTGACTGTTTTTGAAAGAGGGGCTGAAAAATGATGGAAATAACAAGTGGTGTAAGCTGGAGCGGCGTAGTTGCCGGTGCGGTTGCGTCGTTCCTTTTGGGCTGGCTTTGGTTCTCGCCAATGCTGTTTGGCAAAAAATGGGCCGAAGCGCATGGAGTGCAGTTGGGTGCGGCCTCGTCGATGCCGGTGATGGCGATGGTTGCCCAATTTCTGGGGCTTTTTCTGGTCAGTTGGTTTGTCGGCGTCACTGCCGTGACCAGCGCGCTGGCGACGGCGGTATTAGCGTTACTGGGATTCGCCATGTTGTACGATTCAGGGGCGATGTTCGTCAAAGTGCCGACCGTTGGTCGGCTGATCAATCTGGGGTATTGGGTGGTCAGTTTTGTGGTGATGGTGATCTGTCAGGGGATTTTCCGGAGCATGTGAAGCCGGGGCTTCTGTTGGGAAATCAAGCTTGCGGAGGCGCTCCGCGCCGCGCCTTTTAGCCAGCGCGCAAGCGCGGGCGGGGCCTGCGGCGAGAGTGTTTCCGGAACAATGATGTTTGGCGTTCAGGTTACAGCATCGCCGGGACGACCTGATCGGGCGGGCGGTGGCCGTCGGCGAATGTTTTAATGTTGATGATGACTTTTTCGCCCATTTCAAGGCGGCCTTCACGGGTGGCCGAGCCCATATGTGGTAGCAACATCACAGTATCCAGGCCGCGTAGGCGGGGGTTGATTTCGTGACCTTTCTCAAACACGTCAAGTCCGGCCCCGGCCAGTTCGCCTGCGCGTAACATGCGGGTAAAGGCATTTTCGTCGATCACCTCGCCGCGTGAGGTATTCACCACGAAAGCCGTTGGTTTTAGTAGTTTCAAGCGCCGCGCATTCAGCAGATGAAAGGTTGACAGAGAGTGCGGGCAATTGATTGACAGGATATCGATGCGGCTGAGCATCTGGTCCAGGCTTTCCCAATATGTGGCCTCAAGCTCGGCCTCGGTATCGGGATGGACGCGTTTGCGATTGTGGTAGTGGATTTGCAGGCCGAAAGGTTTGGCGCGCCGGGCCACGGCGCTGCCGATGCGGCCCATACCCAGAATGCCCAGTCGCTTGCCGCCAACCCGCGAGCCTAAAAGGGCAGATGGCGACCAGCCTTGCCAATCGCCGGTCTGGATCAGGTTTGAACCTTCCTTGAAACGACGCATCACCGTCAGAATAAGGGCCATTGTCATATCGGCGGTGTCATCGGTCAAAACGCCGGGGGTGTTTGACACCAGAATACCACGTTGGCGGGCGGTTTGCACATCGATGTGATCAAAGCCGGACCCATAATTGGCAATCAGGCGTAAACGCTCGCCTGATTGCGCAAGTGCCGCCGCGTCGATTATGTCGTTGAGGGTCGGCACCAGAACATCGGCTCGCTGCATCGCTGCAACCAGCTGTTCGCGGCTGAAGGGCTTGTCGGTTTCGTTCAGTTCGACATCAAACAATTCCTTGAGCCGGGTTTCGACCGCTTCGGGCAACCGTCGCGTTACGACAACACTTAATTTTGTTCCGGGCATAGGTGCACTTCCCCCACTGGATTTCTCAGCCCTATAGTGGCAAAAATCATTGCAAGGGGGCAAGGTGTAAAGCACCCCAAGACCCTTCAAAAAAGATTGAAACCGGACCGGGCGGGCCATGTGATGAAAATCTGTGCATTTGCGTTCACAGCGGTGCTGCTGCTG
>DJBQ01000130.1:8293-9592 GCA_002430125.1 Rhodobacterales bacterium UBA5972
TGATGATGATGATAGCGGTTGGTCCGGCGGATGCAGCGGATGAAAGCGCGGACGACGATGCGCCGGTGGTTGGTGCTGTGACGCATTTGCCGTTGCCGCGATTTGTGTCAATGAAAGCGAATACCGGAAATGCGCGGCGCGGCCCAAGCCTGGCACATCGGGTGGATTGGGTGTTTAAGCGTGAGAATATGCCGCTGGAAATAACCGCAGAATACGGCAATTGGCGGCGCGTGCGGGACATCGACGGGGCCGGTGGATGGATGCACTATGCGTTGCTGTCAGGCGTGCGCACGGTGATCGTACAAAAGGATTATGCAGCTTTGCGAGCGCGTCCAGAACAAGGAGCCGAGCCAAATGCCTATGCAGAACAAGGCGTTGTTGCGTTTTTGGGTCAATGTCGCCGCGACTGGTGCGAGATCACGGCTGATGGCCTGAAGGGCTGGGCGCTGCGGAGCGAGCTTTGGGGGATTGCGCCCGATGAAGTGCGGGACTAGCCACCTTAACTCGGCGCGTTTAAGCCTCGGCCCGTTAGCAGTGCATCGACACCCGGCAGGCGACCACGAAACGCCAGATACAATTGATCGGCTTCCTGCGTGCCGCCTGCAGAATAGATATGTTTGGCCAATCGCGCCGCCATATCAGGATCAAAAGGATCGCCAGTTTCCTCGAATGCGCCGAAAGCATCGGCGTCCATGACTTCGGACCACATATAGCTGTAATAACCGCTGGAATAGCCGTCGCCGGAAAACACATGCGCGAAATGCGGTGTAGCGTGACGCATGCGGATGGCAGCAGGCATGCCAAGTTCAGCCAGAATATCAGCTTGTCTGGCCATCGGGTCAGCGGGCGCAACCCCTTGATGAAACGCCAGATCGACCAGCGCGCTGGCGGTAAATTCAACCGTCGCAAAGCCTTGGTCGAAATTCTTGGCGGCAAGCAGGCGGTTCAGCAGGTCTTGCGGGATCGCTTTGCCGGTTTCAGCATGGGTGGCGAATTTCTGCAACACGTCGGGCACGGTCAGCCAATGTTCATAAAGCTGGCTGGGCAGTTCGACAAAGTCGCGCGCAACCGAGGTGCCGGAGATCATGTCGTAGGTGACATCGGACAACATCGCATGCAGTGCATGGCCGAATTCGTGGAAAAGGGTGTGGGCGTCGTCAAATGTTAACAGGCTTGGTTGGCTTTTTGGGGCTTTAGCGAAGTTGCAGACATTGACGGTGATTGGCGTAACCTCGCCATCAAGGCGCGATTGCGAGCGGAAAGAGGAACACCAGGCGCCGGATCGTTTGGATTGGCGGG
>DJBQ01000130.1:9780-25522 GCA_002430125.1 Rhodobacterales bacterium UBA5972
CGTTTGGATTGGCGGGCGAAATAGTCGCCGATGAAAACCGCCAGATGTTTGCCGTCTTTGCGCACTTCCCATGCGCGGGCGTCGGGGTGATAAAGTGGGACATCAAGCGGGGTGAAGGTCAGTCCGAAAAGGCGGTTGGCGCAGTCAAACTGGGCCTCAATCATCCGGTCAAGCTGGAAATAGGGTTTCAGTTCCGTCTCGTCCAGATCGTGTTCGGCAAGGCGGCGTTTTTCGGCGTAGTGACGCCAATCCCATGGCTCCAGATCGCCGTTAACGCCTTCGGCATGCATCATTTCGGTCAGTTTCGCGGCGTCGCGGTTGGCTTGGGCTTTGGCGGGTTCCCAGACGGCCATTAATAAATCGTGAACTGCAGCGGGGGTTTTTGCCATTTCCGGTTCCAGTTTAAAATCAGCAAAACTGGCGTAACCCAAAAGCCGGGCGCGTTCCTGGCGCAGGGCAAGGGTTTCTGCGACGATAGCACGGTTGTCAGTAGCGCCTGCGTTTTCGCCGCGCTTACCCCACGCGACAAAGGCTTTTTCGCGCAGGTCGCGGCGGGTTGAAAATTGCAGGAACGGCACGATCAGGGATCGCGACAAAGTGATAACATATCCTTGTTCGCCGCGTTCTTGCGCGGCGGCGCGGGCTGAATCCTTGAGGAATTCGGGCAGGCCATCCAGATCATCTTCTCGCAGCAGCATGAACCATTCGCGTTCATCTGCCAGCAGGTTTTGGGTGAATGCAGTGCCAAGAACGGCCAGACGCTTGCTGACTTCGGCCAAGCGCGTTCGGTCGGCGCCTTTCAGTGCGGCACCGGCGCGCACAAACATCCGGTGGTAAAGTGTTAGTACGCGGTTTTGTTCGGGCGTCAGATCAAGGTTGCCTATTGCATCAAACAGCGTTTTTACCCGCACGAACAGCGCCGCGTTCATCATGGTTTCGGAATTGAACGCCGCGAACTTTGGTGACAAATCACGCTGCAGCGCCTCGAGTGCCGGATTGCTGTTGCTGCCTGACAGGTTGAAAAATACGCCGGCGACCTTGTTCATCAGGGTGTCGGCGCGTTCAAGTGCTTCGATTGTATTGGCGAAAGTCGGCGCAGCAGGATTTTGTGCAATAGTGCTAATTGCGGTGCGCGATTGCGTGAAGGCTTGTTCAAATGCCGGACCGAAATGCTCGTCTTTTATCGTGGCGAAAGGCGGTAACTCAAACGGCAAGGTCCAGTTTTGCAGGAAAGGGTTCATCACGTGCTCCGACCGTTGATTTTTGTAGGCAATGTCGGCGTTTGATGGGCAAGTTGCAACCGGAAAGCAGATTGTCGCATCCCCTGTTTCTGAACACTTTCGTGTTTACTCAACTATCTCAGAGCCCCGAGTCTTGGAGAATATGATGCGGAACACTCTGATTGTGACTGCCTTGTAGATGATACTTGCCGCGCCCGTTTTTGCGCAAAGCGACCTTGAGGACCATTTCTTTTCGAAACGGGCTATCAATGCGGACGGCAAAGTAACGGTGGCCGAATTTCTGTCACGCGCTGACGGTTGGGTTGCGATCATGGACCGCAATACCGACGGCGTGATTACACCCGAAGATTTCCGCCAGCCTGAAATCTAAACCGGCTTCTTGGCCGAATGTCGTTTTCGCACTTGGCCAAGTCGACTCCTCTGTTCCCTTAATCACAAAAAGCTGCAACTTACCGCAAAATCGGATCTTGCGGAGCGTGCATCATGAAAACCCATGTAAAAGCCTGTGTAGTTGGCGGCGGTGCAGTTGGGGCAGGGATTGCCTATCATCTGGCGAAGGCCGGTTGGAAAGACGTGATCTTGCTGGAACGCGACGAGTTGACCAGTGGATCAACCTGGCACGCTGCAGGTTTGCTGCCGCTGTTCAACATGTCCTATGCCACCACGCATATTCATGATTACTCGGTCAATTTCTATAAAACGCTAGAGGCTGAAACCGGTTTGAATGCCGGGTTTTCAGTGGTTGGCAATCTGCGTATGGCCCAGACCAAAGCGCGGATGGATGAATATATGCTGTATGGTGCGACGGCAGAAAGCGTGGGGATACCTTACGAAAAGCTTACTCCATCGCAAATCAAGGACCGCTGGCCGCTGATCCGCACCGAAGACCTTGAAGGCGCGATTTACCATCCGACGGACGGTTATATTAACCCGGCAGATGTCACCCAAGCGATGGCCAAAGGCGCACGCCAGCGCGGGGTGGAAATTTACCGCAAGATGCAGGTGGATTCGTATTTCTGGACCGGTTCGGAATGGATCGTGCGTGGCACCGTGATGGTGGAAAAAGGCGGCAATCTGGTTGCCGGTGAAGAGAAGTTTGAAATCTATGCCGAGCACGTGGTGACTGCGACCGGCAACCATGCACAGCGCACAGCGCGGCAACTGGGGATCAAAATCCCGGCTGTACCAGTGGAACACCAGTTTATCGTGATGGATCAGGATCCGGCACTGGTGGCGTGGCGTAAAAACAATCCGGAACATCCGGTGATCCGGGACGCTGATGCGCAGTCCTATGTGCGCGAAGAACGCGGCGGCTGGATTTTGGGGGTTTACGAAAAGGGCGCACCTGCGCGGTTTGAATATGGGGTGCCGGACAGTTTCCGGGCTGACTTGTTCCAGCTGGATCTTGAACGGATCGAAAGCCAGTATCTGGCGATGATCCACCGCATTCCGTCTTGCGAGGCGTCGGGCCTGAAGGATGATTTCAACGGCCCGATCTGTTACACACCCGACGGTAATCCGCTGGTTGGACCAGCTCCGGGTCTGCGCAATATGTGGCTGGCGGAAGGCTTTAGCTTTGGCATCACGGCGGCGGGTGGCATCGGGTATTATATGGCGCAGATGATGGTTGAGGGCGAGGCCGAGATTGACATGGCAAGTCTGGATCCAAAACGCTACGGCTCGTGGATGACGACGGAATATGCGGCCCGTAAAAACGAAGAATGTTATAGCCACGTTTACGTTCTGCATCACCCTGACGAGGAACGCGAAGCGGCCCGCGCATTGCGCACCTCTCCGGCTTATGACCGCCAAAAGGCGGCTGGTGCGCAGTTTGGCCAAGTGAATGGTTGGGACCGGCCGAATTACTATGCGCCGTTGGGGTTTGACGATCACGCGGCCCGGTCATTCCGGCGCGGCGGCTGGTGGCAATATGCGGTGGACGAAGCCAAGGCGATCCGCGAAGGCGCTGGGCTGGTTGATGCGACGGCCTTTACCAAGCATCTGGTCAAGGGTCCGGGGGCGACGGCGTTTCTGGATTGGTTTACCTGTAACAAACTGCCCTCGGTCGGGCGGATTAACCTGACTTATGCGTTGACTGCGACCGGGACCACGCGCACCGAATACACCATCGTCCGCAATGGTGAAAACAGTTATTACCTTGTGTCTGCAGGGGCTTGGACGGCCTATGACGCGGATTTTCTGCGCAAGGCGGCAGAAGATAAGCTTGGTGAACTTGGCTATATTGAAATTCAGGATGTGACCAATCAATGGGGCGTATTTGCCATTGCCGGGCCGAAATCGCGCGAGGTTTTGGCGCGGGTGATCAAAGATGCAGACCCCGCGACGGCGCTGTCAAACAAGCGATTCCCGTGGCTGACGGCACGCCGGATTGAACTTGGCATGTGCCCGGTTAACGCGATCCGTGTTGCTTATACCGGCGAGCTGGGCTGGGAATTGCATCACCCGATTGAAATGCAGAATTACCTGTTTGATCTGTTGATGGAGGCAGGCAAGCCTTCGGGCATGAAACTGGTCGGGGCGCGGGCACAGAACTGGTTGCGCCAGGAGAAATCTTACCGCGCGTTTGGCACTGAACTTGGTCGCGACGCAACTCCGCTTGAGGCTGATCTGCCGCGGTTTGTCGACATGAACAAAGACTTTCACGGCAAGGCGGCGATGCTGGCCAAGGGTATCCGCAGCAAATGCGTGACGCTGCTGATTGATGGGCCTGCGGACGCCGATCCCTGGGGGCGCGAGGCTTTATATCACGGGAATACCAAAGTCGGGCGTTTGACCTCGGGCGGGTATTCGGTGGCGTTCGGGAAATCCATTGGCATGGGGTATGTGTCGCCGGAAATGGCGGTTGTTGGGAAAAAGCTGAGGGTTCGGATGTTGGGCGATCTCTGGGGCGCTGAAGTTGTCGAGGATTCGCCTTATGATCCGAAAAACGCGAACATCCGCGTGGACGGCTGATTTCCGGCGCGGCTGACGCCGCTGCCGGACCGGGCGGGGGGCTTTGCCCCCTGCGACCCCCAGGATATTTGCACCTCTGAGAAAACAAGTTGCACAGCGCCCGTTTGTAGGCTTTGTTTTGACAAACAATCCGAGGTGGACATGTCAGACAAATTTTTCCAACCTATTTCAGGTTTTGAACTGCCGCGCTTTGCCGGTATTCCGACATTCATGCGCCTGCCGCATGTGCCGCTTGATAACCCGCGATTGCGCGAAGTTCAGGTGGGGTTGATTGGCACCCCATGGGACAGTGGCACCACCAACCGGCCAGGACCGCGGCACGGACCACGCCAGTTACGGGATGCTTCTACGATGATCCGGGCGGAAAATGGTATCACGCAAGTGCGGCCGTTTGAGTTGGTCAATTGCGCGGATCTGGGGGATGTGCCGCCTAATCCTGCCGATATCGACGATAGTATGGACCGGATTACTGATTTTTACCGGCAGGTCATTGCCGCCGGGATTATACCGCTGACGGCAGGTGGCGATCATTTGTGTTCGCTGCCTATCCTGCGGGCGGTCGCAGCGGATTCACCGGTTGGGATGGTGCATTTTGATAGCCATACCGATTTGTTTCACAGCTATTTTGGCGGTTCCATGTATACGCACGGTACCCCGTTCCGCCGGGCGGTTGAAGAAGGTTTGCTGGATCCAACGCGGGTTGTTCAAATCGGCATTCGTGGCACGGCTTATGATCGCGAGGACCGGGATTTTGCGAAAAGCGTGGGTATCCGGATCATCCCGATCGAGGAATTTCACGCCCGCCCAATAGAGGATGTGATGCTGGAGGCGCGCGAAATCGTCGGCACCGGCGCGACATATGTGTCATATGACATTGATTTTGTTGATCCGACATTTGCGCCTGGAACCGGAACACCCGAAGTTGGAGGACCGAATTCCTGGCAGGCGTTGCAGGTGGCGCGTTTGTTGGACGGGATCAACATAGTCGGGGCAGATCTGGTAGAGGTTTCCCCGCCGTTTGACCCAAGTGGTGGCACTGCGTTTCTGGGCGTTTCGATAATGTTCGAGATGCTATGTGTGATCGCAAAAGGTATTGCGCGCTAAGCATCCGACATAAACTGATCCCACGCATCAAGTGCTTTGGCGGCGTACATAAGGCTTGGGCCACCGCCCATTTGCACGCACATGCCAAGAACATCGGCAACTTCTTCACGGGTTGCGCCAAGCTCGATCAGGCTTTCGACGTGAAATCCGACGCAGGGTTCACAGCGGGTGGAAACAGCGATGCCAAGGGCCACCAATTCTTTGGTCTTGAGGTCAAGAACCCCGTGATCACGCGCCCCGCGCGACAGTGCTGCAAAGCCTTTGGCGACTTCTGGACTGGCTTTGTTGAACGCCTGCAACTGTCGGCGGGTGTTGCGCATATAGTCTTCCCAGTCCACTGGCGTGCTGCTGAATAGGGGGTTTCAGTGAAGACTAAGGGTTGTGCGTGCAGAAAGCCACTGGGGGATCGCGCTAGTTCTTAAGTTGTTTGAAAGCTTCAATCGCCTTGCCGCCATACATGTAACCCGGTCCGCCTTGCATCGAAATGACCATACCTACCGCTTCAGCAACTTCGTTTTCGGTGGCGCCCAATTGGCCGAGAGCGCGGGCGTGAAAGCCGATACAAGGCTCGCACCGAATGGCCGTTGCGACGGCAAGCGCGATCAGTTCTTTGGTTTTTACGTCAAGCGCGCCAGCTTCTTTTGCTTTGGTGCTGAGGGCGCGGTAAAGTGGTGCAACCTCGGGCGAGGCTGTTTCCAACCCGCGCGAGGTTTCGGCGATATTCTTCATATAGGCGTGCCAATCCATCGGGATTCCTTTGGGTGTCAGTCGAGGGTTGCAAGGGCACGTGCGAACATTTCGCCGTCGACATTGCCGCCAGAGGCCACGACGATCAGGTCGCCAGCGGGTAACTTGTCGCTGTGGTATAGCGCTGCAGCCAATCCCACAGCAGCGCCCGGTTCGACCACAATTTTCAGCCGCAAAAAGGCCTGCGCCATGGCTTTCAGGCAGTCCAGTTCGGAAACTGCAAGGCCGGGTTGGCACAGATCATGCATGATTGGAAAAGTCACCTCACCCGGCGATTGGGTGATAATGGCATCACAGATTGATCCGGCTAACTGCACATTTTTTTCAATTCTGCCACTTACGAGCGAGCGCAGAACGTCGTCAAAACCTGCGGGTTCGCAGGGGCGCACGATCAAGCCCGGCGCGACTTTCGCCAACGCAAGTGCGATGCCTGACGTCAAGCCGCCGCCGCCACAGGGTACCAGAACCTGTGCGTTTTCAATGCCTTCGGCTTTCGCCTGCGCCGCAATCTCAAGGCCGGCGGTACCCTGTCCGGCGATCACCAACGGCTCGTCAAAAGGTTTAACCAGAGTCAGATTGCGCTCTAAGGCAAGGCGGTCGACCAGTGCATCCCGGTCGTCGGTGGCGCGGTCAAACAACACAACCTCGGCCCCCAGCGCACGGGTATTAGCGATTTTTAGGGCAGGCGCGTCTTTGGGCATGACGATCACTGCTGGAACGCCGTGTATTCTTGCAGCCAAGGCCACGCCCTGAGCATGGTTGCCCGAAGAAACCGCGATCACGCCTTTGCGGCGTGCAGCTTCGGACATTCCGGAAAGGGCCGACCAGCCACCGCGAAACTTGAACGATCCTGTATGTTGCAGGCATTCGGCTTTGACGAATATCCGCCGCCCGGTAAGCTCGTCAAGAAACGGAGAACTCAGCAGGGGGGTTTCGCGGACGTGACCTTTGGCGCGCGCGGCAGCCGCTTGGATCATTGCAAAATCGCTCATTTAATACGCTCCAGAAAAGCAGTGATAATAGCCAGACATTCGGGTTCATCCAGAAAAGGAATATGCGCGCGATCCGGGACATTGGCAAACAGCATATCTGGGCGGCGGCGACGCATTTCGGCGGCGGTTTCTTCGGTCAACAAGGACGAGTTGGCCCCGCGCAGCAACGCCAGGGGCAAACCGGTCATAGCGTCAAACAGCGGCCAAAGGTCCACGTCCGGGCCTTTGAATGCCGCCTCGACGGACAATTGCAGTTGCGGATCATAGCGGATTTTCAGGCCCTGATCGGTTTGGGCAAATAAACGCCGGACTTCGGTGGCCCAACGTGCTTGCGAAACATTGGCAAAGCCAATCATTGCGGACGGATAAAGCTGCAAAGCCTCGTCGTAATCGCGGTAAGGCGGGTCTTGTCCGACATAGCTTACGATGCAACCAAGATCAGCTTTGTTCAGAACCGGGCCGACATCGTTTAACAAAACGCCTGACACCCTGTGATGCGCGATTGCCGCCAGAAACATCGCGATCACACCGCCACGGGATGAACCGATTATGGCAGCCTTTTCAAGCCCCAGATGGTCGAGCAATTCAAGGGCGTCCCGCGCTTCAACCGGTATGGAATAGTTCATCGGGTTGGGGTCGAAATCTGACGAGCCGCGGCCGCGATAATCCATGCGAATCATCCGTACATCAGGCAATGCAGCCACCAGTTCGTCAAAATCGTGATGGCTGCGGGTCAGCCCGGCAAGGCACAAACCTGCCGGACCGCTGCCCTGATCTTCAAATGCCAGCGACAGGCCGTCTGACGTGGTAAAGTGCTGCATCAGTTGGCCTTTGCGATATCCGGTATTGTGGTCAGGTCTTTGAGAGTGACTTGTGGTGTCCATGGCAGGCGGTCCATCGGCTCGCCCGCGCGGTTTACCCAGGTTGTAAAGAACCCCTGTTTGACCGCGGCACAGGCATCCCAGCAGTTTGAGGACACAAACAGCACCTGGCTTGGCTCGCAACCGAACTTCTGCATCACCAGATCGTAAACCGATTTATGCGGCTTGAAGACGCCGACATCCTGAACACTTAATACGGCGTCAAGAGCATCCGTAAGTCCGGCGGATTTCACCGCTCCGTTCAGCATATCAGGCGAGCCATTTGACAGGATCGCGGTGTTCAACCCTTGTGCTTTCAGCGCGGCCAGCATGGCGGGAACTTCGGGATAGGCCGACAGCTCCCAGTAAAGCGCCAGCAGGCGTTCGCGCAATTCCGGGTCATTGTGAAGGTTCGAGGCCTCAAGCGCGAAATCAAGCCCGTTCTGGGTGACTTCCCAAAAATCGGTATGTGCATCGGCGATCGCGCGCAGCCAGCTATATTGCAACTGTTTCAGGCGCCAATCATTGGCGACCTTCGGCCAAACGGCGGCAAAAGCCGCACGGCCCGGTTCAGCGGCGCATTCCCGCGCGGCGGCGGCGACATCAAACAAGGTGCCGTAGGCGTCGAAAACGCAGGTGGTGATGGGCATGGCAGCTCCTTTAGTTTCGGGCAGTCTTGCATAGGGGGCTGAGGAGGGGAAGGGGGAGATGCGGTGGTTTCCTCAACTTCCTGCCAGCGCAGCGCCGCGCCGATTTTAACGTCGAAATTGTGCGGGAAGGGCTTGATCTGGCCGGGTATCATTGTCAGCTTGCGCCAGAGGGTGTTCCAATTGCGGACCATCAGCCAAAGTCTGGAATCCCGTGTCTCGTTTGTCAGCATTTAAGGCAACCTGTCGTTGAGCGCCACCCCGCCAAGGCCGTGGTTGGTGCTGGCAGGCCTGACGCTGGGCGTGACCGTAACAAACGGCTTCGCGCGGTTTGCCTATGGCCTGCTGTTACCCGCGATGAAATCCGAGATGGGGTGGAATTATGCCCAGGCCGGGTGGCTGAATACGGCCAACGCGCTGGGTTATATCGTTGGCGCGGTCCTGACGATGGTGTTGATCAGGCGCATCTCGCCATCGCGATTGTTCGCTTTTGGGCTGATCGCAACCACGCTGGCGCTTTTTGCGACTGGCCTGAACACCGCCCTTTGGTGGCAAACCGCCTGGCGAATTTTGGCGGGCATCTTTGGTGCGATGTCCTTTTCCACGGCGGGAGCTTTGACTGCGGGTCTATTTAAAGACGATCGGCGCCGCAACGCGCTGGCGATTGCGATCCTGTTTGGTACCGGTGGTGGCTTTGGCATCGTGCTGGTTGGGGCGGGATTGCCCCTGATGTTAGAGGTGTATGGACCCGGCGCTTGGCCCATGGGCTGGCTAATTATCGGTGCAGTAAGCCTTTTGTTTTTGCCGCTCGGCCTTTGGGCTGCCTTCCAGTTGCGACCCCCGGCGCAAAAGCAAACCAGCAACGCCCGACTGCCGCTGCGTCGGATGCTGCCCGAAATGGCGGGCTATGCCGGGTTTGGGCTGGGGTACATTGTTTACCTGACGTTCCTGTCGGCATGGATGACTGAACAGGCGGCGAGCGGGTATTTTATCGCTTTGGTCTGGATCGTGCTGGGTGCGTGCATTTCGTTCTCGCCGCTGGTTTGGCGACCGATCTTGGAGCGCCATGCATCGGGGCTGCCGCTGGCGATGATCCTGACTTGCATTGCCGTTGGATCCGCTTTGCCGGTTGTTTTGCCAAACGGGCCAGCCCTGCTAATCTCGGCAGTTGTGTTCGGCTTGTCGGTGTTCATGGCGCCCGGCGCAGTCACTAGCTTTGCCCGTCAGAACCTGCCACCCGAAAGCTGGGGACAGGCGATAAGCCTGTTTACCGTCGTCTTTGCGGTGGCCCAGACGCTTGGGCCTTACGGCGCAGGGCTGATCGGCGACGCATTTGGCAATATCGGCATCAGCCTACTGGTGGCGGCTGGGTTGCTTTTGGTAGGTGCATTCATCGCCTTGCTGCAAAAGCCGCTGCACACAGGTTGAGGTGTTGTATCGCGGATTTGGCCTAGGCCACAAAGCCCGCGTCGATGCTGCCGTTGCCATCAAGACCGGCTTGCACGATTGTGTTCCCAAGCCCGTCGGATCTGCGAAAACCTTACAGGTTTTCCGGCTGCGCCATGCCCAGCACGTGATAACCACCATCGACCCGCACGATCTCGCCTGTGGTGCAGGCGCCGTAATCGGATGCCAGATAAACGGCAGTACCGCCGACAGCTTCCAGCGTCGCGTTCGCCCTAAGGGGCGCGTTTTCCTGGGTCTGGCGATAGGTCTTGCGCGCGCCGCCGATGGCGGCACCGGCCAAAGTGCGCATCGGTCCGGGGCTGATGGCGTTCACGCGGATGCCTTCGGGACCAAGGTCGTTGGCAAGATATCTGACCGCGCTTTCAAGCGCGGCTTTGGCCACACCCATGACGTTGTAAAACGGGGTGACGCGGTTAGAGCCCTGATAGGTAAGGGTCAAAATGGTGCCGCCATTCGGCATCAGATCACGCGCCCGGCGGGCAACTTCGATCAGCGAATAGCACGAGATATCCAGCGAGTTTTTGAAATTCGCCCGACTGGTATTGATGAAACGTCCGGTCAGTTCGTTCTTGTCACTGAACGCGATGGCATGCACCAGAAAATCCATGGTGCCCCATTCCTTTTCCAGCGTTGCAAAGGCCAGATCAAGCGAGGCGTCATCGGTGACATCCGCATCCACCAGGATGGTTGCGCCAATACTGGCCGCCAGCGGTGCCAGCCGTTTGCCAAAAGCTTCACCCTGAAAGGTAAACGCAAGCTCGGCACCTTCGGCGGCCATGGCGCGCGCAATGCCCCAGGCGATGGACTTATCATTGGCGACGCCCATGATAAGCCCGCGTTTGCCCTTCATTAGGTCGGCCATTTTGTCACCCGTTATATTTGCTAAGCGCGAGCGTAGCATTGGTGCCACCAAAGCCAAAGCTATTTGAGATAACCGTATCAAGTTCAACATTGTCACGGCGCGTGGTCACGATTTCATCGGCACTAAGGGCCGGGTCCAACGTGTTTACATTGGCTGATGCAGCGATGAACTTGTCACGCATCATCAACATGCAATAGATCGCCTCCTGAACGCCGGTGGCCCCAAGGCTGTGGCCGGTCAGGGATTTAGTCGAGCTGATCGGCGGCGTGGTACCTTTGCCGAACACCCGACGCACGGCTTCAACTTCGGTGACGTCACCGGCAGGGGTCGAGGTGCCGTGTGCGTTGATATAGTCAACCTTGCGCCCGTTTAGAGTGGCCAATGCCAGTTTCATCGACCGTTCGCCACCTTCGCCGGATGGGGCTACCATGTCATAGCCGTCTGACGTGGCGCCGTAACCAGTGACTTCGGCGTATATCTTGGCGCCGCGTGCCAAGGCATGGCCAAGTTCTTCAAGCACGACAACACCGCCACCGCCTGCGATGACAAAGCCGTCGCGGTTGGCGTCAAACGCCCGCGAAGCCTTATCGGGAGTTTCGTTGAATTTTGACGACATCGCGCCCATTGCGTCAAACAGGCAGGACAGGGTCCAATCCAGTTCTTCGCCGCCGCCAGCGAATACGATATCCTGTTTGTTCATCTGGATCTGCTCGACCCCGTTGCCAATGCAATGGGCCGAAGTGGAACAGGCGGACGTGATCGAATAATTCACACCCTTGATCTTGAAGGGTGTCGCAAGGCAGGCCGAATTGGTGGACGACATGCAGCGCGTCACCATGAAGGGGCCCATACGCTTTGGCGCGCCTTTTTCGATGACGATCTGATGCGCATGAAAAAAGTTTGACGTGGACGGCCCGCCAGACCCCATAACCAGCCCGGTCCGTTCGTTTGAAACGTCATTGTCTTCCAGCCCGCTATCGGCAATCGCCTGTTGCATCGCCAGAAAATTATAGGCGGCCCCCGGTCCCATGAACCGCATCTGACGTTTGTCGATGTGGTCCGCCGGATTGATCTGCGGCATGCCGTGGATTTGGCTGCGAAATCCGTGTTCGGCCATATCGGGCGAAGCAATGATGCCGGATTTACCAGCCTTCAGTGACGTTGCAACCTCTTCGGCGTTTAAGCCAATTGACGAAATAATCCCGATCCCGGTGATGACGACACGGCGCATGGTGCTCTCCTTTAATATTTGTATCAACTTGCCGACAAAGCGACTTTCATATCTTTAACCAGATAAATCACTTCACCATCGGCCTCGACCCGGCCATCGGCCACGCCCATGGTAAGGCGGCGGGTCTGAATTGCTTTCGTGAAATCAACGTAATATGTCAGCATTTTGCGTTCTGGGCGGACCATCCCGGTCAGCTTGACCTCGCCAACGCCCAACGCATACCCGCGCCCTTCCCAGCCGCGCCAGCCAAGATTAAAGCCGGTGAGTTGCCACAACCCGTCAAGGCCAAGGCAGCCGGGCATGATCGGGTTTCCGGGGAAATGGCAGTCGAAAAACCAAAGGTCTGGCGTGATGTCAAATTCAGCCACCACATGGCCCTTGCCATGTTCACCACCGTCACCGGAGATCGAAGTTATGCGGTCCATCATCAGCATTGGCGGCATCGGCAATTGCGCATTGCCGGGGCCGAACAATTCGCCACGAGCGCATTTCAGCAGCCCTTCTTTATCAAAGCTGGAGGGGTATTGGGACATATGTGCTCGACTCCGCAGTTTGCTTTTCGCTTTCGCTTCTCTCCTACCATCCGTGTCGAAGCTGTGGCAATAGGGGCGGGCTTTCTGACTATGTGTGATTTTTATTGAAATTAAAAGCCGTTGCACCGATATTGGCGCAACTTCAACGGATTGAGGCCTTGAAACAGGATGACCCCGAACCAACGCGGATCGACTTGGTTGCAAACCGCCGGCCTTCGCCCGACGCGGCAACGTCTGGCTTTGGCGGCACTGCTGGTAGGTGACGGACAAGACCGGCACGTAACCGCAGAAAGCTTGCATCTGGCATCACAAGGCAGCACTGACCCGGTGTCTTTGGCGACGGTTTACAATACGCTGCGGGCATTTTGCGAGGCGGGATTGTTAAGCGAAGTGGCAATGGACGGCAATAAATCCTATTTCGACACGCGCATTGACGACCATCCACATTATTTCTGGGAAGAGGAGGGCGTCTTGACAGACGCACCAAAGGACCAGTTGCGGTTCGAACGGCTGCCAGAAATACCTGAAGGAATGGAAATCACCAAAGTTGACGTGGTGATCCGGATGCGAAAGATGACGTCGCGCTAAAGACCTGTTTTCCCTATTGGCTTAAAACCACTGGCCCGGCTCGATCAACCCGAGATCCAAAAGCTGGCGGGAATGCCAGGTAAATTTCCGCGAATTGTGCCACTGAAACGTCGAAATATGTGCGGACGAACCGGCGTTGGTTTTTAACGATTTCGCAGCCCGAAATGAACACACCGCAGCCGTTACATTGTTATGCCAAGGGCAGGCATAGGTGTTGTATTCTTCGACATTAAACGTGTGATCTGGCCGCAGCTCCAACCCTTTTGCAGCTTTGAACAGGCCGATCCGATCGATTTTGCGCCGTTCTACCGGAACGTGCTCTTCGAACCGCCAGCGCAGACCACCGTACATATCTAACTGGCGTTCCAATACCAGACCGTCGCGCGACCTTGCTTGTGCATAGTAACCGGATTGGTCCATCTGCGCGCTTTCCAGTGATACCCCATCCGGATGGGTTTCAAGGCTTTCGGCATAAAGGTCGATGACATAGGTCAGGATCGAATCGCGGCGTTCTTCCGAAGCAAAGGTGGTGACTTCACCGATACTGCGGGTTTCGCAGAACGGGTAAAATAGGTATTCCGCGTTAAACCCATAGTAACACCAGCGACCCGAAAGCACCGCGATAATCGGGTTTATCGCTTGTGTCAGGGCATTTTCCTGTCTGAGATCGCAAGGAATGCGGTGGATTTTGTCCACCAGCTCCGGAGACACCCGCAACACTTCGCTGCCAAGCACAAGGATGTTCTTAAAACCCAGTTTAACGTGGTGGCGGATCGTGGAATTGGTTTCAGACTGATCTTCCATAAACAGGATCGCCACCGCGCCGCCTGAAAGGCTGCTTATCCCTTTGGACAGGAATTCTGCGAGATCGGCAAATTGCATGGACGCCTGAACCTTGGTGTTTTTCCCATTGGTTTAGGGGAAATCGGGAATATTGCAAGCCTAGGTCGCGGTTTTGCGGCGTTGCGAAGCCGCATCCTTGCGTGTAGACCGCCAAATACTGTGCCCTTGAAAACTTGCGCTTAGGTTAAGACGTGTCAGAGACGAAGAAACTTTATGTAAAAACCTTTGGCTGTCAGATGAATGTCTATGATAGCGAACGGATGGTTACGGCTCTTGGAGCCGCAGGTTACGAGGAAACCACCTCGCCTGCCGATGCCGATATGATCTTGCTGAATACCTGTCACATCCGCGAAAAAGCCGCCCAAAAGCTCTATTCCGATCTGGGGCGTCTGAAACCGTTCAGGCTGGCAAATCCTGATTTGAAAATTGCTGTGGCCGGATGCGTGGCACAGGCCGAAGGGGCTGAAATTATGCGCCGTCAGCCGATGGTGGATGTCGTTGTTGGCCCGCAAGCCTATCACCGCTTGCCGGAAATGGCCCGCAAAGCGCTGGCCGGCGAAAAGGTTCTGGATACGGAATTCCCAACCGAGGACAAGTTTGATCACTTGCCGCGCGGCCCGAAAATGCAGCGCGCTCCGGCGGCGTTTCTGACCGTGCAGGAAGGTTGCGACAAGTTCTGCGCGTTTTGCGTCGTGCCCTATACCCGTGGCACCGAGGTCAGCCGCCCGGTTGAACGCATCATCGCCGAGGCACGTGATCTGGTGGAACGCGGCGTGCGCGAGATCACGTTGTTGGGGCAGAATGTGAATGCCTATCACGGTGCCGGGCCGGGCGGCGATTGGGGGCTTGCCCAACTGATCAAGGAACTGGCGAAAATTGACGGGCTGGCGCGGATCAGGTTCACCACGTCGCATCCCAACGACATGCAGGACGACCTGATCGCAGCCCACGGCGAGATCGACAAGCTGATGCCTTATCTGCATCTGCCGGTGCAATCGGGTTCGGATAAAATCCTGAAAGCAATGAACCGCAAACATACCGCGGAAAGTTATTTGCGGCTGATTGATCGCATTCGTGCGGTAAGGCCTGATATCTTGTTGTCCGGCGATTTCATCGTTGGCTTTCCCGGCGAGACGGAAGCAGATTTTCAGGACACTTTGGCCTTGGTTGAGGCCGTCAATTATGGCCAGGCTTACAGCTTTAAATATTCCCCCAGACCCGGTACACCAGCCGCCGATCTGGCACATGTTCCGGATGTGGATAAGTCGGATAGACTGGCCCGTTTACAGGCCGTCCTAACCCGCCAACAGCGGGCTGCCCAAGACAGTATGGTTGGGCGCATTGTGAACGTGTTATTCGAAAGAAGCGGTCGTGACGCCGGGCAATTGGTTGGCAAGTCAGAGTACCTACATGCGGTGCATGCTGACTGTGATGCCGCTAGTGTTGGTAAAGTTTTGCCCGTTAGAATCACCAAATCACTGGTGAACACCCTCTCCGGAGACCTTGTTTAGCAGGTGACGTAGTTGTGGCAAAATTGTGCCAAATCGTAAGTTTTGGTTCAAATCGGTAGTATTTGCGAACAATTTTGCACCTCAGGGCTGATTGTTTCCAAACCTGTGGATAATTCCCACAATTAGGGCCTGTGGACATTCAC
>DJBQ01000131.1 GCA_002430125.1 Rhodobacterales bacterium UBA5972
GTTAGTGAATGGCTCTGGAATTTGCGATGATTGGAAAGGCCTCTCCATCAGCTATCACCACATCCTTTTTGCCTGTCATCAGGTCATCCACGCCGAAGGGTTATGGGCCGAAAGCTTGTTCACAGGCGATTTGGCACTGTCTGCAATGACCACCGAGGCCCGCCAGCAGATAGATCAGGCGCTCGGCGAAAATCTTTTGACGCAAAAGACCGCTCGCATGTGCCTGACACCGAACGAGGCTGCGGTGCTGGCGCCGACCTATACGGTCCACCAAATCAAGCGCCCAAACCGCATCGCCGTCGCCGCCTGAAAAACGCGCAACATTCGGGTCGACCGCGCTTGCCTGATCTGAAAATATGGTCGCAACAAGCGGAGTTGCGTCATGCCCGAAACAATTGAAAATAGCCCATACCATTACGCGCTGGCCGCCCGCGCAATCAAAGCCATTGATGCAGCCCAGGGCAATCCGATGTCGCTGGTGGAATTGGCCGGGCAAATGGATATGAGCCCGGCACATTTTCAGCGGCTGTTCAGCCAATGGGTGGGCGTCAGTCCCAAACGCTATCAACAATACCTGACGCTGGATCACGCGAAATCCCTGTTGCGCGACCGGTTCACCGTGCTTGATACTGCGCACGAAACCGGTCTGTCCGGCTCGTCCCGGTTGCATGATCTTTTCCTGCGCTGGGAAGCTATGAGCCCTGGTGAATTCGCGGCGCGCGGGCGCGGCTTAACGATTGACTATGGCTGGTTTGACAGCCCCTTTGGCGACATGTTGGCAATGGGCACAGATCGCGGCATTTGTGGAATGGCCTTCACTGTCGAATGCGGCCGTGACGAGGCAATGCGCGACATGGCTAGTCGCTGGCCCGAAGCGCGCTATCAGGAAGATGCTGGCAAGCTGCAAATCTGGGTCGACGCCGCCCTTGGCAAAGGTGCTGAGGCCAAGCTGCATCTGATCGGCGCACCCTTTCAGATCAAGGTTTGGGAAGCGTTGCTGTCGATCCCGTCGGGGCACGTCACCACCTATTCCGAAATCGCCCAAAGCATCGGCCACCCCAAGGCCGTACGCGCAGTTGGCACCGCAGTTGGCCGTAATCCGGTCAGCTGGCTGATCCCCTGCCACCGGGCTTTGCGAAAATCCGGCGGCTTGGGGGGTTATCACTGGGGTTTGCCAGTCAAACGCGCCCTCTTGGCTTGGGAAAGTGCGCGGCTGGACGCAGCAGAATAACCCAGCGGCGGTTTCCCGCGCACCCCCTTGAAGCAGCGCTGCGGCCTGCCAAAATAGGCGCTATAGTGCCCGAAACAATCAATAACATAAAAGGCCTAGTATGATCCGCGCCCCCAAAACCTTTCTGATCCTTGCCATATCTGCGGTGGCCTTGGCCGCTTGTACTGCGCCTGATGGATCGCCCAGACCCAAGACGACGAATGGCGCAATTATTGGCGGATTGCTTGGTGGTATTATTGCCGCTGATCGTGGTGGCGACCGCAAAGCCGATAACGTGATTTTGGGCGCAGCTTTGGGTGCTGCTGTTGGCGGGCTGATCGGGCAGGAACTTGACCGTCAGGAACAGGCGCTGCGGGCCAGTCTGAACAACGGGCAAGTCGGGATTGTGAATACCGGCAATGAACTGATCGTCACCCTGCCCGAAGCCATTACATTTGAGACCGGCAGTGCAGTGGTGCGATCCTCGTTGCGCGCTGATTTGCACGCGCTGTCGGCAAACTTGAATGATTTCCCGAACACAACCGTAGATATCATTGGCCATACCGACAATGTTGGTGCAGCCGGGTTCAACCAACAGCTTTCCGCCCAACGTGCCAACAGCGTGTTCAACATCTTTTCGGAAGGCAGCGTAGCACACAGCCGGATGCGCGCCTTTGGCCGTGGCGAAGATGAACCGATAGCGTCAAACCTGTCAGCAGAAGGCCGCGCACAGAACCGCCGGGTTGAAATTGTGATCCGCCCGATCCGGTAAACTACAGCCTGTCAACATCATTGCCCCATAAACGGCGCATCCCTATAGTGGGCGCGCACCAGGGAGGCATTGATGGCGTTTCAAAAAATCCAGGCAGAAAGACTGTCAACCGCAGTCATGCGTCAAATAGAAACCCTGATCCTGCGCGGCATTCTGCGTCCGGGTGAACGCCTGCCGTCAGAACGCGAATTGTCAGACCGTCTGGGCGTTTCGCGGCCAAGCCTGCGCGAAGCGATCGGTGACCTTGAAAACCGCAATTTGCTTGTCACCAAAGCTGGTGCCGGTGTTTATGTTGCCAATGTGTTGGGATCAGCCTTTTCGCAACCGCTGATCGATTTGTTTTCCACCCATGACGAAGCCCTGTCGGATTACCTGTCGTTTCGCCGCGATCTGGAAGGCCTCGCCGCCAGTCGCGCCGCCGCTATGTCCAGCGACACCGACCTGAAAGTCATCGACGCGATCTTTCGCAAGATGGAAGCCGCAAATGTCAAACGCAATGCGGATGAAGAGGCCTATCTGGACGCCGAGTTTCATCTGTCGATCATCGAGGCATCGCATAACGTCATTATGCTGCATATGATGCGGTCGATGTTTGACATGTTGCGGGCCGGGGTTTTTTACAACCGTCAGGTCATGTTCAAACAACGTACGACACGGCAATCCTTGTTGGATCAGCACCGCACGATCAACACAGCCTTGCAAGCCCGTGACCCTGAAGCCGCCCGCGCCTCTGTCGAAGCGCATCTGGATTACGTCGAAAACGCGATGCGCGGCCAGCAAAAGGCCGAGGCAAACGAGGCTGTGGCAAAACTCCGATATGAGCACGAGCAAAAGCGGTGAGGGTGAAGCCGGGTTGCCTATTCCGGCAGATATGGCTTGCCGTAACTCGCCGTTGAAAACGATGTCACAGCTGAAAGCGCTTGGTAATTCAGGCGCCTGTGCGCATTCTGAACATTGCACCGACAAAAAAACCCGAAGCCTAGGCTCCGGGTTATTGATGTTTTCAACGCAATCCGAAACGCTTAGTGCAGCTTTTTGCCAGCATCAGCGATGGCCGCATCGATCAGGTCGCCGTTGTCTTTTGCGCTCATCGACCGGGCAATAACTTCACCCGCTGCCGCGATGGCCAAAGACACGGCACGATCACGTACTTCACGCAATGCCCCCGCTTCAGCCGAGGCGATTTGCTCCTCGGCCGCCGCTAAACGACGCGTGATCGAGGCTTTCAGGTCCGCTTTAGCAGAAACCGCCGCAGCCGCAGCTTCGGCTTTGGCATGCTCGACGATCTTGCCAGCATGTTCAGCCACTTCTTTTTGCTTGCGCTCGTAAGTGGCCAGAATGGTCTGGGCTTGTTCGCGCAGGCTGCGTGCCTCGTCCAGATCTTTACGGATCGCTTCGGCCCGTGTGTCCAGAATGCCGGTAACCATGCCGGGGACTTTCAGGTACAAAAGAACCGCGACGAACAGAACAAACGCGATCAGCACCACAAAGTTGGTGTTGTTCATCGAAAAGAACGGCCCGCTTGCGGCGGCTGCCGGTGTTGCGGCAACGGCCAGCGCCATGGCGGAGAGGGAGCTTAGAAATCTCATCAGTTGACCCCTTTCATCCGTGCTTTGACGGCGGCGCTAACCGCTTTCTTATCGTCAATGCTGGGCATCAGCTTGCGAACAATCGCGGTCGCTGTTGCCAGCGCCACTTCTTCGACGGCCTGCATTGCACTGTTACGAATGTCGCCAATGCGGCCTTCGGATTCCACCGTTTTGGCAGCAATCTCGGCGTCTGCATGGCTGATCGCGACATCCAGATCTTTTTGGATGTCCTGCTTGGCCGCCGCAACAATCTGCCCCGCTTCAGCCCGCGCATCAGCCAAAGCCTTGTTATAGGCTTCTTCGGCCTCAACCGCTTTTTGCTTCAGCGCCTCGGCTCTTTCCAGATCGTTGGCAATCGCGCTGTGGCGTTCGGCCAGAACCGACGCAATGCGCGGCAACGCCACACGACTGAGGATCAGATAGATGATGACCAACGTAACCGCGAGCCAGAAAATCTGGTTCGCGTACCAGTCAAAGTTAAGCTGTGGCATGCCGACGTAATGTTCGGCGGCCGCATGCCCGGCTTCAGCAGCGCCATGCGCCACTTCTGTTGATTCAGATGCCATAGCACCCTCCGTTAGCGTTCATTCCTCGGCGGCCCACGATGCGGGCCGCCCATCGAAAAGGGCTAACTTATTGTGCGTACATCAACAGAAGGGCAACGAGGAACGAAAAGATCCCCAGCGCTTCCGAGAACGCAATACCAATGAACATGGTTGCTGTTTGGCCGCCGGCTGCTGACGGGTTGCGCAAGGCACCTGCCAGATAGTTACCAACAACGTGACCCACACCAACGGCTGCGCCGCCCATGCCTGTACATGCAAGACCCGCACCAATCAGTGCGCCCATTTGTACCAGATCGCCTTCTACTGCCATGTGATTTCTCCTTTAGATGTGAATGGCTGGAATTGATTATTCTGACTTAGTGAGCCGGATGCAGCGCATCGTTCAGATACACAACCGTCAGAATGGTGAACACATAGGCCTGAATGACCGTCACAAGCAGCTCAAGCCCGTAAACTGCCATAATGGCCACGATAGGTGCGACAGCGCCGATGCCCAAGGCACCCGCAAAGCCTGCAAAAACTTTGATAACCGCGTGACCGGCCATCATATTGCCCGCCAGACGAATGGAATGGCTGACCGGACGCACGAAGTAAGAAATGATCTCGATGATTGCCAGAATCGGACGCAACACCAGAGGTGCCGACGAAATCCAGAACAACGACAGGAATTTCATGCCGTTCTTCCAGAACCCGATGATGGTCACCGTTACAAAAACCGCCATCGCCATTGTGGCAGTTACAGCGATATGGGACGTGGTGGTGAAACTCATCGGGATCAGGCCCAAAACGTTGGCCAGCACGATGAACATGAACAGCGTCATGATATAGGGGAAGTACTTCAACCCTTCTTTGCCGGCGATATCCTCGGTCATCTTGCGCACGAAGCTATAGATTTCTTCGGCAATTGACTGGCTGCGCGACGGTATGATCGCACGCCCACGTGTGCCTAAAACCAGCAAGACTACCACAGCAACAACGGCAATACCCATCCACAGGGTCGCATTGGTTGGTGTGTACCACAGGATGTCACCATTGCCGAACAACGGCTTGATCACGAACTGATCCATCGGATGGATGTTAAACGGGCTTGCTTCAGCTGCCATCTGTGACACCTCTGTCGTCTTACCCCGCAGGGCCGGTTAATCTTTTGCCTTTGCCGCAAGCGCGTCTTTGGCAGCCTTTTCTTGGATTTCAGCGGCCGTGCGCATCATCGTGCGCACCCCGGCTGCGAAACCCAGCAATGTAAACAGTATCAGAAAGATCGGGATTGTCCCGAACAGGCGGTCAAGCCCAAACCCGATACCAAAGCCCATGCCCAAACCGACCACAAGCTCGATGACCATCCGCCAGGCAGCCCCTGCCGCCGAATGATGGTCGTGGTGTTGTCGCTCCGGGGCCTTAACCGCTTTCGCGGCATTGATGCGGGCTTCAAGTTCCGCCAAAATCTTCGGATCAGGCGATTCAGGCATCAAAACGACCCCCTTGGACAGTCCGGCGGAACCTAGATTTGGATGCGGCCCGAGTCAATACGGAAATCCATTCCCCCCTCGCCTCGTAACATTTTGTTTTTAAAACACAAAAAGTCGATGCATCAACGATGCGCACAGAACCAGCCCGCCCTCGCTGGCAAATTTAACCCAGCGTTCATATTCAACCATATGGTTGAAGATACAAACCCAACTTCTCAGCGGCCCCAAAACCCCGCCAAAAGCTCCGACATGCCCGAACAATGCGTCACCCAACACAGAACACTCAACCAACCGGTTGACCGTTCCCGCCGCCCAGTTTACGCCACCCCTATGACCGCGAAACTCGACCTCGCCTTTTCGGCCCTTGCCGACCCGACCCGTCGCACCATCCTCACAATGCTGCTCGAAGACGATATGGCCGTTACCGACGTCGCCGAACCGTTTCAAATGTCTCTGGCGGCAATATCAAAACATCTGACGATTCTCGCCCATGCCGGTTTGATCAGCCAGGAAAAACGCGGCCGGGTGAAATGGTGCAAGCTCGAGCCCGCAGCCCTGAAAGACGCCTCTCTGTGGATGGAAAGTTTCGGCCAGTTCGAAGCCGTCAATCTTGACGCGTTCGAACGGTTCCTCATCCAGGAACTACACGGCACACCCTGATTTCTCAGAG
>DJBQ01000127.1:0-271 GCA_002430125.1 Rhodobacterales bacterium UBA5972
GTTCCATCTCACGAACGCCACTGGCTTCGAAGTGTTGAGCCGCAACCTGGAAAAATGAAATAATTGTCAAATGGTTACAAGGAATTCACTAAATTATCACAGTCATGAGGTCCGGAGAATACCGCCGCAGAGAGACCACTTCCAGACCACTTGGCACCAGGGCCGGTGAACAGCCACTCCCGCATAACCCTTGAATAAAACGGGAAAATCCGGCCACAGCCGGTAGAGGAGAACGCTTTCTAAAGGGCAAGTGGCGGAGGGAACGGGTCTG
>DJBQ01000127.1:380-23734 GCA_002430125.1 Rhodobacterales bacterium UBA5972
GATATGCTACTGCTAGTAAGGCGTTAAGTGGCGGACCGAGAGGGATTCGAACCCCCGACACCCTGATTCGTAGTCAGGTACTCTATCCAGCTGAGCTATCGGTCCGTGAGGCAGGCGTTTACCGATCAAGCCATTCCGACGCAAGTCCCAAATCAGAGATCAGGCAATAAGTCCGGGCCTTTGCCTATGGGGAGGCATATCCGAAAACACGTGCCGTTTTCGTTGGTTTCCACCAGTTCCAGCGTGCCACCGTGACCGCGCACCAGTTCAGAGGCAATCGCCAGACCGAGGCCGGAACCACCTTGGCGGGCACCACCTTCGAACGCTTCAAACAAATGCGCCTGCGCGCGGGTCGGCAGGCCCGGCCCGGTATCCCGCACCTCGATAGACCAGAAATTCGCGTCGACCGTTGCCGTGACGGATATTGTCCCCGGCTTTTTGGTCGCAACAACGGCTTGTTGCGCATTGCGGATCAGGTTCGACAACACCCGGAATATCTGTTCCGCATCCGCCCTAACCCGCATGCCGTCCGGTATTGCCAGCGCATAACTTATGGTGTCGCCTTCAATTGGCAGGCTTTCGCTTTCCACGACATCTTCGACCAAAGGCTGCAGCGGAAAATCAACCAAAACCGGCGAGGGTTCCTCGGCTTTGCCAAATTTCAACGTGCTTTCACACAATTTGATTGCACGCGAAAGCGAGCTGACCAGCTTGGGCGTGGTGCGCCTTACCGCAGGGTCTTTGCTCATCTCCATGCGATCCGCCAGCAATTGTGCAGTGGTCAGCATATTGCGCAGGTCGTGGCTGATTTTGGCGACAGCCCCGCCCAGAATTGCCAATCGGTCCTTTTGCTTTAACGCTTTGCTGAGTTCGATCTGCATCGCCATCAACGCCTGTTCCGCCTGGAATAATTCCGTAATGCCGGCACTTGGTTCGATGATCTTCGCCAAATCCTGCGGTGCGTCTTTAAAGGCGGTGATATGGCCAACCACCCGCCTGATCGGCAACACCAGAAACCAGCGCACGGCGAAAAACAGCAGGGCGGATGTGATCACCGAAATGATCAGCGACAGCAAGAACACACTATATCCATAGTCCAGCATCGCTGTGCGCATTTCGGTTGTGTGCAGTGTAACCTCGATCTGCAATCCAGCCTTTTTGACCGGGGTGCCGATCACCCGTATCACCCTGTCGTCGGCATCAAACAGGATCATCACCGCATCGCGGATCAGCACAATTGGCGACGCGTCGCGCAAATCGTAAGTCGCCTCGACTGCCACCGGCATTGGCGAGGACAGCACCAGTTCGCGCACCTCGTTGCGCCTGAGGACGACGTTCATTACGCCGGCATTTTCCAGCAGTTCCTTTTTCAACGCCGGATTAACCATCTGGTCTGCATTGGCCAGAACCGCCAGCGAGGCCAACTGCCCGCGTTCAAGCCGGGCTTGCAGATAATCCTGCCGGAACCGCGCAACCGAGGGTACGAAGATCATGACTTCGGCCAGCATGACAAACACAATCGTCAGCAGCAAAAACCGTCCGGTAAGCGAGTTCAGAAACATAAATTATTCGTGTCCTCTTTGTTGGCAAGCTATTGACCTTGCGGCGCGGCTTCAACCCCGCCTGCGCGCAGTAAGGCTTTTGCTTTTCAGAACTTCTGGACCAGCCTCACCACCCGTTTTACCCATGGGTTGCTGAACAGGCGCGGGCCGAAATAGGCACCGGCAGCGCGTTTGTTAATCTCGCCCATCGTCGGATAAGGCGATACCATTGCTGCCACCGCGCCCATTTTCAACCGGTTTGCAATCGCCAGTGACCAGACCTGAATAAGTTCACCCGCCTGCGCGCCAACGATCGACGCACCAATCGGGCGACCTTTAAGCACCATCACCTTGATCAGGCCAGTGGTTGTCAGTTCGGCCCTTGCCCGGTCGTTTTCGGCAAAGTTAAACCGCACAACCTCCACCGCGTCACTGTGCTGTTCGCGCGCTTGCGCTTCGGTCAGGCCGACCTGGGCGATTTCAGGATCGGTATAGGTCGCCCAGGGGATATGCGCGGTGCTGGCCTTTGACGGCAGGCCAAACAGGGCAGATCGAATGACAATGCCCGCGTGATAATTGGCCATATGGGTGAATTGCAGCCCGCCGGCCACATCCCCGATGGCATAGATTTTCGGATTGCTGGTTTTCAGGCTGGCGTCCACCGTCACGCCGGAGCGGTCAAACGCCACACCCGCCGCCGTAAGATCCAGTGTGTCGAGATTGGGTTTGCGCCCCACCGCCATCAACAAATGCGAGCCTTTGTAAACGGCCCCATCCTTTGTATGCACCTCAACGGCACCTGCCTTGCCTTTGATCTCGGACGCCAGCGCCCCTTCGACAATCACAACGCCCTCGGCCCGGATACGCGCCAACGCGATTGCTGCCAGTTCAGGGTCATCCTTGCCCAGCGCAGTCATGCCTTCCAGCACCGTCACGTCACTGCCAAGCCTGCGATGCGCCTGCGCTAGTTCCATGCCAATCGGCCCGCCGCCGATGACAATCAGATGCTTGGGCTGTTCGCGCAGATCAAAGATGTTTTCGTTGGTATAATAAGGGACTTTGTCCAAGCCCTGAATTGGCGGCACAAACGGGGACGAGCCGGTTGCAATCACGAATCGTCTGGCCTTGATGATCGTATCCCCGGCCTGAAGCTCGGTTTCAGAAATGAACGTGCCATAAGCCTCGATCACCTGAACACCCAGCCCCTGGAACCGTTCAACGCTGTCGTGCGGTGCGATGCCAGCAATCACCGACGCGACATGATCCTTGGCGGCGGCATAATCGACCTTGGGCACAACCGGCGTAATCCCGAAGGGCGCACCGGTCGTCATCGCATGCGCGTGCTTACCTGCCGCAATCAACGCCTTAGACGGCACACACCCGTAATTCAGGCAATCACCACCCATTTTGCCGCCTTCGACCAACACAACCGACGCCCCCATCTGCACAGCCCCGGCTGCGATCGAAAGCCCGCCCGAGCCGCCGCCGATTACGCAAAGGTCAGTTTTGATATGCTTGGTCATTGTCAGTCTGCTTTCTTTTCCAACAGTTTGAATACTACCGGCAAGGCCGCCAATGCGCAAAGACCAAGGATTGGGCCAAGGATTTGCGGCTCGAATATGACCCCCAGATTTGGGCTTTCACCGCGTGCGAACACCTCGCCCAGACCGGCGCCGATCCATGTGTAAACCAGCCCGCCGGGGATGATGCCAATAAAGGTCGTCACCACAAAGCGTCCGGTTTTTACACCGACCAATGCCGGTATCAGGTTCGCGGCAAAAAACGGCACCGCCGGGACAAGACGCATCAAAAACAGAAAAGACAGCTCGTTTTCGTGCAGGCCATCCATGATGTTTTTCACCGCCCCGTCCGAGGTATTAAGTTTGCGCGACAAAGCCTCGCCCAAACCATAACGCGCCGCGCTGAAAATCAGCGTCGCTCCGATCGTGGCGGCTCCGACATTCAGGAACACGCCGGGAAAAACCCCGAACAGAAACCCGCCAGTTAGTGACGCAACCGCCGCACCCGGCAATGAAAACGCCACGATCACCACGTAAATTGCCATAAAGGCCAGCACCGTCAGCGCATAGTTTTGGTCGCGAAACCCCAACAGCGCCTCGCGGTTGTTGCGCAATGTGTCAAAGCTCAGATATTCGCCCAGCGTGAAGTATCCCAGTACCGCCACGGCAAAAATAACAACCAGCGGCACCAACCTTTTCAGGGAAAATCCGCCGCTTTGAACCTGTTCTGTCATCGTGCCAACCTTTTCTGCATTCGTTGACCCCTATCTGAGCCAGATCGCAGCCCGGCGATAGGGGCCTCACAACCGCTTGATCTGTGGTGAGCATTTGTTTCAATAGGATGCCGAAAATCTGCCTTTCGCTGGCACATCTGCCAAATACCGGGCTGAAATTTCGGGAATTGTTGCAAAAAACGCCGAATGGGCGAATTGACTTCCCTTTAAGGCCACCGTAAACAGCGGCTTCTGAATGAACGGGCCTTCGAATCCTATTCCGATTTGGGCCCGACACTATCTTGGAGTTGACTGATGAAACGTACTTTCCAGCCGAGCAATCTTGTTCGCAAGCGCCGTCACGGGTTTCGCTCGCGTATGGCCACCAAAAACGGACGTATCATCCTGAACCGCCGTCGCGCGCAGGGTCGCAAAAAGCTGTCCGCCTAAGGACATCGGCGAAAGCCCCGAAAGGCATCTGAAATGACACCGCCGCAGGCGACACAGGCAGGCCCAAGCGCCCCAGCCGGTGATCCGCTTCCGGCGGTTTCTTTATGCGTTCTGAAAACCCTGCAAAACCGTTCGGATTTCCTGAAAGCCAATCACGGACGCCGCCAAAGCACGGCGGCATTCACTTTGCAGGCACGTCAGCGCGATGCGGCTGAATGTGACCCCGCCCTGATCCGCGTCGGTTTTACCTGTTCACGTAAAGTCGGCAATGCCGTCGCCCGCAACCGCGCCAAACGCCGGTTGCGCGAAATTGCCCGGCTGGTTCTGCCCGGTTTGGGGTGTGCCGGTTGGGATTATGTGCTGATCGGGCGACCACAATCCACCGCCACCCGTCCGTTTGATGCGCTGCTGAACGACCTGACAACTGCGGTGCAGCGCATTCACACTGCCAAGGCGCGGCCATGACTCCGCTGGCCTTTTTCATTTCCCTGCCCGTGCGTGCCTATCGATTGGTCGGCAGCCCGTGGGTTGGGCATGGCTGTCGATATCAACCGACCTGTTCGGCCTACGCACTTGAGGCGCTGGAAAAACATGGCGGCATCAAGGGCACATGGCTGGCAGCCCGACGGATTGGCCGGTGCCAGCCTTGGGGCGGATCGGGGTACGATCCGGTGCCAGACGCGCAACAGCCGGATGATGATTGCGGCCACGATCACGACGCCTCTTGATTTTTGTTTGCGAGTCATAAAAAATCACATATTAGAATGTATGCAACTCCGTTCCCGTAAGGGGCACGGACAAAAAGGAACAGGACTATGGCAATCGACGTTGACGGCGTATCAATTGAAACCAACGACAACGGGTATCTGGTAAATCTGGATGACTGGAGCGAATCGGTCAGCCACGCGATTGCTGCCGCGGAAGGTATCGAGTTGACTGAACGGCACTGGGACCTGATCAATTACCTGCGCTCGGAATATATCGACAACCGCGAGAACCAGCCCAACACCCGCACCATCTGCAAAGCCATGAGCGACGCGTGGGGCGAGAAAGTCGCGCAAAGCGACGTCTACGCCCTGTTCCCGCTCGACCCGTCCAAACAAGGCGGCAAAGTGGCCGGGCTGCCGGAAAGCCGGCGCAAGGGCGGGTATTAAGCGAACGAGGCTTTGTAGCTTTCAGGTCGAATCCGTACAACTTTGTTCAAAGGCGGCGAAAGCTCAAAAGCTCTCGGAACACGCGCAAAATCATAAAGCCGCACGATCCGAAACGCGTCGGGTCGTTCTTCAGAAAACTCAAGCTCATTTCGTGACAGATAAAACGGTGTCTTCTGGTAGCCTCGCGTGGTCTTGACCTCTAGCAATCGTTCGTAGCCAGAAAAGTCAAACGACCGGATATCATATCCGGCTCCGTCGCCATCTTCTTGAGACACCCATCTGATTTTCCCAGCAAGTTCCGGCATCCCTGCATCGGTTAAGCGCTTGCGCTCGAATAACAAAATTGTTTCTTCGCCACTTAATCCCAGCGCGCGATTGCGATCGTCCCGGTCCGCAGGGTCAAATTTTCTGACCAGACGATCCAAACCTTCGTGGCGTACATTGTCGTCGCTGGATAGAACCGGAGCCGATTCCAAAAATAGTGGGGGTGCTTCATTCAGCCCATTCACAGAGGAACCCGTGAATTCCATCAGTGGATCCTGCGCGGTCAAGTACCGTTCAATTCCATCAAAAAGCGCATTTTGGTAATTAGCCGCTGCAAATACCCAGTTACAATCGGCATCCCCAATTTTTGCAATGCCGCGCTGATGTTGCGGTTCTTAAATTCAACAGACCCCTTGCTGCGCCCGGTGGCGTGTTGGATTTTCTCGTTCACCCTAAGCTTAACCATACTCCTATTGGCCAACTCTGCACGGAGCATTTTAAAATACTCGGCAACGATCTGATCAACTTCGTCTGCCGTCCAGTCGGTTCCTTTCGGGTTTACGTCAACCATGCTTCAACCTTGCCGTTGATTGCCTGAACTGTCTATACGTTCAGACAGAAATCTAAACGAGGCAAAGCGGCGGACCCCATGCTCGACACCCCCACCGATATCCATCCGTTGTTCCACAACGCGCCCTCGACGACCGAGTTCAAGAAACTCCGCAAGCGGATCGTGCGCGAGGTGCGCGAGGCGGTTGAGGCTTATGGAATGGTTGAACGCGGTGCCAAATGGCTGGTTTGCCTGTCGGGTGGCAAGGACAGCTACACTCTGCTCGCGGTGCTGCATGAACTGCAATGGCGTGGTATGTTGCCGGTGGAATTGCTGGCCTGCAATCTGGATCAGGGGCAGCCGAATTTCCCGGCGACTGTCCTGCCGGAGTTCCTGCAAAAAATGGGTGTGCCGCACCGGATCGAATATCAGGACACCTATTCCATCGTGAAATCCAAGGTTCCGGCCGGTCGCACCTATTGCGCCATGTGCTCGCGCCTTCGGCGTGGCAATCTTTACCGTATCGCCCGCGAGGAAGGGTGTTCAGCCGTTGTGCTGGGCCATCACCGCGACGACATTCTGGAAACCCTGTTCATGAACCTGTTTCATGGCGGGCGGCTGGCCACGATGCCTCCAAAGCTGTTGAACGACGAAGGTGACCTGTTCGTTTACCGCCCGCTTGCGCATGTGGCCGAAGTGGATTGCGAGAAATTTGCGCGTGCAATGCAGTATCCGATTATCCCTTGCGATCTTTGCGGCAGTCAGGACGGCCTGCAACGCCAGCAGGTCAAATCCATTCTGGATGGCTGGGAGAAAAACGCGCCCGGTCGGCGGCAAGTGATGTTTCGCGCCCTGATGAATATCCGGCCAAGCCATATGCTTGACCCCAAGCTGTTTGATTTCGCTGGCCTTGTGCGCGGCGAACCGGTTGAAATTGCCGAAAATTAGCGACTAATTTCACGCGTATTTCGCTTGGCGATTAACCAAGAGAACAGAGACATCACGCTACCTTATAAGGCGAGCAAGGCTTTGGCCTGCTGCAATAAGGGGGACGCCGTGGCGAAAGATCAGGACCCGCAATCAAAACGCCGCAGTATGGGCGATTTTCAGCTCCTCAGCTTTCTGCCGTTGTTTGTGGTGGCGGCCTATTGGATTAAAATCGAAGCGGTTCTGTTTGTTATCAGCTTTATGTTGCCGTTGATGCTGGCCTTTCAGGAACTGATCAGAAAGCCTGCGATCCTTGGTGAAATTACCCCACCAAAGGCCGAGCTTGATCCTCTGACCGGGTTGGTGAACCGGCAAAACGCCCTCAGCCGGCTGTCGGCTTTTCTGGCGTCAGAACGCAACACCGGGCGTGAAACCACGGTTCTGCACATTGATATCGACCGATTCCGACTGATCAACGAACGTTACGGCATGGAAGCGGGCGACAGAATATTGGCGGAACTTGGGGATCGCCTGAAATCCTGTGTGCGGGATATTGATGTTGTTGCACGGATTGACGGCGACGATTTCGCGATTGTTTTATTCCCGATTCGCAAATCTGATTTTGCCGTGGCCCTGTCGATTGCGGATCGTATTCATGCAGCTGCGGCGCAACCGTTCAGTATCGACCAGACCACCTGTTATCTGTCTTGTTCTATCGGCATTTGTCTGTCCGGGCGGGCGCCTAAGGCGGATGCGGAAAATGTTTTGGCCAGCGCGCAGATCGCGCTTGAACTGGCGCGCAAGGAAGGGCCGGGTGCGACCCGCAGTTTCTCGCCCAAGATGCGACGTGAGGCACAGAAATTGCACACCCTGTCTGCCGAACTTGAGGCGGCTTTGGAAAACGGCCAGATCCGGCCTTGGTTCCAGCCACAAATCTGCGCTGATACCGGCGAACTCGCCGGGTTCGAGGCTTTGGCCCGGTGGGAGCATCCGGAAAGCGGCGTCATCCTGCCTCCGTTGTTTTTGCGAGCCATTGAAACCACCGGGATGTCTGGCCGCTTGGGCGAGGTGATCCTGTATCATTCATTGTCCGCACTGAAATCATGGGATCAGGCCGGGTTCAGGGTGCCTTCGGTTGGGGTGAATTTCTCGTCCGAAGAACTTCGCAATCCAAAGCTGGTTGAAAAAATCAAATGGGAGGTGGACCGGTTTGAGGTGCCAACCTCGCGCTTAACAATCGAAGTGTTGGAGAGTGTGGTCTGTCAGCACGACGACGACACGATCAGCCGTAACATCCGCGCGCTGGCAAACCATGGGTTTGGCATTGATCTGGATGATTTTGGCACGGGCCATGCCGCCATATCCAACCTGCGCCGTTTTGCCGTCAACCGGATCAAAATCGACCGTAGTTTTATCACCAATATCGACAAAGACAGCGAACAACAGATCATGACCTCGGCGATCCTGCGGATGGCCGAAAGTCTGGGGCTTGAAACCCTTGCTGAAGGCGTGGAAACCGTGCCTGAACACGCCAAACTGGCCGAACTTGGCTGCATGTATATTCAGGGTTATGGCGTTGCCCGCCCGATGCCATTTTCGGATACAATTGCCTGGTTGCAACAGCACCGCGCCAAACAGGTGGTGAATTCGCAAAAACCAAGGAAAATTGGTTAATCCCGTCTTGGAACAACACCCCTTTACAGGCGACCGAAGCGCGCATTTCCATGAAAACCGCTTGACCTTTCCTGTCCACATCTGTTGAACCACCCTATCTTAAAAACCTCGGGCGGGACCTACGGAATGGACGATCAGAACAGAAACCTAATTCTGGCCACAGTGCTTAGTGGGCTGGTGATTTTGGTCTGGGTAACCTTCTTTCCGCCGGTCACCCCGCCCGTCACGGAAACGGTACCACAAAGCACCCGCACGACAACTTCGCCACAAGTGGCGGCGACCCCGACCAGCGGTGGGCAGACCGCAAATGTGCCGACCTTAACATCCAGCCCGCAGGAAAGCCGCGCCGCGGCCCTGGCAAAAACCCAGCGCGTGGCGATTGAAACCCCGCGCCTGCGTGGTTCAATCTCGCTGACCGGCGCGCGGATCGATGACCTGTCTCTGACTGATTATCAGGTGACGCTTGATCCAACATCTGACACGGTAATTCTGTTGTCCCCCGCTGGCGGGCCAAACGCATATTATACGCTTTATGGCTGGGCCCCGGTTGGTGATCTTGACTTCACGGATGTCCCGGGTGCCGCGACACCTTGGCAAGTGGAAACCGGGCAGTCGCTGACGCCTTCCACCCCGGTCACGCTTGTTTGGGATAACGGCAAGGGATTGATCTTTCGCAACATCTATTCGGTTGATGAAGATTTCATGTTCACCGTTGAACAAACCGTCACCAACACAACCGGCACTGAAACCAAGGCCGCCCCTTACGGTATCATTGCCCGCCACGGCGACCCGGACGTCATCGGGTTTTACATCCTGCACGAAGGCGTTGTTGCGGCTGCCGACGGCAAGCTAGAAGAGGTCCAATATGACGACGTAAAAGACCTCGAGGCGTTCGAAACCGGCGTTGGCAGCACTGTCGCGGTTGAAAGCACTGGCTGGATCGGTTTTACCGATAAGTACTGGATGACAACGCTGATCCCGGCCAAAGGGCAAAAGTTCAGTCAGGTCACCAAGTTTCTGCCCTCCAGCACGATCTTTCAGACCGATGTTCGGATGCCGGTGATGACCATCGCGCCGGGTGCCACGCAAACCATGACAACCTCGTTGTTTGCCGGCGCCAAACGTTGGGAGCTGATCACCGGCTATCAGGAGACATTGCAGATCGAACAGTTCGTCGACAGCATCGACTGGGGCATGTTCTTTTTCCTGACCAAACCGATCTTTCAGGTTCTGCATTTCATGAACAACCTGATCGGCAATATGGGTTGGGCCATCATCAGCCTGACTATTCTGATCAAGGCACTGCTGTTCCCGCTGGCCTATAAATCCTATGTCTCGATGGCACGGATGAAAGAAATCCAGCCCGAGATGGAGAAGATCAAGGAAAAGATCGGCGATGACCGTCAAAAGCTTCAGCAGGAAATGATGCGGCTTTACAAGGAGAAGAAGGTGAACCCCGCGGCGGGTTGCTTGCCGATCCTGTTGCAAATCCCGATCTTTTTCTCGCTCTATAAAGTGATCTTTGTCACCATCGAACTGCGTCACGCGCCGTTCTTTGGCTGGATTCAAGACCTTTCCGCACCTGACCCAACTTCGATCCTGAACCTCTTCGGCCTGTTGCCATGGGACGCGCCCGATCCTGCCAGCTTTTTGGCTATCCTATCGATTGGCGTTTTCCCGATTCTGATGGGGATCAGCATGTGGATGCAGCAAAAACTGAACCCGGCCCCCACAGACAAAACCCAAGCACAAATATTCGCGTGGATGCCGTGGGTGTTCATGTTCATGCTGGGTCGTTTTGCCAGTGGTCTGGTGGTTTACTGGGTCGCCAACAACACGATCACCTTTACACAGCAATACCTGATCATGCGCAGCCAGGGGGTAAAACCCGACGTGTTTGGCAACATTATTAAGGGGCTGAACCGTAAAAAAGCCGCAGCGGCGAAGAAATGACAACTGCGGTTGCCCAGATCTGGCGGCACCCGATTAAAAGTCATGGCCGCGAGGAAATATCCGAAGTGTCCCTGACTGAAGGTCAGGCAATGCCCTGGGATCGTCGTTGGGCCGTGGCGCATGAACGGTCGTGTTTTGACGTTGATCGGCCGCGTTGGCAACCCTGTCAGGAGTTTTCCATTGGTTCGAAATCGCCGCGATTGCAGGCGATCACGGCGCAGATTGACCCGACTTACCACAAGATCACCCTCAGCCATCCCGACCGTGTCGATCTGACGATTGACCCTGATGATCAGGGCGACGCCAACCGGTTTATCCAATGGGTGATGCCAATTTCAAACGGCGCGCGCACCCTGCCCTCACGTCTGGTGCGGGCCAAACAGGCGATGACCGATACTGATTATCCTTCTATTTCGCTGATCAACCTCGCGTCACATCGCGCGGTCGAGGCTCAGCTTGGTCATGAAATCACACCGCTGCGGTGGCGTGGCAATCTGTTGATCGACGGCTGGGAGGCTTGGGCAGAACGCGAGATGATTGGCCGAAAGCTGCGCATCGGCACGGCGGAACTGGAAATCCGTGACCATATCGGCCGCTGCAAAGCAACGACCGCCAACCCCCAAACCGGCGCGGTTGACGTTGATACATTGGCTGCCTTACGCAACGGTTTCGGCCACCGCGATCTGGGCGTTTATGCCGTCGTCACTGTTTCGGGCGACGTCCGGCAGGGCGATCAAGTGGTGGTGATTTAACATGCAGCCAACTTTTCCCTTTGCTGAAACGCCTGATTTTGAAAGCTCGGAACTGGGCCGGAAATTATTTGCTGGCGAATGCGCCTTTATGAAGGGCGTGGTTGCGATGGATGGCCTGCCGCCGGATGACCGGATGGAGGTTTGTTTCGCTGGCAGATCAAACGTCGGAAAATCAAGCCTGATCAACGCACTGACTGGCCGCAAGGCCTTGGCGCGAGCGTCCAACACGCCGGGCCGCACGCAAGAGATAAACTTTTTCACGCTGGGATCAGAACGGTATCTGGTCGATCTGCCCGGTTACGGCTATGCCGAGGCACCGGTGCATGTGGTCGAAAAGTGGCAGCGTCTGCTAAAGGCTTATTTGTCAGGGCGGGCCACATTGCGCCGGGTTTTTCTGTTGATTGATGGACGCCACGGCGCCAAAGCTGTTGACGAAGAAATCATGGCCCTGCTTGGCCGTGCGGCGGTCACATTTCAGGTGGTATTGACCAAATGTGACAAACCACGCGGCGACGATCTGGAAAAGTCTGTCGAGGCGACGCGCAAGGTGTTGGCCAAATATCCGGCCGCCTATCCCGAGATTGTGTTAACTTCGGCCGAAAAAGGCGATGGGCTGGACGTGCTGCGCGCGATCATCGCTACGATTGAATAAACCGTCAAACGTGTTGACCGCCGTTAACCTCGATCTCGGTTCCGGACACATATGAACTTTGCGCCGAGCATAAAAACCAGATCACATCGGCAACTTCATCGGTCGTTCCCAACCGTCGCAGCGGCAGTTTTTCGACGATTTTATCCGTACCCTCGCTTAGGATCGCTGTCTTAACCTCTCCCGGCGCGATCGCATTGACCCGCACGCCAAGCGGTCCAAAATCATGCGCCATTTCGCGGGTTAACGCCGCCAGTGCCGCCTTTGACGTGGAATAGGCCGCCCCGGCAAACGGATGCACGCGACTACCTGCGATCGAAGTTACGTTGACAACTGCGCCTTTGGCTGCTGCCAATTCATCCTTTAACCCTCGTGCCAGAATGACCGACGCAAAGAAATTCACGTGGAACACCTGCCCCCAAGTCCTGAGATCGGTATCAAGCGTGCTTAATCGCGCGCCACCCTCGCCTTTCGGCGAGATGCCGGCATTGTTCACCAGCGCATCCAGCTTTCCGTCGATCAGCATCGCGCGGACGGTTTCAATTGCCTTGATGGTTTGATTGGGGTCGGACAGATCAACCTGAATATGATTGCCGGCACCACCGGGCCAAGGACAACGCGCATCAAACGGTTGCCGCGAACAGGTCAGCACGCGCCAACCCTCGTCGGAAAACCGCCGCACGGTGGCGTGGCCGATGCCGCGGCTGGCCCCGGTTAACAAAAGTGTGCGCTGCCGGTTATCGGTGTCCATGATATCCCCTTTGGCCGCGACAGTATCTAACCCGGCATACGGGCGCAATCTGTGACCGCCCCCTTGGCACCGCCAAAACTAGGCCTTAACGTGGGGGGAAATATGGGATCACAGATATGAAGAAGCAAACCGCCATGGATCGAGACTGGTTCGCCACCGCCCGCACATTGTCCGAAGCGTTGCCTTATTTTCAGCGCTATGATGGGGCGACCGTGGTGATCAAATTCGGCGGCCACGCTATGGGTGACGAGACTGCAATGGATGCCTTTGCCCGTGACATCGTGTTGATGAAGCAGGTGAACATCCGCCCTATCGTGGTGCATGGCGGCGGGCCAATGATCAACGAAATGCTGGCGCGGCTGGATATCAAATCGGAATTCGTCAACGGCAAGCGGATCAGCGACGAAAAGACCGTAGAGATCGTGGAAATGGTGCTGGCGGGCAAGATCAATAAACATATCGTGCAAGCGATTAACCGTCAGGGCGGCAGGGCCGTGGGCCTGTCGGGCAAAGACGCCAACCTGATGATTTGTGACCGCGCGGTTCCGGATATGGGCTTTGTTGGTGACCCGGTTGAGATCAACACCGGCGTTCTGGACACCCTGACCCAAGGCGGTTTTGTGCCGGTGATCGCGCCGATTGGCATGGGGCGGAACGGCGAAACCTACAACGTCAATGGCGATACGGCGGCGGGTGCTATTGCCGCCGCGCTGAAAGCGGATCGGTTCTTGTTGTTAACCGATGTGGCTGGCGTGAAAGATGCATCCGGGCAGGTCATGACCCGGATGACGCCTGATGATATTCGCCGGATGACGGCAGAGGGCGTTATCAATGGCGGAATGATCCCGAAAACCGAAACCGCGTTGTTGGCCATCGAAGGTGGCGTTCGCGCTGTGGTCATTATGGACGGTCGCGCTCCGAACGCTTGTTTGCTGGAGCTGTTCACCGAACACGGGGCTGGCAGTCTGATTCGCGCGGATTAATATCTTACTACTTGCATAACCTCTAATATATCCCCAGATTGCGGGGATGGAAAACGAAGCCTTTATCCGTCTGGTGGTTTTCGCCGGTCTGTTCGCCCTGTTTGCCGTCGCCGAAACGGTTTTACCACGTAAAACCCGTGTGCAACCCCGCCCGAGTCGCTGGTTTACCAACTGGGCGCTGGTTGTAATCGACAGCCTCAGCCTGCAGGCGATGGGCTGGCTCTTGCCTCTGCTGGCGGTTGGTGCGGCCTATGACGCGGCGCAGAGCAATTGGGGCCTGTTCAATCACCTAAGCTGGCCGATCTGGGTGGAAATCGTGGTGGCGGTTCTGATTCTTGATCTGGCGATTTGGGCGCAACATCTGGTGACCCACAAAATTCCTTTGCTGTGGCGGCTGCACCGGGTGCATCACGCGGATCGGGATATTGACGTAACCACAGCCCTTCGGTTTCATCCAGTGGAAATCCTGCTGTCGATGGTCCTGAAAATAGGATTGGTCTATGCCCTTGGCCCTTCAGCGGTTGCGGTGATCCTGTTTGAGGTAATCCTGAACGGCACCGCCATGTTCAACCACGCCAATATCCGTCTGCCGTTGCGGGTTGATCGCCTGCTGCGTATGGTTTTGGTAACGCCTGACATGCACCGGGTGCATCATTCTGTTCACCGCGCGGAACATGACAGCAATTATGGCTTTGCCTTGTCGATCTGGGATCGTATCTTTGCCACCTACGTTCCCCAACCAAAGGACGGGCATGATGCAATGCAGATCGGTCTTGAGTGGCAGGATGATAAACCAAGCCGCCTTGAGTGGGCGTTGTGGCTACCATTTCAACGTAAATGACGTTTGATGAACTTGCCGCCCTTTGCGCGGCGGACGGTCTGGCGATTGTCGGCGCGTTTCACCCTGATACCAACGACAAAGCGCCGATTGGGTGCCAGACGCTGGTAATGCTTGGGCCAGACGAGCCGGGGTTCTGGCAGCGCATCACGTCATGCCCGGAGTACAGCGCCGCCAATCCGATTGACCGATGGTCAGAACGGGTCATCGGCCGACTGGCCACAAAGGTATCTGCAACCGCCTTGTTCCCGTTTGGCGGCCCAGCCTATCAGCCGTTCATCAGCTGGGCATTGCGCACTGGACAAATCTGGTCGTCGCCTGTCAGCCTGCTGGTGCATGACAGCGCCGGATTGTTTGTATCGTTTCGCGGCGCATTGGCTTTCATGCAGAAAATCGATTTGCCGGAGAAAACCGAACCCTCACCGTGCGAAAGTTGCGTTGAAAAACCGTGTTTAACCGCCTGTCCGGTGGCGGCACTTGGGCCACAGGGCTATGATGTTGTTGCTTGTCACGGCTATCTTGACGGCGCAGGCAAAGAAACTTGTCTTTCTTCGGGTTGTCTCGCACGCTGTTCTTGCCCCATCAGCAAAAACTATGGCAGGCTGGCAGAACAGTCTGCGCATCATATGCGGGCCTTTCAAAAAGGATAATCAATGAAGCGTCTTATTCTTGTCCGCCATGCGAAATCCAGTTGGTCCGATCAATCTATCGATGACAAGAACCGCCCCTTGAACGAACGCGGGCAAAGTGACGCCCTGACGATCGGGACCTGGCTGGCATCGCAGGGATTGCAGCCCGATCAGGTTTTGTCATCAACCGCCACGCGTTGCCGCGAAACCTGGGACGGTATTAGCAAGGGCCTTGCACCGGTTGCTGACGTTTCGTTTCACGATTTCCTGTATATGTCGACCGATCAGGAAATGCTGGGTGTCTTGCGCACAGCCACGGGGAATACAGTGTTGATGTTGGGCCATATGCCCGGGATCGGCGAGCTGGCGCGCGACCTGCGCCAAGACCCGCCACCCATGCATGATCTGTTTCGGAAATACCCAACCGGCTCGGTGACTGTGCTAACACCGCATGTCGAAGACTGGGTTCAGCTGGGATATGGTGATGCAGATTGCGAGATTTTCATCACACCAGCCGATATGTAACAAAAAACCCCGGCGCAAAGGCCGGGGTTTTCATTTACCGAAGTCGTAAGGTTTAGTGACCCAGAATCTGGCTGAGGAACAGCTTGGTCCGGTCGCTTTGTGGGTTGTTGAAAAATTCGCTGGGTTCGTTTTGTTCAACGATTTGCCCGGCATCCATAAAGATCACCCGGTTTGCCACGGCTTGGGCGAAACCCATTTCGTGGGTGACAACCAGCATGGTCATACCCTCTTCAGCCAAGGCGATCATGGTGTCCAGAACCTCTTTGATCATCTCAGGGTCAAGGGCCGATGTGGGTTCGTCAAACAGCATGATCCGTGGCTTCATGCACAAAGACCGCGCAATCGCCACCCGCTGCTGTTGACCGCCGGATAATTGGCCGGGATATTTCAGCGCCTGTTCCGGGATCTTCACTTTTTCCAGGAAATGCATGGCAATTTCCTCGGCTTCCTTTTTCGGGGTCTTGCGAACCCAGATCGGTGCCAAGGTGCAGTTTTCCAGAATGGTCAGGTGCGGAAACAGGTTAAAGTGCTGAAACACCATCCCAACCTCGGACCGAATACGGTCGATATTCTTGAGGTCGGACGACAGTTCCGTCCCGTCAACCACGATCTTGCCCTGTTGGTGTTCTTCAAGCGCGTTGATGCACCGGATAAGCGTTGATTTTCCCGACCCCGAGGGGCCACAAACCACAATCCGTTCACCGCGTTGAACAGTCAGATCGATATCGCGCAAAACGTGGAAAGCGCCGAACCATTTGTTCATATTCGTGATTTGAATCGCAATTTCGTCGGATACCAGCATTTGCGAGCGGTTAATTTCGCGGTCAGTTACTGCGTTAGACATTTTTCATTCTCCCTTAGCTGTGTCCGGTCTGAAGCTTGCGCTCCAGATACATGGAATAACGTGACATCGAGAAACAGACGACCCAGAACATTAACGCGATAAAACCATAAAGTTCCCAGACAATCCCGTTCCAGTTGGAATCAGCACGGATAGCATTTGACAGGCCAATCGGGTCCAACAAGCCGATGATCGACACCAGCGTGGTGTCTTTGAACAGCCCGATAAAGTTTGACACGATCGACGGAATAGCGATTTTCAGCGCTTGCGGCATGATGATCAGGCGCATGGATTTCCAGTAATCCAGCCCCAGCGCATCAGCTGCTTCGTACTGCCCCTTTGGCAAAGCTGCCAGACCACCACGGATGACTTCGGCCATATAGGCCGATGCAAACAGCGTCACCATGATCATCACCCTTAGAATGATGTCAAAATTTGTACCCGGCGGCAGGAAGTAATTCAGCAATGTCGAGGCCACGAACAGCAACGTGATCAAAGGCACACCGCGAATAAACTCGATAAAGCCAATACACAGCGAACGGATGATCAACAGGTTTGATTGCCGCCCAAGTGCCAGAAAAATCCCGATCGGCAAAGACAGGGCAATACCGGTGATCCCGATAGTGACCGACAACATAAAGCCACCGAACATGGCGCTTTCAACGCTTTCAATACCGATTGGCAGAATGGATTGCATCGCGTCGGCAAATACCCCGGCAAGCAGCATCCACCACAGGATCGGCAAAAGGATCGCAGCAAGAGTTGACCCCAGCGTACCTAGTAGATTGGACAAATAGACAGCGGCCAAACCGCCGATAACAAAGCCCAGAATAATTGAAATCGGCAGCCAGACCGACCCACCCCATAACAGCCAGAAGGCGAGGAACGGATAGACCGCCGTCAGCCACAAAATCCGGCGCGGCAGGGTGTCATACAATACCGGCGCAATCGCTACCAGCATCAGCACAAAAGCCAAAATCGGCCGCCAGTAAAGCTCGGACGGGTAAAACCCGAACAGCAACTGGTGATACCGTTCGCGGATCACCGCCCAGCAAGCACCGCTTGCATCTTCGCCATACGCCGCTTTGATCGCATCCCGACAACCACCAAGACTGTCTGCGGTCATGCTTGACTGAAAGATCCACGGCAGCGTGCCGGCCAGAGCTTTATAAAGGAAAAACAGCGCCAGCAGCGTCAGGATGGCGTTGGGGATGCTGGAAAACAGGTTTTCGCGCATCCATTTGACAGCCCCGGCCTGCGCCAAAGGCGGCGCCTTTTCGGGCAACATTTCGGTGCGGACGTAAGAAGTATTTGTCATCTCACCGCTCCTTCAGTTTGATAGATTCGTTGTACCAGTTCATGATGGCCGAAACTGTCAGTGAAATGGTCAGGTAACATGCCATCAACATCAGCAGGCTTTCCATCTCGCGGCCCGTTTGGTTCAGAGTAATGCCGCCCAGCGTTCCGGTGATATCCATATAGCCAACGGCGATTGCCAGTGACGAGTTCTTGGTCAGGTTCAGATACTGCGAGATCAGCGGCGGGATAATCACCCGTAACGCCTGCGGCAGAATGATCAGGCTCATCGTACGACCCGGCCGGATACCCAGCGCAAAGGCCGCTTCGGTCTGGCCATGCGAGACCGCCTGAATACCAGAACGAACCGCTTCGGCGATAAAGGCCGCCGTATACAGCGACAGGGCCAGCCACAACGCGATCAACGAGTTGCGCATGTAAAACCCACCGGCAAAGTTAAAGCCTTTCAGCACCGGCATGTCCAACCCAATGGGTTTGCCCATGACAAAGTAAACCAAAACTGACGGGATCACAAAAATCGCCAGATTGACCCACATCACCGGCAGAATTTGACCGGTCGCTTCCTGCTTTTTGCGCGCCATACGGGCAAAGGACCACATACCAATCAGCGACACCACAAATACTGCGATGACAATCCATGACCCATCATAGAAAACCGGCTTGGGGATATAAAACCCGCGATTGGTCAGGGCGACAGACTCTCCCAGATACATCGATGCAGTTGCATCAGCGCCGCGAAAATCCCTTGGTTGTGGAAAGGTTTCGATGAAGATCGCCATGAACAGCACGATCCACAGCAGAACCGGCACATTGCGGAAACCTTCGATATAAACCGTCATCAGGCGCGCCACGATCCAGTTCTTGGACAGACGCAGAACACCGACTGTCACCCCGATTAACGTGGCAGTGATACAGCCCAGCACGGCGACAAGCAGGGTATTAAGGATACCGACCAAAGCTGCCCGCGCATGTGTGCTTTGAGACGTATACTCAACCAGCCTTTGGTTGATGTCATACCCGGCAGGGTGCGTCAAAAAGCCAAAGCTTAGCGGCTTGCCGAGTGCGGCCAAATTTTCAGCTGCGTTGTTCAGCAGCCACGCCACACCAAGCATAAACAAAATAAGCGCGACGGCTTGGATGGTTAGGGAACGATACCGTGTATCGTATATCAGCATACTTAAGCGGAACACGCTTTTATCGGTGTCGGTAGTTGCAGTCATATCGCTGCGCCCTCTGTTGGAAGTTCGTTGATGCCGTGTGTCGCGAGCTCGTATGGCGGCTTGCGATCAGTTCACAGTCAACGATTTGTCTGGACAAGACAAAAAGGGCGCGTATGAACCGCGCCCTTTTCTAATGTTCGCTTAACGGAACGGAGGCGAATAGATCAGACCGCCGTTTGCCCATTGTGCGTTCAAGCCGCGTGCAAGGCCAATTGATGTCGCTTCGCCGATATTGCGGGCGAAGATTTCACCATAATTGCCACCAGCAGCAATTGCGCGTGCAGCCCATGCTTTATCAAGACCCAGCATGCTGCCAAGGTCACCCTCGGTGCCCAACAGGCGGTTGATTTCCGGATTGTTACCCGGTGCTTTGGACATTTCAGCCAGATTGGCCGAAGTGACGCCCAGTTCTTCTGCTGAAATCAAAGCGTTCAAAGTCCACTTTACCAAATCAGCCCATTGATCGTCGCCATGACGAACAAGCGGACCCAGTGGCTCTTTTGAAATAATTTCGGGCAGCAGAACATGGTCGCCCGGATTTTCAAAAGTCGCACGTGTCGCAGCCAGACCGGATGCGTCCGTTGTGTAAACGTCGCAAGCACCGGCAAGATACTGTTGCTGAGCTTCAGCATTGGTTTCGATCGGCACTGGCTCGTACTTGATGTTGTTTGCACGGAAATAATCTGCCAGGTTCAGCTCGGTTGTTGTACCGGTCTGAATGCAGACAGTCGCGCCGTCCAGATCTTTGGCCGAGGCAACACCCAAGGCTTTTGGAACCATAAAGCCCTGACCGTCGTAATAGTTTACGCCGATAAAGGTGAACTTCAGGTCAACATCGCGGCTGAATGTCCAGGTCGTGTTACGTGCCAGAACGTCGACTTCACCCGAAGCAAGCGCTGTAAAGCGGGTCTTGCCGGTTGTTGGGGTGAATTTGACGGCCTTTGCGTCGCCCAGAACGGCCGCTGCAATTGCGCGACAAACGGACACGTCAAAGCCGTCCCATTCGCCATTTGCATCCGGGGCCGCAAAGCCAACCAGACCGGTCGAAACGCCACACTGCAAAAACCCTTTGGCTTTAACATCATCCATAGTGCCGGCAGACGCCAGACCTGCAGCCAATCCAGCTACTGTCAGCGCACCGAGAAATACTGATTTTTTCATTTTTACCTCTTCCTGATGGTCCGTCCCTTTTCGGGAGGATTTAGGCCCGAAGGCCAGAATCGTTTTTGTGCCGCGCATCGAAATGCCCAGCGCGCGCAAGTTTGGACAATTCCTTACCATAAGGTCAAGTACACAATCCCCGATTGACCTATGGTAACTTGCCGACTCGGGCAGAATTCCTGCATCTGATCGCATTTTCCCGGCATCCGGAGGAATCTGATTTGTTTAATGATGTCAGTAAGTTATCACCCTTCAGCTAGGCCGGGTTTACCAGTTGAAAGAAGCGAAAAGAATTCAGGAATCCAGCTTGTTTCAGTGCCGCAGTTTGTTCGGCTTCTTCGTCAATACCCCACATTTCAGTCTGCCAATCCTCGTCAACACGTGACGCGCGCCACAGATGGTCGGCGTTGCGATGCCCTGAGATCAACGCAAGCGCGATCACCAACGACCCGGAGAGCATGACCAAATCATGAAACCCGGCCATGGAAAATGCATCTAAAGATGTAACGCAGCTTTGCAACCGTGCAAGGTCTGCTTGGTTTTGGGCCACCGGCATAACGCCGATAGTTGTTGCAAGATTGACCTCAAGTTCGGACTGCGCCCACACCAATAACGGGTCCCACATCGCCGCCTGTCGTTGCGCCAATTCGATTGGATGTGCCGCGCGGTAACACAGCAGATCGCTGCCGCCATAGGCTGCCAACAACTGCGCAACTTCGGCCCGCTGCGGCGCGACTTTGTCGATCGCCGCATTGGCGCGGCGGGTCATAGGCATGGTTTCAGGATCGACTTTTTCTACCTGAATGCGCCATTCGTCGGCCAATGCCTCGGCCAAATGAAGGGTCGGCAGGACAAGCGGTGCTTTTGCCGGCGTGGTCAGACGGTGCTTATCCAGAAAGACAGCAAAGCCTCCGTCGATCTCGTGAACGACGACCGCAGTCCAAAACCGCTTTTTAAGCGAGGGGTTCATCTTATCTGGTCCGGTCTTTGCTTAACTAAAACTCTCGAACGGATCCGCCGGGGCCCATTTCACTGACCAGCCCAGCATTTCCCATGTATTGGCCATATGTTCCGGCAAAGGGGCCGTCAGGTGCAATTGCGCTTTGCTGACCGGGTGTTCCAACATGATCGTCCGGGAATGCAGGTGCAGTTTGCGGCTGATATCGCCCCCAAGCTGTGATCCCCAACCGTCGCCTTCATTGGTCTGCGCGTTGGTGCCGTATTTGCCGTCGCCAACAATCGGATGGCCAAGTTCCGCCATATGCGCGCGTAACTGGTGGGTGCGGCCGGTTATCGGCGCCAAGGCGACCCAGGACGTACGTTTCCCGGCCTCTTCCAACACCGAATAATCCGTGGTTGCGTATTTTGCGTCCTGGGTATTTTCAACTTCATCCGGGTGGATGCAGATCATCTTTTCGCCAGCACCGTTCGGGCCGTGCCCCGGGGCTTTGACAAGCCCATAGCGGATTGTCCCCTTCTTGGGATGCGGACTGCCGGCAACCGCGGCCCAGTAAATTTTACGGGTCGTGCGCGCCTGAAACGCTTTGGTCAGGGCTGTGGCCATTTTGGCGGTGCGCGCCAGTAACAGAACGCCCGAGGTGTCCTTGTCAAGCCGATGCACAAGGCGCGGTTTTTCGTCATAGCCGAAACACAAAGCAGCTGCCAAACCATCAACATGGCGGGTCTGGCCGGAACCACCCTGCGACGCCAGTCCGGCTGGTTTATTGATGGCGATGATATGATCGTCGCGGTAAATCACCGTGTTCTGGATCATCCGCGTATCTTCAAGGGAAATTGTATCAGGGCGTTTGGGTTGCGAGGTGCGACCCTGTTCTGCCGGCAGCGGCGGTATGCGCACGGACTGGCCTGCCTCCAGCCGGGTTGCGCCTTTGACACGCCCGCCATCGACACGGATCTCACCTTTGCGGCACAGCTTTTCCAGCCGCCCCTGCCCGATCTGCGGAAAGCGTTTGCGAAACCAGCGGTCAAGGCGTTGATCGGCCTCGTCAACCGTCACTTCGATCAGTTGAACACTGTTCATCCTGCAATTCCTTTAGCTACAGCAATACCCACGATCAGAGCGGCAATCGATGCCCCGACGGAGCCGCCAACATAAAGGGCAGCCGCCATCATCCGCCCCCGGTCAAACAGGGAATACGCATCCAGCGAAAAAGCCGAGAATGTAGTAAAGCCGCCTAAAATTCCGGTCATCACAAACGGCACCCAGCGCGAGGCTTCGGCTTCGCGGGTGATCAGAAATACGAACGCAACGCCCATGATGAACGAGCCGATGATATTGGCTGTCAACGTGGCATAGGGAAATCCTGTGCCCAGAAGGCGCGCCATGCCGATACCCGTCAGGTACCGGCCTGTGGCGCCAAGCGCCCCGCCAAGAGCCACCTGAAGCGTCGTAAAAATCATATCCCGTTCCTTTTCGTTCAGCCAAAGCCATGGACCCAGCCAAGCTGAAATGTCAAGGGATCAGGGTTGATGCATGCGGGTTTCCCTGCGGTGACTGCGGGTCATGCTCTGGCTTGTCGCCGTTGGAGGGCGCTTAGGTATAGACCTTTAACTTTGGCGGCTGAATACCTGCAGACAGGGTCCCACATGCCCGGCTGGCAACCGCTGATTTAAGCGGACTCAGAGCCGAGCGAACCAGCGTAAGTTCCGTGGATGACCCTTTCGCCCGACGGCGAACAAGCCCCACGCTCTCCATCCGCCGAAGGTGGTAAATGAGGCTGGCACGCGGGATTTTGCTGGCGTTTTCAAGTGCCGCCAGGCTGTTGCCGGTTTCCGGACGCGCGGACAGTAAATCAAACAGGGCAACCCGCCGTGGATGCCCCATAGCAAAGCTTAATCTGGCAATATGGTCTGTCTCAGGTCGTGACATTTGAAACTCCAATCATCAGTTGTGCATTTCCCCCGATGCTGCCGGAAAATGG
>DJBQ01000127.1:23760-35507 GCA_002430125.1 Rhodobacterales bacterium UBA5972
ATTAGTCGATTAGTCGATTAGTCCAAGAAACCGGCCTAAATCCCGCCGTCAGGTCAAACAAAATCGCCGCCCCGACGTGGTTTTACTTGGTCTTCTGCGACCGCAATTTCGCGAAATAGTCGACACGCTTTTTCAACTCTCGCTCGTGTCCGCGTTCAGGCGGCAGATAATATATGCCGCGCGGCATCCCATCCGGAAAGTAATTCTGCCCGGAAAACCCGTCTTCTGCATCATGGTCATAGGCATAGCCCGCACCATAACCATGCTCTTTCATCATCTTGGTCGGGGCATTCAAAATATGCTTGGGCGGCGGATTGGACCCGGTTTCCCGGGCCGCACCCATCGCCGCTTTGAACGCCACATAGGACGCGTTGGATTTTGGAGCGAGTGCCAGATAAATCACCGCTTGCGCAATCGCCAGTTCACCTTCGGGGCTGCCAAGCCGTTCATAGGTTTCCCAGGCATGCAGGCATTGGCTTTGCGCATTTGGGTCTGCCAGCCCGATATCCTCGACCGCCATCCGGGTGATACGCCGTGCCAGATACCGTGGGTCTTCGCCGCCCTGAAACATCCGCGCCAACCAATAGAGCGCGGCATCAGGGTCAGAGCCGCGCACTGACTTGTGCAAAGCCGAGATCAGGTTGTAATGCTCTTCGCCCGACTTGTCGTATTTCGGGGCCCGCCGCGACAGCCGACTTGACAGACCCTCGCGGTCAAGCGGCTTGCCGGCAGGCCAGGAAAAACATTGCTCAAGCAGGTTCAACAACGCGCGACCATCGCCGTCCGCCATTTCCAGCAAGGCATCCCGTCCGTCGCCGGTTACCGGCAAGGCGCGGCGCATTTCGGCCTCGGCGCGTTGTGCCATCAGTTCCAGTTCCACCAGTGACAACCGGTTCAGGATCATCACTTGCGCGCGCGACATCAAGGCCGCGTTCAACTCAAACGACGGGTTTTCTGTTGTCGCCCCAACCAGCAGAATAGTGCCGTCTTCCATATAGGGCAGGAACCCGTCCTGTTGGGCCTTGTTGAACCGGTGGATTTCGTCAACGAACAACAACGTACCGTGCCCGTTCGCGCGGCGAATTTTAGCAGCCTCGAACACTTTGCGCAGATCCGGCACGCCGGTAAAGATCGCACTTATTTGCACAAAGGCCAATTCAGTTTCCGCCGCCAGCAATCGCGCGATAGTGGTTTTGCCAACCCCGGGCGGTCCCCAGAATATAATAGACGACAGGCTGCCTGCCGCCAGCATTGCCCCCAAAGGCCCGTTTTCACCCAACAGGTGCCTCTGCCCGATCACCTGCGCCAGCGTCGTTGGCCGCAACCGATCCGCCAACGGGCGCGGGGCCGTTTGCGGCGCTGATGGGCCGGGGGTTTGATCGAACAAGTCAGACATAACCGCAGTCTAGGCGTGCGGGGCCGCCAGTGAAAGTCGCAAAAACGTCAAAGCTTAAAGCGCATCGACAATTACTGCCCATCCCGTTCGATCGTGATATTCCACAAACGCGTTCGTTGGTTAGCGGCCGACAGAACATCGGAAACCTTAGCAATTGGCACATTGTTTACTCGCACCAGAATATCGCCCGGGCGAAACCCGATTTGCGCAGAAATGCCTTCAACAGTCGCTACAACCACACCAGTGGCCGTTGTTGGCAGGCTGATTTCGGCGATAACTGCCGGATTGATCTGCGAAACTGTCAGACCCTGAAACGGACCTTCAATGACAATTTTTTGCTTCGCCCGCGCCGGTTCTTCTGGCGCTTCGATCATCGCGACGGCGGCCTGATGGTGGATGCCTTTACGCACGAATACCAGATTAGCGTTGCTGCCGACCCCCAGAACCGACATGTGATACAACATCTCGGCCGGGCCGTTCACCACATTTCCGTTGATCGACAACACAACGTCGCCAGCCTGCAAACCGGCTTTTCTGAACGGGCTTTCCGGGTGCATGTCAACGACGGCCATGCCTTCAGGGCGATCCAACCCAAATTGCTGCGCCAAAGCTGCGTCAAGGTATTGACCGATCATACCGGCCCAAGGCCGCGTGAATCGGGTCTTCCCGGCCTGCGCTTGTTTTAAAACCGCGGCCACCAAATCAGAAGGAATCGCAAAGCCGATGCCGTTTGATCCACCCGAGCGGGTCAGGATCGCGGTGTTGATGCCAACCAAAGCGCCGCTCATGTCCACAAGTGCACCGCCGGAATTACCGGGATTGATCGGCGCGTCGGTTTGCAGGAAATAGGCCCGCGCGTTGCCAACCGCTCCACCAGAGCGCGCCAATCCGGAAATGATGCCGCTTGAAACGGTTTGCCCTACTCCAAAGGGATTTCCAATGGCCAGAACCAAATCGCCCACTTCCACCTCGCTCGAGGCCCGCAGGCGCAATGCGGGCAGATCACTAACGCCGGTCAATTTAAGCACCGCAAGGTCGCTCTGTTCGTCTGCCAGCAGGATTTGTGCATCAAATTCACGCCGGTCCTGCAAAACCACACGTATATCCGTGGCCCCCGCAATCACATGGAAATTTGACACAACGATACCATCTGATGACAGAATGACACCGGACCCCAACGAGTTCTGCACCCGCTGCGTCGGCTGGCCAAAATTCTTAAAGAAATCTGAAAAAAACGGATCATGGGCAAAGGCGTTTTGCTGCGCCTCAACAACCCTTTTGGCGTAGATATTCACCACGGCGGGAATGGTTTTCTTGACCACCGGCGCAAAGCTAAGTTTGATCTGAAATGTAGTGTCCGGAACTGTATTCTGCGCCTGAGCACCAATATTGATAAAGAGCGACGACAGCGCCAATAAAATCAGCCGTTTCATTCTGTGTCCTTTGTCAAAAATCACAACCTCAGGTTATGCTACCGGGCTATGCAAGATCAACAGGCCCGAGAAAGACTCGGCGGTTTCCCGCATCTTTGGAACGTCTCCGCCGCCTCCCCGCAAGGGGGAGGCTGGCGTGTACTCGTTAAACAAAAAACAATGAAACACTAGTGCAGATTTGACGCAAGGTGCATCAAAGCGACCTGGGTGTTTGTGCCGTCGATATCCATCTGCGGCCCGGCAGCTTCGGCATCCAGACCCAAGCGTGCAATCCAGCGCGACCAAACGGCAGGCACCAAACCAAGGATTTGGGTAGCCCCCAACGTACGCGCAGCACTGATCATTTCGCCCATCAGATTGGCCTGCACCCGCATCCGCATGTTTGACGGAACGTTTTGTGAAACAAATACCCGGCTTGATTCCCAGATATGCGGCGCAATCGGTGCTTCAGAATACAAAAGCTCCTGAGGGATCGATTCAAGCAATCCCTTTTGCGCATCGCGAATCATATATGTGTAAATCCCGCAGCGCGCGGTTGTTGGGGTCAAACGGATCCCGGCCAGTACTTCGCCAAACTGATGCACCGCGATCCAGCGGCTGGCAGGGGTGTCATACTGATCGTATTCCATGCCGTTCGCTTCAGGCAGATCCCAGTTGTTCTGCACGATAAAGGATTGCTTGCGCGCCCTGAACAGATTAGCGAACAATTCTCCGTGGTTGTGCATATTCTCGAAAGATAGGGTGGTGGTCTTCATGGTCATAGCCTCCAGCTAGGTTGAAAAAACTCAAGCCCTGCTGGTGCTGCGATAACCCGCTCAAAGTAGCCTGTAGTCTTTGGCGCGCTGTATGGCCTCGGCGGTGGTTCTGGCCAGAAGACGGTTTCTGGCAGAAATGAGCCTGGCTTTCAGCGCACTTTCGGATATTCCCAGTTTAGCTGCGGCAGCAGCATAGCGGTGGCCATCAGCGATCAACTGCAGGGCATCTTTCTGTGCTTTGGTCAGGCTGTCCGGCGGATCGGTCACTGTGTGCAGCGTCTGAACCAGTTTCGTGATTCTATTGATTTCGTCATCGGCGAATTCCCTGTCATCCCGCGCGCAGCCGCAGATTGACTTTGAATTCAATGGACCGACTGAAACAACCACACCGTACTTAAGGCCTGCATCCGCGGCCTGTTCAAATATCTTGAACGGGTCTGGCAGATCAATCTCGCTCCAACGGCTTGCGCCGTCTTTGTTGAAACCCCAGGCAATCATCGGATCGCGCAGCGCGTATCCGTTTTCAGTATAGTGATCGATCCATTTTTTGTCATATGTTTGATATTGAACCAAAGGTCCGGCAAATCGGATATGCATACCTGCCATGTATCCAGCCGGGGATTCTTGTCCCAGTAGATAGAGGATTCGGTCGAGGCCTATTGTTTTGGACATGTCTTTTTAGACAGGTTGCCAAATTCTGAGTCAACCGTAAATTGTCACTAGTAACTATTATTATGAGTAGCCAGTATTATGGCCATGTCTATCGACCCTGAATTGTTTTCCAGAATAATGGCTCTGCCAAAAGCAGTACGTCTTGATCTTCTGGAATTCGTTGGATCAGCATCAGTTGGTCCGCAGCAATTGGAAAAGATAGTTAGCGACCTCTCGTCCCACCCAGTTGACCCTGGAAAAGACAAGGCTGTTTAAGTGGCCAAACAGCAGAACCCCGCAGAGATAATCTGCGGGGTTCTGTCATTTTTAGCGAATTAAATTGAAGGTTTACGCTTCTAAAGCTTCGGCTTCCAGGCGGGCCTTGTCGCCTGCGCCTTTGGCGTTCGGGTCGCGGTCAACGAATTCGATGATCGCCATCGGTGCCATGTCCCCATAACGGAAACCGGCCTTCAGAACGCGCACGTAACCACCTTGGCGGTCTTTGTAGCGGGGGCCCAGGATTTCAAACAGTTTGGCAACATAAACGTCTTGCTTAAGCTGTGCTCCGGCCTGACGGCGGGCATGTAAGTCACCGCGTTTGGCCAGTGTGATCATCTTTTCGATGATCGGCCGCAGTTCCTTTGCTTTCGGCAAAGTTGTTTTGATTTGTTCATGTTCAATCAGTGATCCGGCCATATTTGCGAACAGCGCTTTGCGGTGTTCATGGGTTCGGTTCAGTCGGCGATAGCCTCGTGCGTGGCGCATGGTTTAAGTCCTTCTTTTGCTTTGTCCGGCGTGTCCTTGCGTGAGGACCGCTCTCCTTGGGGCCTTATTGCCCGGGTTGGAGTTTTGATTTTCAAAAATCCAACCATTTCCCCGCCAGTGCGGGCATTTTAGGAAACGGCCCCGCAGTGTGTGCGGGGCCGGAAATTTCTAGAAGTGATCTTCGTATTTCTTGGCCAGCTCTTCGATATTGTCTGGTGGCCAGTCGAGGATATCCATACCCAAATGCAGACCCATCGCTGTCAGAACTTCTTTGATCTCGTTCAGCGACTTGCGGCCAAAGTTTGGTGTACGCAGCATCTCGGCTTCGGTTTTCTGGATCAGATCGCCGATATAAACGATGTTGTCGTTCTTCAGGCAGTTTGCCGAGCGCACCGACAATTCCAACTCGTCCACTTTCTTGAGCAGCAGCGGGTTGAACTCCAGATCGTCGTCTTCATCGGCGCGACCGGCAGCTTCGGGTTCATCAAAGTTCACGAAGACCTGCAACTGGTCCTGCAAAATCCGCGCAGCATAAGCAATTGCGTCTTCTGGCGTCACCGAACCATCGGTGTCCACTTTCAGGGTCAGTTTGTCATAGTCCAGCACCTGACCTTCGCGGGTCGGGGTGACTTCGTAGGACACTTTGGTGATCGGCGAGAAAATCGCATCAATCGGGATCAGACCGATTGGCGCATCTTCCGGGCGGTTCTTGTCGGCAGCCACATAGCCTTTGCCTGACTCGACCGTCATTTCCATGAACAGGCTTGCGCCGTCATCAAGGTGACAGATCACGTGGTCGCGGTTCAGAATGGTGATGCCGTTGCTTTCCGAGATGTCACCAGCGGTAACAACGCCCGGACCTTTGGCCGAAACGGAAACCCGCTTGGAGCCTTCGACTTCCATCGAAACAGCAACGCCTTTCAGGTTCAGAACGATGTCGGTCACGTCTTCACGTACACCAGCCACGCTTGAAAATTCGTGCAGAACATTGTCGATCTGAACGGAAGTGATCGCGGCACCTTGCAAGGATGACAGCAGCACACGACGCAGGGCATTGCCCAGTGTCAGGCCAAAGCCACGCTCGAGCGGTTCAGCAACCGCTGTTGCCTGCCGCATCGGGTCCGCACCCGGTTTAATGTCCAGCTGCGCCGGACGGATCAGTTCTTGCCAATTCTTGTGGATCATATTGTCGCCTCCATTCTAGTTCGCAGGTCTGGATCCTTGTGACCGCGAACACCCGAGGGTATTTCAAAAAAGCATGATCGCACCGCGCGGAAAACCCGACGCGATGCGAGGAAAATTCAGACCCGGCGGCGTTTCGGCGGGCGGCAGCCGTTATGGGCCATCGGTGTTACATCACGAATTGCGGTGATGTTCAGACCAACAGCAGCCAAAGCACGCAGCGCAGATTCACGGCCTGAACCGGGTCCCTGAACTTCGACCTCAAGGGTCTTCATGCCGTGTTCCTGCGCCTTTTTACCGGCATCTTCGGCGGCCATTTGTGCCGCATAAGGTGTCGATTTACGCGAGCCCTTAAAGCCGCATGTGCCGGCCGAAGACCACGCAATTGCGTTGCCCTGGACGTCGGAAATCAGGATCTTGGTGTTGTTGAACGAAGAGTTCACGTGCGCAACGCCAGTGGCGATGTTCTTGCGCTCTTTTTTCTTAGCGCGGGCTTTTTCGCGTGCCATTATACCAGCCCTCCCTTATTTCTTCTTGCCAGCGATGGCTTTTGCGGGGCCCTTACGGGTACGAGCGTTGGTGTGGGTCCGCTGTCCGCGTACCGGCAGGCCGCGACGATGCCGCAGACCGCGATAGCAGCCAAGGTCCATCAGACGCTTGATATTCATCTGGGTGTCGCGGCGCAGATCGCCTTCGACCATCAGGTTCGCTTCGATATGTTCGCGGATCGCCAGAACTTCGGCATCCGACAAATCATTCACACGGCGCGCTTCATCAAGGCCAACGGCCTTACAGATGCCAGCAGCGCTTTCGCGACCAATACCGTGAATATATGTAAGTGCAATCATGACCCGCTTTTGGGTCGGAATATTAACGCCAGCAATACGTGCCACGCTGTCTCCTATCTTTCATTGCGGTTCCGTCTTTCCAGAACCTTTTTTCACAACTAAAGCCCAGCATCCGTGCGGCGGCTGGGCCATGCCTCGATCCGAGGACTTGGAGAGTGCCCGATTCGCCGGGTTTCCCCATAAAATCAAGCGATTCTTGCATGCAAGATGGTGTCGTTTAGGGGGTTAGGCTGTGAAGGTCAAGAGCCGAAAACGCCGCCCCTTAACCAACCTTTGCCAGTGCTGCTTTGATCGAACATGTCACATCTTCGATCGTTGCCAGACCGTCCACGGATTGCAACATACCCTTGGCGTAATAGTAACCGATCAGCGGCGAGGTTTTCTTATAGTACTCAAGCAACCTGACTTTGAGCGCGTCCGCATTGTCATCGGCGCGAAAATTGAAATCATTGGCGCCACAAACATCACAGGCATCAGCCTTGGCCGGGCGCTTGGTTTCCTGATGATAGACTTCACCACAATTACCGCAGGTAAACCGCCCGGAAATCCGCGCCACAAGCGCCTCGTCATCCACCGCCATTTCAATGACAGTATCCAGCTTTTTACCAACCTTGGCCAGCAGTCCAGCCAGCGCATCCGCTTGCCCCAATGTGCGGGGAAAGCCGTCAAAGATAAACCCGCCCGTAGCTTTGGCCGTGGTCAACTGCTCTTCGATCAGTCCGATGACGATCTCGTCGGTGACCAGTTCGCCGCCATCCATGATCGCCGCAACTTTATTACCCATCTCGGTTCCCGAGGTCCGTGCTGCACGCAGCATATCCCCGGTTGAAAGCTGCACCATGCCGCACCGTTCAACCAGAAACCGCGCTTGTGTGCCTTTGCCCGCGCCCGGCGGTCCGAGTAGGATAATATTCATCTGCGGGATGGGCCTTTCTTGGGTTTAGCACGACCTTTGCCCCGTAGCTTGCTGCGTTCAATCAGGCCCTCGTATTGGTGCGCCAGCATATGACTTTGCACTTGGTTGATCGTGTCCATCGTCACCGACACCACAATCAGAACCGAGGTGCCGCCGAAATAGAACGGGATCGCAAATTGTGACCGCAGGATTTCCGGCAACAGAGCAACTGCAACCAGATAGAACGATCCAAGCACCAGCAGGCGGTTTACGACGTAATCCAGATATTCAGCCGTTTTCACACCGGGACGAATGCCCGGCACAAAACCGTTCTGGTTTTTCAGGTTGTCGGCAACTTCGTCGGTTTTGAACGCCACGTTCGCGGTGTAGAAATACGAAAAGAACGCGATCATGCCGGAAAAGAACAGCAGGTACAAAGGCTGTCCCTGACCGAAATAGGCCAGAATGGTGTTCATGATGCCCGAGCCTTGGGTGCCCGAAAACGTGCTGATCGTGGTCGGCAGCAGCAACAGGGATGAGGCAAAAATAACCGGGATAACGCCTGACGGGTTCAGCTTGATCGGCAGATGGCTGCTTTCGCCACCGTAAACCTTCATGCCAACTTGGCGACGCGGATATTGGATATGCACCTTGCGCTGCGCGCGTTCGACAAAAACCACGATCCCAATCACCGCGATGACCATCAGCGTCACACCGATGATAACAGCCGGGTGAATCGTGCCAGCCCGCCCCTGCGCCAGAAACTGCGCCACGGCGGCAGGCAGTTCAGCGACGATGCCAACAAAGATGATCAGCGAAATGCCGTTGCCGATGCCGCGGGCAGTGATCTGCTCACCAAGCCACATCAGGAACATTGTCCCGCCGACCAGAGTGATCACCGTCGAGATCTTGAAGAACATGCCGGGATCAGTCGCAAGGCCACCTGCCTCGATACTAGCGGCCAGCGCATAGGCCTGAAACGTCGCCAGAATGACCGTGCCGTAACGGGTGTACTGGTTGATCTTCTTGCGGCCCTGCTCGCCTTCTTTCTTCAACTGTTCAAGCTGCGGCACCATCGCCGTCATCAACTGAACGATGATCGAGGCCGAGATATAGGGCATGATCCCCAACGCAAAGATCGCCATACGGCCAATCGCACCACCAGTGAACATCTGCAGAATGCCGCCAATGCCGCTGCTGGCACTGTCAACGAATTGCTTGAGGGCAATCGCATCAATTCCCGGTACCGGAATGAACGTGCCAAGCCGGTAAACGATCAGCAGGCCAAGGGCAAAAAGGATGCGTTGGCGCAACTCGGTTGATTTGCCAAAGGCACTCCAACTCAGGTTGGCTGCCATTTGTTCAGCTGCTGATGCCATTCCCGTCCCTTTCAAAGACGTACCGCCAGACCCTTTTCACAAGGCCCCGCGGCACGGAAAAACTGTAGGTATTATGTAAGGAGCGTTACCGCCCCTCACAAGGCTTATTCCGCCGCAGGTGCCGGGGCTGTTACAGTCAGTGATCCGCCAGCGGCTTCGACCGCAGCGATAGCTGACTTTGAAGCACCGGTAACTTCCAGCGTCACCTTCGAGGTCAGCGCGCCTTTGGACAGAACCCGAACGCCATCACGGACGCGCCGGACCAGACCGCTTTCGACCAAAGCCGTTTCAGTGATCGGCTTTTTGATGTCGATCTTGCCGGCATCGATGAATTTTTGCAGCAGGCCAAGGTTCACAACAGCATGCATTTTGGCATTGATGTTGTTAAAGCCGCGCTTTGGCAGGCGCATGTAAAGCGGCATCTGGCCGCCTTCATACCCGTTGATTGCCACACCCGAGCGGGATTTCTGGCCTTTGATACCACGGCCAGCCATCTTACCAGTACCCGAACCGGGGCCACGGGCGACGCGTTTGCGGGGTTTGGTTGCACCGGGATTATCCCGCAATTCATGCAGTTTCATGTCGCTATCTCCTTTTGCCGGAACTACCCCCCGTTAGCGACGAAAGGGATAAACACGGCGTTACGATTCTGTGCGACCTTGTGGGTCCACCGGGGGCGTATAGACGGGAAAAAGCCCGGTATCAAGGGGCAGTTCCCCGCCCCTTGCCGCGCGTCCTGGCGTTTTGCCCGGGCTTCAGCTTGGCTTTGGCCAGACGAATTCCAGGCGCAGGCCTTCATAGACCGCGCGTCCGTCACTTGGCCGCGGCACGCCGGTCGCCGGATCATAAAACGCGTGATAGGTGGCGGCCTTGTCCGGTTTGAACCCCATCAGGTTCGGCACGATTGCCCGGATGCGCGACTGCTTGTCATCCAGCATGATCGGCGTGCCACATTTCTCGCAAGTCAACAGCTCCAGCGGACCCTCCGGGTTCTTGGCGTTGAACGGCTGGCGGTTCATCTTGGGCTTGCCGTCAACTTTCAGATCGCCATGCTTGAAGAACATTACATGCGTTGTCGGCTGGCCGGTGACGCTTTTGCAGACCGAGCAGTGGCATGTGTGGTTATCAATCGGTTCGTGATCAGCGTGCGTGTGAACGTGTTCGCACCCTCCGGTGTATTTGTCAGCCATGTTTGCCTCCCAATAGCGATGACAGATATGAGCCATTCGGGTTGGCAAGACGGACCAGCCAAAGCGAAACAGCTTGCAGCGCTTAGCCTAACACAGGATTCCGTTTTTGGCTTGGACATTCCATGCGTCGGGCAACGCACGGTGGCTTTTGACGTTGTTAACCATCGAGCACTAGAACCACCGTCGAACGTTCACAAGTGGTTCGGCCCCGCACATCACGGTAAACATCCCGAGGGGCCAGCCGGATAGACCAACAGATCGACAGGTTGCGGAGTTTAGGCTCCGTTCGGCACGTAACCGCATTGGCGGGCCCGCCTTCCTTATGATCCACATGACGAGAATGATGCCTTCCCCTGCCAGCTGGTATCGCTGAGTGGGGTGAAGGTGTGTGCTTGAATGTCAGTCACCCACCCCGAGGTCAGGGCGCTGACCTCGGGGTGGGTGCAAAGCGCCCTCCCCGTGGGGGAACACTCTCGGCAATTGCATGCAATCGCCTGTCGCGTCGATGGGTCCGGGCGCTGACCGGATCACGGGTGATCCGGTTGATTTTGCCGAGAGTCATTGCAATTGATTTGAAGCTGTCGAACTATTTCTGGAAACTAAGGCTGGTCGGATCCACGGAAAAAAATCAAACTGTTGACCGTCCGTCTTCCTACAAACTGCGAATGCCTCTCCAATACCATCGGGGCCAAGCACCCAGAAGATCTCGGGCCATGTTGCGCGGATGCCAACAATTTTGCGATAAGCGTTTTGTTCAGTCGAATTCAACGGTTCAGTTTCCAGCGGTTCTGATGCTGAATATTCTTTCATAAGTTTGATAAGCCTTGTGACTTCATGATTGGCTTTCTTGACTTCACATGCAATCCGATAATTCTCAGTCGTTGGCTCATAGCATATTAGATCAAATGGCCACGGGTACTTAGATTGAGTTCCAAGGTGTTCAATTGGCCAGCCAAATTCCTCGTGTAGCCATGCGACCGCACCGATTGTGATTATTGGCTCAGCCCAAACATAAATATCACGGACTGTAGCCGTCTTATTGCCAGACCAAAAAATCTGCTCTTTAGTGGTTGTTCTTGGGGCCGTAAAAAACCTGCTTCTTCGACAACAATTTCATTGTCGACTGCGCGCATGAACCAATAAGCGTCAAATCCTGTTAGGCGATCAAAAGATTTTTCAACTATGCCCTCAACAAGAAAGTTCCCCGCACGAGCGTCACAAAAGGAAGGAAGCCATAGCGAATGCATTCTTTC
>DJBQ01000081.1:0-1401 GCA_002430125.1 Rhodobacterales bacterium UBA5972
TTACAAATACATTACTTAATTTCCATGGTGAGCACACCAGGCAGAACATTCTTCCATCCAAGCGTGTGGGCTGGAGGAGTTATTGCTAAGCAATGCATCCTCCAATTTTTTTTCAAATGCTTGATCGGCTTCTTCATTCTTAATGCGAAGTTCCGGCGCACGTTCCATAATCGCCCGAGCTAACTCCAGAATTTTTCCATCAACTGGTTGGCCTTTTTCGTCGTCCATAATCATTTCCTCAAAATACGCATTCCCCAAATAGAATACCTTCTCACGCATCCTGTGGGAATATTATGCCCCGATCAAGGTTTTCGTGCACCATGTGCGCATCCTGACGTTTCCGGAAAACCATTCTGGAGTATTCTGACGAGCTGGACCTTAGCCCGCCAAATCCGCAACGGATTTTGCGGCAACTGCTGTTTGACCTTGTGACCCAGAGTAATTTCAGACCAACCAACTGCCCCTGATAGCGGGGGCAGCGGTGTTATCAGCTCACGTTCGAAAGCCCGGGGCAGATGCTCCGGGCTTTTTCGCATTCAGAGGCTATTTTGCCAGACTACCCGCAAGCCGCATCAGGCTGACAGCTTCGGCGCGGTAACCGAACGGATCGGCCCCCTTGGCCTCGACTGCCAGTGCAATCGCATTCTGATAAGTCCAGTCGCCCAGATACTTGGTGTCGCCGCGCAGCAACTGACCGAAACCGGCAACCGCTGCACTGAACCGGGCTTCGGTATCAGGCGCTGCCGTACTGTCGGAAATCGGAGTTTCAATCAGGCGGCTTTCCGATTGACCCGGTGCTTTATAGCGCAGTTTCAGATAACCAAGTTCGACCGAGGGGTCGGAATTTGCCGGTGTCTGATAGCGCAGCGGATCGGCCTTTAACGCGGGCGATCCAACCGGGGTTATTTCGTAAATCGCCGTCACCGTATGCCCGGCCCCAATGTCGCCGGCATCCACTTTGTCATTGTTGAAATCCTCACGCGCCAGCGCGCGGGTTTCATATCCGATCAGACGGTATTCCGCGATCATTGACGGATTGAATTCGACCTGAATTTTCACGTCATTGGCAATCGGGAACAAAGCGCCCGAGGCCTGATCGACCAGCACTTTCTGTGCCTCAGACAGCGTGTCGATATAACTGGCGGTGCCATTGCCGTTCTGCGCCAGAGCCTGCATCAAAGCGTCATTGTAATTGCCGCGCCCAAAGCCCAGCACCGAAAGATAGGTGCCGGTTTCGCGTTTTTGTTCGACATATTTCTTCAGCGCTTCGGTGTCGGAAATCCCGACATTGAAATCGCCATCGGTCGCCAGCAAAATCCGCCCGATACGCCCGTCGCTGTGCATCTTTTCCGCTTGCGCATAGGCCAGTTGCAGACCGGCTTGGCCAGCAGTTGATCCACC
>DJBQ01000081.1:1529-41093 GCA_002430125.1 Rhodobacterales bacterium UBA5972
CCCGCCTCCAGACGATCGAGACTGGCCAGAATGCTGGCCTGATCGCTGGCCGATGTTGGTTCCAGCACCACACCGGAACTGCCCGCATAGGTCACAATCGACACGCGGTCACTGGCGCCAAGGCGGCCAAGCAGCAAGCGCAGGGATTGTTTCAGCAAGGGCAGTTTGTTGCGGTCCTGCATTGACCCTGACGTGTCGATCAGGAACACCAGATCAAGCGGCGGGCGCGTATCAATCGCCGATCTTTGGCCCTGAATGCCGATATGGACCAGCTTGGTGTCTTTGTTCCACGGCGTCTGAAACACCGCAACGGTGGTGGCAAACGGTGCCTCGCCTTTGGGGGGAGCGGCATAGTCATAGGGGAAGTAATTCACCATTTCCTCGATCCGCACGGCATCCGGTCGCGGCAGGCTGCCATTGTTGATCGCTGAACGGATGTAAGCGTAAGACGCCGTATCAACATCAATCGAAAACGTCGAAACCGGAGATTCGCTGGTGATTTTCAACGGGCTGGGATCGGCATTGGCAAAGCGTTCGGTATCAACAAGATTCGCAGCGATGCCGTCTTGTTCGACCTCGAACATCGGCATTGGCGCTGGCATTTCCTGGGCCCGCTTGACCTTCACCGAAAGGGTCGATGCATTCGCAACACTTTGCTGACGAACAAGCCCCGTGACTGTCGCCTGTTCCGTTTCGGGTCTGGATTGATCCGCAATTACCCGGTCAACCGGAGCCTCGGTTTGGCTGCGGGCCTTGTCACTTTTTTCCAACATGGAGGGTGATTTCAACTGATCCATTGGCAGTACAAGGAAAACCCCAAGCCCGATAACCGCAAGACTTGACGTGGCGTACAGCACGGGGCGCAATTTGGTCTTGGCAAACATCTTAAACACTCCTGTCACAAATCCGGCCGGTTTTTCCGGACGGTTATGAATAGGACGTGTGGCGGGGGCGGTTTCTTGGCTGGCGGCAAAACTTTTTTCAGCCAGCATCATCGCGCGGGCCTTTGCATCGCCATCAATTGGTGGCGTGGCAGCAGACAGCGCCGCTTTAAGACGGTCAAGATCGTTGGTCATTCTATCCGCTCCTGTTCTTTTGCCATGGCGCGCAGGATCCTTTTAACTTCGCTCATGCGCCACGACACGGTGCCTTCGGAAATACCCAGAACGCCTGCCGCAACGGCATGGGTCAGGTCTTCGCCCAGAACCAGCGCCACGGTTTGTCGCAGATCATCGGGCAGGTGGGTCATCGCGCGGCTAAGCCAGTCAAGCTCGGCCTGTTTTTCCGCAGTTTCAGCCCGCTGCATCTGTTCAACCTCGCCCCAGTTGTTGTTGGCACGGGCGCGGGTTTGACGACTGCGCAGACGGTCGGTCGCGGCATTCAGCGTGACCCGGTAGAGCCACGTGGTGAACCGCGCCTCGGCCCGAAAGCTGCACAGTTTATGCGGCAGGCGGGTGCAGATATCCTGCGCCAGATCCTCGGCATCGGCGCGATTGCCAAAGGTCTTGAACGCCAGCCTAAAGATCAGATCGTAATGCCGGTTTATCAATATCTGGAACGCCTGCGCATCGCCCTGAACGGCGGCCCTGACCAGATCCTCGTCGCTTGTTTCCATCCGCATAGTGTGGGTTAGACGGATGGGCGCGGTCAATCCTTGGACGGCAACCGAGTTTTTTCAGAAGCCTAAAGAAAGAGCAAGATCAGAGCGCATTCAGCAACGCCCTGTTCGGCCAGCCATCTGTCGGCAGGCCAAGGCGGGTTTGTTCGGCTCGCACAGCGCCCCGTGTGCCTGAACCCAAAATGCCGTCGATCTTGCCGACGTCATGGCCCCGCGCCGCAAGCTTTGTTTGCAGCGACCGCATGTCAGCGTCTGACAGCGACGGTTCCGGATTGCCTTTGTCAAAGACCGGCGCGCCGTCCAGGCGGGTGGCGAAATAGGCGGCGGTGGTGACATAAACGAACGATTGGTTCCATTCGAAATAGACGCGATAATTTGGCAACACCATAAACACCGGACCAAACCGCCCCTCGGGCAGCAGGATCGAGGCATTCAACTGATTGGCCGGCAGGTCGCCATGCTTGGCTTTGACACCAAGGCGCGCCCAATCGGCGACTGATTTTTCCGTCTCAAGCCCGGTTTGAGTCCAGTCAAGATTCTTGGGAACCGAGACTTCAACCAGCCACGGTTCATTGGCGCGCCAGCCAAGGCTTTGCAACATATTGGCAGCCGTCATGATCGCATCCGGCGCACTGGTTTTCAGGGTGACATGGCCATCGCCATCGCCGTCAACCCCGCGGTGCAGGATATCATCAGGCAGCATTTGCACCATGCCGATCTCCCCGGCCCAGGCTCCCAATGTGCGGGCGGGATCAAAATCACCTTGTTTATAAAGCTCAAGGGCGGCAAAAATCTGCGGGCGGAACAATTCCGGGCGACGGCAATCATGCGACAGCGTCAGCAGCGCATTCAGCGTGTTGAAATCGCCCTGCACCGCGCCGTAATCGGTTTCCAGCGCCCAAAAGGCCAGAATGACCGAGGGATCAACACCGTAAGTTTGCTGGGCGCGCTTAAAAACAGCAGCATATTTCTTGGCGTTCTTTTCGCCGTTGACCATGCGGTCTTTGCGGATCACCCGCCCGGCGAAATCGCTGAACGCCATCTTGAAAACACCCTGTGCCTTGTCAGCGCGCAGAACCGCCGGATCAATCGCGGCAGTCTTTAAAAATTGATTGACCGATTGGCGGGAATGGCCACTGGCAATCGCCTCGGCCTTGATACCGTTCAGGAACGCGTTGAAATCGCCACCACATTGCGCGGCAAACAAGCTGGTCGGGGTTAGGGCAAGAAGGGCGGCGAACAGGCTGGAAAGGCGCATTTGAAATCCTTAAAAAACATTTCGCGCAGGATAACAGGGTACCGTTTTGCCGCAAGACCTTTGTAGTTTGCCTCGCCCGGGTTTGCGTGATGCAACCCAGGCGAGGCGTTATGTTTAGGCGACGTCAAAGACCAACGGGCGGATCTGTTCAAACTTGCCGGTCGCGCGCAATTCGCTGACGACAACGTCTGAAAGTGCTTGGTCGACGTAAAGTAAAGCGATTGCGTCCGAGCCGACATCGCTGCGGCCAAGCGTAAATTTCGCGATATTGACGTCGTGTTTGCCCAGGGTGCTGCCCAGAATGCCGATGATCCCCGGCACGTCTTTGTTGGTGGTGTAAACCATGTTTCGGCCAATTTCGGCGTCGATATTGATGCCTTTGATCTGGATGAAACGTGGCTTTTTGTCGGAAAATACCGTGCCTGCGATCGACCTTTCCTGCTTGGCAGTTTTCACAGTCAGCTTGACATAGCTGTCAAAAGCCCCAGATTTCGCCTGCGTTGTGGTCGAGACTTTGATGCCGCGTTCTTTGGCCACAACAGGGGCGGATACCATATTGACCTCGGGGTTTGAGGCCTGCATCAATCCGGCGATGCAGGCTGAATTAAGCGCGCCAGTGTTCATATCGGCAACCGCGCCGTCATAAAGGATGTTCACGGCCTCAATCGGCTCGTCGGTCAATTGGCCGACAAAGGCGCCAAGGTGCTGCGCCAGCTTGACGAAGGGTGCCAGAACCGGGGCTTCCTCGGCGGTGATCGACGGCATGTTGATCGCGTTGGTGACGGCCCCGTTGTTGAGGTAATCTGACATTTGTTCAGCCACTTGCAGCGCTACGTTTTCCTGTGCTTCGGTTGTGGCAGCCCCCAGATGCGGGGTGCAGACGACGTTTGGCAGATTGAACAAAGGCGATGCGGTGGCGGGTTCCACCTCGAACACATCAAAACCAGCCCCGGCGACATGGCCGGATTTCAGGGCCTCGGCCAAGGCGGCCTCGTCCACAAGACCGCCGCGCGCACAGTTGATAATGCGCACGCCTTTTTTGGTTTTGGCGATGGCGTCTTTGCTTATGATCATCCGGGTTTTGTCGGTCAGAGGCACGTGCAGCGTGATGAAATCGGCCTTTGCCAGCAACTCGTCCAGCTCGACCTTGGTGACCCCGATTTTCTGCGCCCGCTCTTCGGACAAGAACGGATCGTAAGACATAACCTTCATTTTCAGCCCCAAGGCGCGATCTGCAACGATGGAACCGATATTGCCGCAACCGATCAGGCCAAGGGTTTTGTTGGTGACCTCAACCCCCATAAAGGCAGATTTTTCCCATTTGCCAGCATGAGTAGACGCGCTGGCGGCAGGCAGTTGTCGTGCGACGGCAAACATCATCGCGATGGCATGTTCGGCGGTGGTGATCGAGTTGCCGAAGGGCGTGTTCATCACGATGATCCCTTTGCGGCTGGCCGCTGGAATATCGACATTGTCCACACCGATGCCTGCCCGGCCAATAACTTTCAGGTTGGTCGCGGCGGCGATGATCTTTTCGGTGACCTTGGTGGCGGAACGGATTGCAAGGCCATCATACTGGCCGATGACGCGCAACAGTTCGTCTTTGTCTTTGCCAAGGTTGGGTTTGAAATCGACTTCAATGCCGTTGTCGCGGAAAATCTGGACAGCGGTTTCGCTGAGTTGGTCGGATACGAGAACTTTGGGTGCCATTTGAATGGTCCTTTGAATATGGTGTGGAACGCAGCCCCGGACTTGATCCGGGGCCTCTTTTCGGGAAAGGGGAAGGCCCCGGATCAAGTCCGGGGCTGCGGCGTTTTATGCGGCTTGGGCCAACGCCGAAATCTCGGCAGCGAATGCCCATTCAAGCCATGGCAGCATCGCCTTGATGTCGGCCAATTCGACCGTACCACCACACCAGATGCGCAAGCCTGCTGGCGCGTCGCGGTAAGCCCCAATGTCAAGGGCGACCCCTTCGGTTTCCAGCCGCTTGGCCACGGCTTTGGCGAAACCTGCGCCATCTGTGATGCGCGGATCGGCGAACTTCAGGCAGACTGACGTGTTAGAGCGCGTCGCTGCAACCTCGGCCAAATTCGCGATCCAGTCATGCGTGTCGCAAAAATCAAAGATCGCCTGCGCGTTGGCATCGGCCCGCGCGATAAGTCCTTTCAGGCCGCCTTGGGCTTTAGCCCAGTCCAGCGAGACCAGATAATCCTCGACCGCCAGCATTGATGGTGTGTTGATGGTTTCGCCGGCAAAAATGCCATCAATCAGCTTGCCGCCCTTGGTCATCCGGAAAATCTTTGGCAACGGCCAGGCCGGCGTGTAAGTCTCCAGCCGCTGAACCGCGCGGGGGCTGAGGATCAGCATCCCATGCGCCGCTTCGCCGCCCAGAACTTTCTGCCAGCTAAACGTGGTCACATCCAGCTTGTCCCACGGCAGATCCATTGCAAAGGCCGCCGAAGTGGCATCGCATATCGTCAGACCAGCCCGGTTTGCGGGGATAAAATCGCCGTTCGGCACGCGCACGCCTGACGTGGTGCCGTTCCATGTAAATACAACATCGTTGCCAAAATCGACCTTGGTCAGATCGGGCAGGCGGCCATAGTCAGCCTCATGTCTGGTGGCGGTCAGTTTTAGTTGTTTGATCACATCAGTGACCCAACCGGACCCGAAGCTTTCCCATGCCAGCATATCAACGCCGCGTGCGCCAAGCATCGACCACAGGGCCATTTCCATCGCACCGGTATCCGAGGCAGGCACGATGGCGATCTTGTAATCTGATGGGATGCCTAGCGCCTGCCGGGTGGTTTCAATCGCGGCTTTCAGCTTGGCTTTGCCATCGGCTGCACGATGTGAGCGACCTAAAAAGGCGTCAGACAAACCCTCCAGCGTCCAGCCTTTCGGCTTGGTGCAGGGTCCGGATGAAAATTGGGGGTTCGCCGGACAGTTGTCCGGACTTTTGGTCGTGGTCGTCATGGTATCCTCGCAGATAATTGCCCCTCGTTAGGGAGGGGTGGCCTGCCGCCGCAGATATGCCGATGCCGGGGCTGGATCAAGCGGGAAAATCTGTGTAAGCGGCGCATTAAGCGGGTTTTGCGACCCAAACTGCGGCGGCGTGTTCACGATAGGAAACTTTGATGTATGTAGCGACCTTGCTGAGTTCCCCCAAAGAACCCGTGCTGACGGTTGGCAATGTGCTGCCGTATCACCGTGATTTGGGCGGCGGCGAGTTTCGCTGGTTGATGGAAGGCGTGGCCTGTGAATTTCCCCTTGAAGCGCGGCCTGGGGGCTGGCGCAAAACCTGGCAAAGCTTGCAGGATCGTGGCGTCGATCTGGTGATCCAAAAGGCCGAAGGGCGACGCAAGCAGATGTTGCTGGCGGATATGGACAGCACGATGATCCAGCAGGAATGTATCGACGAGTTGGCAGATGAAGCCGGGTTTGGCGAGCGTGTGGCAGCGATTACGGCGCGTGCGATGAACGGAGAACTGGTGTTCGAGGACGCCCTGCGTGAACGGGTAGGGCTGTTGGCAGGCTTGCCCGAGGAGGTCATCGACCGGGTGCTGGAAACCCGGATCACCCCGATGCCGGGTGGTGCGGAACTGTTGCTGACGATGAAGGAAAACGGCGCCTATTGCGCTTTGGTGTCCGGCGGGTTCACCGATTTCACTCAAGCGGTTGCCCGGGGACTGGGCTTTGACGAAAACCGCGCCAACACGCTTGAGATCATCGACGGGGTGCTGACCGGCAAAGTGATTCCGCCGATCCTTGGGCGCGAAGCCAAGGTTGACGCCCTGCACGAGATCACCAAACGGCTTGGCCTTAACCTTGATCAGGTGCTTGCGGTCGGCGATGGGGCGAATGATCTGGGGATGCTGGGGCTTGCCGGATCAGGCGTGGCGCTGCACGCGAAACCAGCGGTGGCGGCTGCCTGTGATATCCAGATCAACTTTGGCGACCTGACCGCGCTGTTGTTCATTCAGGGCTATGCGCGCGAAGAATGGACCGTTCCTAACAAGTTGAAACCTATTCAGTGATAAACCTCTGCTGAACTCACTTTTCTATAAGGGCATACTTTTAGACTCAAACGTGTTCGCACGGCCGCCGGGAAAATTGTTTTGGAACTTTGTTTATTATTATCGACAAACCATGATTGCCTAAATACAATTTAAACGGGTATGATAAGATGAAAATAATAACACTCATTCGGTGTAATTTGAGTTCTTTGAAAAACAAGGTGAGTCGTATTCGGTTGAACTCGTTATAAAAATTCTAAAAAACCGAAGTTTCTCGCGTAGTTTAAAAAAGATGGGACATTAAACGTATGAAAAACTTTCTGCTGATTTCCATGGCTATTTCTCTTTCTGGCTGTTTACCGACTGGCTGGTACAATGCATCTGTGACGCAAAGCCGGGCCAATGGCGATTTGACAAATTGTCAGGTTCGCGCCGTGAACGACGTTCCGACCAACATTCAGACCCAGACGACTGGCGGCTATTTTATTGGGTACATTTATATCCCGACACAAGGGAGCGTCGATGTTAACACGACACTGCGCGAAAAGGTTGTGGCGCAATGCATGACGAAAAGAGGCTATCAAACTATCGAGTTGCCGCTTTGTCCGGCGCGAGTCGCGATTCCAGACATGAATCGCCCTGTGATATTGACTGAGAAATCTTGCTTCAAAGACATCTCGGGTGGTTACTATGCGATTGCACTTAAGTAGGTTCATAGCGGTTGATGTTGGCTTTGTCGTGATCGGCAGATCAGCGTTTCGCAAATCAGCCTGTTTGACGAGTTACTAACGCGTGGCATTCCGCACGGTCTTTCGACTGGCAGGGGAACGGCATACTCGTTTTGGATCGTGGCAGATGGCGGGCCCGCCGGTGCGGTTTGATGCCGAACGGGGTTGATTGCCCCATACCTGTCGATCTATCGGTTTTCGGCCGGTTCCTCGGAATGTTTACCGTGATGTGCGGAACCGTAACCACGTTTTGAGCTCAGGGGGATGTTTAGCGCCGATTGTTTAACGAAGTGCAGCCCCACCGTGCGCTGCGGCTTTTAGCGCAACTTAACCACAAAGGCCCCTAGCATCAGAAATAATCCTGCGACAAGGACCAGCAACAGCCCGTCTGCCGCCAAGGCGTCATCGTCAAGTTGTTCCATGTCAGCAATCTTGCGCCGGACATGCCGCATTCGCAAAAAGGCGACCAACACCACGAAGGCCCCGGATGACAGCAGCGCCATTTCAGTCCAAAATGTTCCGTTGCCGGCGCCAATTCTTGAAAAAGCCAGTCCGAAGCCGACAATCGCGATTGCGGTGCGGACCCAAGCCAGAAATGTCCGTTCATTTGCGGAATTGTCGGCGAAATTCACGATCATGTGGACCCTCGTGCAGAAGTGACTATTCGGCCATAGCTACATAACATTTACGTTCGTGCAAGGTATGGGCTAGCGGCTTTTACTTTTTTGTCCCGCCAGGAACCGTTCATACGGCGATTTACAGTCCGCGAGAAAATATCCCAAAGGCTTTCGCTTTTCCTTCTTAACCTTGATGGAAAATGCCCGAAATGCAAAGAACGCCATTTTTTGAAGCGGGTTTTAGTCGCTGCGAAAGCGGATCAAACCGCCGCGTACCCAAGCGCAGGCCGTGCGTAGAAATAAACCAATCGGTTTAAAGTCCGCGCACGCCACCGAGGACCAGATCGGTCACCAGATCGGCATAATCTTCGCGGCTGAGGCCTTTGGCGGGGCGGTGCCACATGTAAAACCAGTTGACCATGCCAAACAGCGTCATTGCCACCGGGCGCAGTTTTTCGGGGTTCTGCGCATAAACTTCTGGTGTGATGGCCTTCAGAATGTCGGCGACAATCGCCACCATCTGCCGCTGCAAATCCGCCAGAACCGCGCGCTGTTCGTCAGGAAGCGAGGCCATCGCTGCGGTCTGGACTTTGTGTTCCGCATCGGCGTCGCGATAGGCTAGCAGGATCGCCTGCACCAGGCCGCGCAGGGTATCGTCAGGGGATGTGGCGGCCTGATCGACGGCCAGCAGGGTATCCAACAGGTCGCTTAGATGGGTGTGAACGATGTCGTAAAGCAAGGCCTCTTTGCTGTTGTAATAGTGATATATCAATGCCTTAGATACACCGCAAGCCTCGGCCAGCTGGTTCATGCTGGACCGCTCATAGCCATTGGCGGCAAAGAATTCCGCCGCTTTGCCAAGAATGGCCAGCCGCTTTTCGGCATGGTCCTTGGCAATCGTGCGCGCCATCAGGTTTTCGGCCGGTTGTCGACCAAGCGCACGGCTTTGCCTTCGGACCGGGCCACTTTGCCGGGTTCATAAACACGCACTTCGGCGGTGACGCCGACGGTGGATTTTATCCGGGCCGACAGTTGCTTGGCCGAGGCTTCGCGGGCGGTTTCGCTGGCCGCCCCAAGGGTGGATTCCACGTGGACAACCATGTGATCCATCCGGCCCTTTTTGGTCAGCTCGATCTGGAAATGTGGCGACAGGGTGGTGACCGTCATCAACTGTTCTTCGATCTGGGTCGGGAACACGTTGACCCCGCGCAGAATGATCATGTCATCAGACCGGCCGGTGATCTTTTCCATCCGCCGCATGCTGCGGGCGGTGCCGGGCAGCAGGCGGGTCAGATCGCGGGTGCGGTAGCGGATGATCGGAAAGGCTTCTTTGGTCAGCGAGGTGAAAACCAACTCGCCAAGTTCCCCATCCGCCACGGGTTCACCGGTTTCGGGGTTGACGACTTCGGGAAAGAAATGATCCTCCCAGACATGCAGCCCGTCCTTGGTTTCCACGCATTCATTGGCAACGCCGGGACCGATGATTTCCGACAGGCCATAGATATCGACCGCATGCATGTCAAAGGCATCTTCGACCTCTTTGCGCATGGCGTTGGTCCAGGGTTCGGCGCCGAAAATCCCCACCTTTAGCGGGCTTTTGCGCGGGTCATAGCCCTGCTTGTTATATTCATCGAGGATCGACAGCATGTATGACGGGGTGACCGTGATGCCGTCGGCCCGAAAATCCTCGATCAAGCGCACCTGTCGCGGAGTCATCCCGCCCGAAACCGGCACTTGTGTCAGGCCCAGTTTTTCGGCCCCTGCATGGATGCCAAGCCCACCGGTGAACAGCCCGTACCCGTAAGCATTGTGCAGCAGATCACCGTGTTTCATGCCCGAGGCGCGCAAACTGCGGGCAACCACGGTGGCCCACATATCAAGGTCGTTCTTGGTATAGCCAACAACCGTCGGCTGGCCGGTGGTGCCTGATGAAGCATGCACGCGGGCGATTTGTTCGCGCGGAACGGCGAACATCTTGAACGGATAATTGTTGCGCAGGTCCTGTTTCACGGTGAACGGAAACTTGGTGAGGTCTGACAGCGATTTCAGGTCATCCGGATGCACGCCGGCCGCATCAAAGGCCGCTTTGTAATGTGGCACGTTTGTATAGGCGTGGTTCAAGGTCCACTTCATCCGGCTAAGTTGCAGCGCGGTAATTTCATCGCGCGAGGCGATTTCAATGGGCTCGAGGGTGTTTCTGGCGGGGGTTAAATCAAGCATGTTCAGACCTTTTCCAACATCAGGGCGATACCCTGACCGACGCCAATGCACATGGTACAAAGGGCGCGGTTGGCATCCGTGTTGACCATTTCAATGGCGGCTGTCAGGGCAAGGCGCGCGCCGGACATGCCCAGCGGATGGCCAAGTGCTATGGCGCCACCGTTCGGGTTCACATGTGCGGCGTCATCCGGCAAACCAAGTTCGCGCATCACGGCAAGGCCTTGCGCGGCGAAGGCCTCGTTCAGTTCGATGATGTCGATATCGCTGATCGTCAGCCCCATACGTTCCATCAACATCTGGCTGGCAGGTGCTGGCCCGATCCCCATGATCCTTGGCGGCACACCGGCGCACATCATTCCGGCGATCCGCGCCTTGGGGATAAGGCCATATTTTTCGACCGCCGCCCCACTGGCGATGATAATGGCGGCGGCACCGTCATTCACACCCGAGGCATTGCCAACGGTCACAGTTCCGCCCTGCCGGAACGGGGTTGGCAGTTCACCAAGTTTTTCAAGCGCCGTCAGGCGTGGATGTTCATCGGTATCAACCACAATCGGGTCACCCTTGCGCTGGGCGATACTGACCGGAGTGATTTCCTGTTTAAACCGGCCCGAGGCAATCGCTGCCGCTGCGCGTACCTGTGACCGGTAAGCAAAGGCATCCTGTGCTTCGCGGGAAATCTGATATTCCTCGGCGACGTTTTCGGCGGTTTCGGGCATGGAATCCACACCGTATTGCGCCTTCATCTGCTTGTTGATGAACCGCCAGCCGATGGTGGTGTCAAACATCTGGGCGTTGCGATCAAAAGCGCTGGTTGCCTTGCCAATCACGAAGGGTGCGCGCGACATGCTTTCAACACCGCCTGCCAAAATCACCTCGGCATCGCCGGCGCGGATTGCCTGCGCTGCCACGCCAACCGCGTTCAGGCCTGAACCACACAGACGGTTCATCGTCATGCCGGGAATACTGTTTGGCAGACCGGCCAGCAATGTCGCCATGCGCGCCACATTGCGGTTATCTTCACCGGCGCCATTGGCATTGCCCATGATGACGTCGGAAATCACCGAGGGGTCAAGACCGGGGGCCAAGGCAACAACTGCGGCGATCACACCGGCCAACATATCGTCGGGGCGTACGCCTGACAGCGCGCCACCATAGCGGCCAATCGGGGTGCGCAGGCCCTCACACAAGAACGCTTGGGTCATGTTTTATCCTTCGTTTTCATCAAAATGCGTGCCGGAAATGACCCGTGAGCAACCCCGGAATTCGGCGATTACCCGGCCGTTATCCCCGGTTACCGTTACATCATAAATGCCGTTTCGTCCGGTTTTGTTGGTTTCAACCGCGCGCGCCACCAGTTTTTCGCCCAGCTTGCCCGGGGCAATAAAGCTGATCGTGTTGTGCTGGGCCACCGCCATTTGGTTGTGGCTGTTGCAGGCAAAAGCAAAGGCGCTGTCGGCCAGCGTAAAGATAAAACCACCATGGCAAATCTTGTGGCCGTTCAGATGGTGGCCTTTGACTATCATCGAGGTCGTGGCGGTGCCCGGGCTGATTTGGTCAAGTGTCATACCCAGCCATTGCGAGGCCTGATCGCCATTCCACATCGCAGACGAGGCGCGCTCGGCGCGTTCTTGGGGGGTGATCATCGGCGGATGCTTTCTGGGTTTGGCTTCTGAAATTGATTGCATAAACCGACCGGTTGGTCAATAGTGTGGCAGAGTTTAACGCGGATTTTTGCTGGCAAAACAGCGCGAAATGCAATGACCATTCGACTAGTCGAATGGTCAGACGGTTCAGGTGATGTGGCAAATGTGCAAGCGGATCAAACGGCTGTGCTGCACGGGCGGGAATGTAAGGGGATTGAAATGACAGTTATGCAGCTCGACAGTTTTGCAAATGGAACTTGGCATTCGCCCAGCGGAAAAATCCGGGCGATTCATTCCGCAGTTACCGGAGAATTAATCGCCGAAGCAGGCTCGGACAGTCTGGATTTTGCCGCTATGGTGGATTTTGCCGTCAAAACCGGCGGTCCGGCCTTGCGTGAAATGACCTTTCATGATCGTGCCAAACGCTTGAAATCGCTGGCGATGTATTTGCAAGATCGCCGTGATCAGCTTTACACCCTGTCTTACATGACCGGCGCGACGCTGCCAGACAGCAAGATCGACATTGATGGCGGGATCGGCACGCTGCTGGTTTTTGCCTCCAAAGGCCGCCGGGAAATGCCGGACGGGCATATCTATCTGGACGGCGAGGTTGAAAACCTGTCGCGCAACGGCACGTTTCTGGGGCAACATATTTGCACGCCTTTGCTGGGCGTGTCGGTCCTGATCAACGCCTTTAATTTCCCGGTTTGGGGCATGCTGGAAAAGCTGGCCCCCAGCCTGCTTGCGGGGGTGCCTGCAATCGTCAAACCAGCGACGTCAACCGCTTATCTGACCGAGGCTTGCATGCGTCTGATGGACGAAAGCGGTATATTTCCGGCAGGGTCATTTCAGTTGATAAGTGGCGGCACCGGCGATTTGCTGGAACATCTGGGGCCACAGGATATCGTCAGTTTCACCGGCTCAGCGGACACCGCTTTGATGCTGCGCTCGACCCCGTCGCTGCTGCGCAAGGGGGTCAGGTTTCTGGCGGAACAGGATTCGCTGAACGCATCATTGCTGGGGCCTGATGCCGTGGTCGGCACGCCGGAATTTGATCTGTTTGTGACCGAAGCGGTGCGTGAAATGACTGCCAAGGCCGGGCAGAAATGTACGGCAATCCGTCGAATGATAGTGCCGCAGGATTTGGTCGGCCCGATGGCCGAGGCAATTTCCGCCAAGCTGGCGGCACTGGTGATCGGTGATCCGGCGTTAAAAACCACCCGCATGGGTGCGCTGGCCTCGGCTGGGCAAAAGGCGGATGTGTTGGCCAAAGTTGCCATGCTGGCTGGCGAAACCACACGGATTTATGGCGATCCGGATCGGTTTACTGTTGACGGTGCCGACGCAAACAAAGGCGCGTTTCTGCCGCCGATGCTGTTGCGGTGCGACGATCCGGATGCCGCCGTGAACGTGCACGAAGTCGAGGCGTTCGGCCCGGTTTCCACCATCATGGGCTACCGTGATGTGGCGCACGGCGCTGCCTTGATGAACCGTGGTGGTGGCTCGCTAGTGGCGTCCGTCATCACCAATGACGTGCAGGTTGCGCGTGACGTTACGCTGGCCTCGGCGGCGTGGCACGGGCGGTTATATTTCAACAACCGCACCTCGATGGGGGAAAGCACCGGGCATGGCTCGCCTTTGCCACATATGGTGCATGGCGGTCCGGGACGTGCTGGCGGCGGCGAGGAATTGGGCGGCATCAGGGGCGTGATGCATTTCATGCAGCGTACTGCCGTGCAGGGCAGCCCGGACATCTTAACGGCGATTGGCGGCGTCTGGTTCAAGGGTGCTGCCGAAATTACGCCGCCCAAACATCCTTTTCAGCGGGTGTTTAATGACCTTCAGATCGGCGAAACCATCTGGACCGAACCGCGCACAGTAACGCTGGAGGATATCGAGCATTTCGCCAATTTCACCGGTGATACGTTTTACGCGCATATGGATGAGGAGGCCGCCAAAGCCAACCCCTTCTTCCCCGGACGTGTGGCACATGGATACTTGTTGCTGAGCTTTGCTGCAGGATTATTTGTCGAACCAAACCCCGGCCCGGTTCTGGCCAATACCGGGTTGAACGAGTTGAGCTTTCAGAAACCGGTTAGTCCGGGCGATTCAGTGCGGGTGCGCCTGACCGTGAAACGCAAAACTGCGCGGACGGATGAGTATGGCGAAGTGCGCTGGAATGTGACGCTTTACAATCAGGATGACGATCAGGTTGCAGAATACGAATTGCTGACGATGGTAGAGTACGAACGCTAAGCGGTTTTCACGCGGCTGCGCGGGGATATTTTCAAAAGTTGATGCGATTTTGGGCGATTCCCTTTTCCAACGGGATATTCTAGGATCGGATTATGCGCAGACTTGACGACCCACTTAGCCCCCTGATCGACCAGCTTCACAAAGATGGGCGTTTGCGGGTTTGGTCCTTGGTAATCACGATATTTGGTGATGCAATCCAACCGCGCGGCGGGCGGGTTTCCACAGCGCGCCTGCAAGAGATTCTGGAACGGATGCGGATTGAACCGGGGGCGCTGCGCACCGCTTTGTCGCGACTGGCGAAAGAAGGCTGGGTAATCCGCGAGCGCGAAGGGCGGCGCAGTTTTTACCGCCTCAGCAGTAAAGGCATCGCAGAGTTTGAGCCGGCGACACGGAGGATTTATGCGCCGGTGCAGATAGACGCTGGCAAGGATTGGATTATGGGCTTAGCAGCAGATCGCAGCGCGCGTGCCAAGATCGAGGTTGATGTGCTGGCGTCGCAGGGGTTGGTTCTGGGTGTAGGTGGGTTTCTTTGGCAGGCAAACGAAGCGCCAGATCCTGAATGGCTGCGCAAGCGCGGGATATTGACGGTTACGGGACAGTTAAACGATGTACCTCCAGCGTTCAAATTGGCCGTCGCACCCGAGGCGTTGCGTTCTGCCTATCAGAAACTGATGACAGATTTTTCGGATTTGGAGGCGGCAGATTTGGCACCGCTTGACGCCTTTGTTGCCCGGATATTGTTGGTCCATCACTGGCGGCGGATCGTTTTGCGCGCTCCTGAATTGCCGATTGCCCTCCAACCAAAAGACTGGCCCGCCGCGAAAGGACGGGGCTTTGTGGCGCAGCTTTACCGCGATTTGGTGGCGGTTTCCGAACCTTGGTTGGACAGGCCCGTCGCTGGTGGCATGACAACATTGCCGCCGCCAGATACATCGTTCAGCCGTCGGTTTTCCTAGTCTTCCAGATAGGCAAAAGCGCAGGTTGCCGTCGCCCCGAGCTTTGCTGACCCTGCCGAGCGAAACTCGGACCGGGTGACTGCCATGCGCCGACCGTTTGACATGGCTTCGATCGTCACCTCGACATCGCCCAGCATCATCGGGCGCAAGAAATGCGTTGTCAGATCAACCGTCGTGCAGTTGCGAAACCGCCCGTTCAGCACGGACAATGCCAACACGGACGCAGTGTCCGCTACCGCCGCCACGGCCTGCCCACAAACCACCGCCGGGCCGTTGCCACCACCGCGAACCAAACGGGTGCTTTCAGGGATCAGGAACCGCGCACCGGTCGCGGTAATCTCGACCGGCTGGATGTTTAGTTCTTGAATCCAGGGGGCGAAAACTTCTTCCAACAAGTCGCGCATTTTCTGTATGGTAAAGTCAGTCATCGGTATCGTTGTTCCCTCGTGAAGCGTTACAAAAAGAAGTTGAATTTTTGATTTTCGTAACGTATATGACGTCAAGTGTAACAGGAGAAATCACCTATGTATTCCCAGGGATTGATCGGGTCCGATAGTTCAACGGACGAAACAGTTGAATTTTTGGCGGCTTTTCAGGCACGCATTGATGCCGAAGAAAAGATCGAGCCGAATGACGCGATGCCCGAAGGTTATCGCCGCACACTGATTCGCCAGATCGGCCAGCACGCGCATTCTGAAATCATCGGTATGCAGCCCGAAGGCAACTGGATCACCCGTGCGCCCAGCCTGCGCCGCAAGGCGGCTTTGCTGGCCAAGGTGCAGGACGAAGGCGGGCACGGCCTTTACCTTTATTCCGCCGCCGAAACGCTGGGTGTCAGCCGTGAGGATTTGACCGATCAACTGTTGGATGGCCGCGCGAAATATTCCTCGATCTTCAACTATCCGACCCTGAGTTGGGCCGATATAGGCACGGTTGGCTGGCTGGTTGACGGGGCGGCGATCATGAACCAGATCCCGCTTTGCCGGTGCTCGTTCGGACCTTATGCGCGCGCGATGATCCGCGTTTGCAAAGAGGAAAGTTTTCACCAGCGGCAAGGATATGAAATCTTGCTGACCCTGTGCAAAGGCTCGGCCGCGCAAAAGGAAATGGCGCAGGAAAGCCTGAACCGTTGGTGGTGGCCGGTGCTGATGATGTTCGGCCCGTCTGACGGCGAAAGCGTGCATTCCGACCAGAACACCAAATGGGGTATCAAGCGGTTTTCCAATGACGCGCTGCGCCAGAAATTCATCGATGCGACCATTCCGCAGGCCAAGGTTCTGGGCATCGAGGTGCCTGACCCCGACCTGAAATGGGACGACAGCCTGAATGATGGCCGTGGCGGATACGTGCATGGGCCGATCGATTGGGACGAGTTCTGGCGGGTGGTCAAAGGCCATGGCGCGATGAACCGCGACCGGATCAGAAACTATAAGAAAACCGTTGATGACGGGGCCTGGGTGCGCGAAGCGGCCATGGCACATGCTGAAAAACGGGCCGCGCGGAAACTCGCGATGGCCGCTGAGTAATCCATAAGGATCAATAATATGAGCAAGAATATTCCCCTGTGGGAGGTGTTTATCCGCCCGCGTAACGGCTTGGCCCACAAACATTGCGGCAGCCTGCATGCAGCCGACGAAGTGATGGCGCTGCAAGCTGCCCGCGATACCTATACCCGGCGTGGCGAGGGGCAATCAATCTGGGTGGTGCCTTCGGCGGCGATCTCGGCTTCCGACCCGGATCAGGCGGCGGAAAATTTCGATCCGTCGATTGATAAAGTCTATCGCCACCCGACGTTTTACGAAATTCCCGACGAAGTAGGGCATATGTGATGGCGGGCTCTGCCGATTTGTTTGCGGCCCTGATCGAACTGGCAGATGACCAGTTGATCCTTGGCCACCGCCTGTCGGAATGGTCAGGACGGGCGCCGATTTTGGAGGAGGATCTGGCGCTGTCTAACCTGGCGCTTGATCTGATCGGTGGCAGTCGCAACATCTATACCTATGCGGGGCTTGTCGAAGGCAAGGGCCGTGACGAGGATGATCTGGCCTATATGCGGCTTGAACGTGAGTATCTGAATTGCCTGCTGGTCGAACGCGGTAACGATGATTTTGCGCAAACCATGCTGCGGCAATTGTATTTCGCGGCCCTGATGCAGCCCTATTGGCAGGCGGCTTTAGCGTCGAACGATGAAACCATTCGCGGCATTGCGGGCAAAGCCGTGAAAGAAATGGCCTATCATGTGCGCCATTCCGCGGAATGGGTGATCCGGTTGGGCGACGGGACTGCGCAAAGCGCTGAAAAGATGCAGGCGGCAGTGGTCGAGATGCATCCGTTTACCGAAGAATTGTTCACGATGTCCGAAGCTGCGCGCGCTTGTGCCAAGGCCGGATCGCTGCCGGATCGCGAAAGTTTGCGTGCCGAATGGAGCCGGACAATCGCCTCGGTGTTTGAACAGGCATTGCTGACGGTTCCCGAGGTTCGGTTCCCGCAATCCGGTGGCCGCCAAGGCCGTCACGGCGAGGAAATGGGCCATATTCTGGCGGAACTGCAATATGTGCAGCGCACCCATCCCGGCCTGACATGGTAAGTTTGGCCACCAATGACCGGGCAGCACTGGCTTGGGAGGTGGCGGCATCCGTGCCTGACCCTGAAGTGCCTTGTGTGACGGTGGCCGATCTGGGCATTCTGCGCGATGTCAGGTTTGAGGGCGACGTCGCGGTTGCCAGGGTAACCCCGACATATTCCGGTTGCCCGGCTACCTTGGCGATAGAGTTGGCCATCGAAACCGCCCTGCTTGAGGCCGGTTTTCAGGCGCGCACCGAACGGGTGTTTTCACCTGCCTGGACCACGGATTGGATCACCGAAGAGGGGCGCGAGAAATTGCGCGCTTACGGGATTGCACCACCGGTGAGCGGCAGTAACTCGATCCGGGCTTTGTTTGGCGAAACCGTGGTTGCCTGCCCGAAATGCGGTTCGGACGATACCGAAAAGCTGTCTGAATTCGGCTCGACCGCGTGCAAGGCGCAATATCGCTGCATCGCTTGCCGCGAACCCTTTGACTATTTCAAATGCATCTGAGAGGCAGAACATGGCCCCGAAATTTCATACGCTGATCGTCAGCGATATCCATCCTGAAAGCGACGATTCTGTCGCCGTCAGCTTTGACATTCCAGCAGCGTTGCGGGCTGATTATGCGTTTCAGCCGGGGCAATATCTGACCTTAAGAACGAATATTGACGGTCAGGATGCGCGCCGCAGCTATTCGATTTCTTCCCCGCTTGGGGCAGTTCAGTTGACGGTCGGTGTACGACGGGTGGAAGACGGTGTGTTTTCTGGGTTTGTGAATGACGCGCTGAAAGTCGGCGACACGATGAAAGTGATGACACCCGAGGGGCGGTTTTGTGCGAAAACCGGAACGCCCGCGCGGTATCTGTTGCTTGCAGCGGGATCCGGTATTACGCCAATGATGTCGATCGCGGTTTCGACGCTGGAAAGCGACCCGAAGGCCGAAGTTACGCTGGTTTACGGCAACCGAACCACTGAATCGGTGATGTTCCGCACCAAGCTTGCAGAACTGAAAGACCGGTATATGGGGCGGATGGTGTTGATCCATATCCTCAGCCGTGAAGAACAGGATGTGCCGCTGTTGAATGGCCGGGTTGATGCCGCAAAGATCACGGCTTTGGTCAATGTCGGGGCGATTGATCCCAAGGGCGTGGACGCGGTTTTTGTCTGCGGTCCGGGTGAAATGATTGACAACGTCTGCAAGGGGCTGACTGACTTGGGTGTTTCCAAGGACAAGCTGCATTTTGAGCGCTTTACACCGGCTGATGGCAGCCAACCGCGACCAGCCGCCAGCCATAAGGCTGTGCAGGCAGTTGCACATGGTGCTTCGGTTGAGGTTATTCTGGACGGGGTACGCAAAAGTTTTCATCTGGTGGACGCCGAAGAAAACGTTCTGGCGGCGGCCCAGCGGAACGGCCTGGATTTACCGTTTTCCTGTCAGGGCGGCATGTGCTGTACCTGCCGGTGCAAGGTGGTTTCCGGCACGGCGGAAATGGCGGTGAATTACTCGCTTGAAAAGTGGGAAACCGATGCTGGTTATACGCTGGCCTGCCAGACCCGCGCGACCTCGGACAAACTGGTGTTGGATTTCGACGCCAGCTGATTTCTGCCAATCAAAGGCCAAAGTTTCAGTGCGGCCGCGACTTTGCGGTTGACTTGGATTGTTAGCAAATGTATTAATTAACCTTATTGATAAATAGAAGTGACCAATGACAAAACTGACCGAAACATTCGCAGCCCTTGGCGACAAAACCCGATTTGCGATCGTTGAACGGCTGCTGACCGAAGGCGAACTTAGTGCTGGCGAATTGCAGGCCGTCGCCGATATCTCGGCCCCGGCGATATCGCGCCACCTTAAAGTTTTGCGCCTTGCAGGCGTCGTGCATCAGCGGGTCGATCGCCAGCACCGGATGTATTCCGTAGCACCGGAAGCTGTGCAGGCGATAAACGCTTGGGTCGAATATCACCGTCGGTTTTGGGAAACCTCGCTTGACCGTCTGGAGCGTGCATTGGCAGAAAAGGGGCTGATAGATGGCTGAACTCAAACTTGAAAGGGTGTTCAAAGCGAGCCCCGTCACGGTTTTCGATTTTATCACCAAAGGCGAACACTTGGTGAAATGGTGGGGCCCGGAGGGGACCAAACTGCCGGATCACGCGCTTGATTTCACCAAACTTGGTCCGTGGCATTCAGTGATGCAGAATTCCGAAGGTGGCAAAAACAAAGTTTCCGGACAGGTCACGCATATTGATCCGCCGAATTCATTGGGTTTCACCTGGGCATGGCATGATGAGAACGACAAACGCGGGGTTGAAAGTCATGTCCAGTTGTCGCTGCAAGCAACGACAGATGGCGGTACAATTTTTCGCCTTCACCATCAAGAACTTCCATCCGAAGAAATGGCTGGCCGGCATAATCAGGGCTGGACATCCAGCCTGCGAAAACTTGAACGACTCGCAAACTAAGCCTCAAAACTAAACTCAGGGAGAAGAAAAATGGCGAAATTTATCTATGCATATCACGGCGGTCAGGCCCCAAGCAGCCCGGAAGAAGGCCAAAAAGTCATGCAGGCCTGGATGGCTTGGTTTGGCGGAATGGGCGACGCAGTGGTTGACGGTGGCAATCCGTTGGGCATGTCAAAAACCCTTACCAGTGGCGGCGTAACGGATGATGGCGGGGCCAACCCGGTATCAGGTTACAGCATTGTGAATGCGGCCGATATGGATGCCGCGGTCGAAATGGCAAAGGGCTGCCCGATGGTTGCAGACGGATCGGGTTCAGTCGAAATTGCGGAATGCCTTGATATGTAATACGGCCAATCGGCGTGTAATAAAACGGCCTCGCTTTATGGTGAGGCCGTTTTTTGTTGCAAAGCGGCGGCGTTTTTGTCTGACTAGGGTAAACAGGAGGCAATGATGAGCACCAAGAAACCCGATCTGGACGCAGCTTATTCCCTTGATACGCCAGAAGATTCGATTGATCTGTATCGCAACTGGGCCGCGACCTATGATACCGATTTCGCAGTTGAGATGGATTACGTTTACCCGGCTGCAGTCGCTGCGGTTTTTGCTGAATATGCAGGTGTGCAGGATGCGCCGGTGCTTGACGTTGGTGCCGGTACCGGTTTGGTTGGCGCGGCCTTGTCTGCCAACGGGCAATGGCAGATTGACGGGCTGGATATCTCGGCTGAGATGTTGGCCGTTGCTATGGGCAAGGGCGCGTATCGGGCGGTGCATGTTGCTGACCTGACCGGTGCGATTGATTTGCCGGATGGCCAATATGGCGGGGTGATCAGCGCCGGAACTTTTACGCATGGGCATGTCGGCCCACAGGCATTCGATGAATTACTGCGGTTGGCGGCACCCAATGCGCTGTTCGTTATTGGCATCAATGCAGCCGTTTACAAAGATCAGGGGTTTGAGGCCAAGTTCCGGGATTTGGCAGACCAGATTGTGGATTTCATGGTTCTGGAACGGCTGATTTATGGCGACAAAACCAAACCCGACCACAAAGACGACATTGCCTTGGTCGCGGTGTTTCGTAAAGCCGGGGTCGCCGCTGGCAGTTGATCGCTTGGCCCAGGAATCCCTGTCATCGCGCCAAAGCAAAGCAATCGGCATAACCTTTTGCTAGCGAGTCCAGCAACGCCGGATAAGTGGTTTCTACATCCGCAATTCCATTGCCCAAAGGCTTTAACCAACCGGTTTTGCGGCCAGTTGCGTCTGTCAACGGCGCCGCTCTTTTTGCCTGAATGTCGTCGCGGACAAAAACACAGGTGGAAGGTGCAGCGCTTAAGACCTGCCGTAAACTGGCGATTGTGCCAAAGCTGGTGCTTTCATCATCTTCACTGGTTGCGGCACCAAGCGGGGACAAGCCAAAGCTGGTTTCGAAATACTGAAAGGCGTCATGAAACTGGACGTAAGGAACGGGCGGGGTTTGTGCGAACCGGGTTCTTATGCGCCCAACGGTCTGATCAATCGCATCGACAAGATTTGCGAGGTTTGCCTGATATGTTTCGGCGTTCTGCGGATCGTTTGATGATAAATTACCAGTCATGGCTTTCGCCCAAATTTTGGCATTCTCTGGTGCCAGCCACATATGTGGATCCAGCCCATCAGCCGCGCTATCGCTGGAAAACACCCCGGCTTTTCTGAGGCCAAGTTGCATGACACCGTCAAGGGCTGCAAGGTTAACCGCCTTATCCGCGAACCGGTCACTCTGCAAAAGTTTGGCAAGGGCCGGTGTTGCATCCGGGCCAAGCCAAAAAATCACATCGGCCTGTTCAATCGTGCGAATGTCTGACGGTTTAAGAGCGAAATCATGCGGCGATACCGAAGACTTTATAAGCGTCACTGGGGTTTGAATACCCTGCGTTACCGCCTGCAACAGCGCGTTTATCGGAGCAATGTCGCTGACGATATTAAGGTCCCGCGCCGTGGTCGTTCCAGCGGCGAGGATCAAGGCGGCAAGCAGAAATGTTATACGACGCAGCATTTAGGGACCTCTTGCCAATGATAGTGATTCGGGGGTATAGATGATATGTTATAAAGTAACAATATCGACGGGCGCAAAATGTCAGAAGATCCGGGCCCTAACCCGTTTGTTAAACATAACCACCGGCAATGCCGCACCAGCGGTTTGCGCGAGGCGCAGGATTTTTGCACGATCCGGGGTTTACGGCTGACACCTGTCAGGGCACGGGTGCTGGAAATTCTGCTGGAAAGCCATTCGGCATTGGGGGCTTATGACATTCTGGACCGGCTGAAAGCCGACGGATTGGGCGGGCAGCCACCTGTGGTCTACCGCGCTTTGGATTTTCTGGTTGAACATGGCTTTGTCCACCGGCTTGAACGCCTGAACGCTTTTGCTGCCTGTGCCCATCCTGCTACGGAACATGAAGCGATGTTTCTGATTTGCAGTGATTGCAATCAAGTAGCGGAAACCTCGCTTGCACCGATCGCCGCTGACATTGACCGCGCTGCCTTGGCGCTGGGCTTTGGCGTAGAATCGCGGGTGGTTGAAGTGGTAGGCCGATGCCCTGCGTGTCAGGTGGCCGCATGAGCGCGCCTTTGATTGAGACTGAAAATCTTGGTCTGACCTATAACGGGCGGCAAGTTCTGCACCATGTCGATTTCGCGATTCAGGGAGGCGAGATTGTCACGATAGTCGGGCCGAACGGGTCGGGCAAATCCTCGTTCCTGAAGTGCCTGATCGGCGCGGTTCAGCCGACCGAAGGGCATATCCGGCGCAAACCCGGACTGCGCATGGGGTACGTGCCGCAAAAACTGCATCTGGATCAGGCGTTTCCAATGTCGGTTGACCGGTTTTTGCGACTTGCCGCAAAAAGTACGGCCTCGGAACGCGCCGCGATGTTGAAAAGGGTCGGTGTTTCGGATGCGTCCGGTTGGCAGATGGCCGCGCTGTCTGGCGGGCAGTTGCAGCGGGTGTTGTTGGCGCATGCCTTGATTGGCAAACCGGAATTGCTGGTGCTGGACGAAGCTGCGCAGGGGTTGGATCAGCCAGCCGTTGCCGGGTTTTACCGGTTGATCGAAGATGTGCGGCGCAAGTTGCATTGTGCGATCCTGATGGTCAGCCACGATTTGCACGTAGTGATGAGCGCGTCGGATCGGGTGATCTGCCTGAATGGTCACGTGTGCTGTGAAGGCACGCCCACTGTGGTTTCCGAAGCACCGGAATATCAGCGGTTGTTCGGGCACGGCACTGAAGGGGCGCTGGCACTTTACCAGCATCATCATGATCACGACCATGATCATGCGGGGCATTCGCATGGATGAATTTCTGTGGCGTGTCGTTCTGGCGGCAACAGGCGTGGCATTGGCAGCCGGGCCTTTGGGCTGTTTCGTGGTTTGGCGGCGGATGGTCTATTTCGGCGACACGATTTCGCACGCGGCTTTGCTGGGGGTTGCTTTTGCGCTGGCCTCGGGCTTGCCGGTATTTCTGGGGGTGTTGCTGTGCGCGCTGGCGATTGCGGCTGTGATCCTGCTGGCCGAGGGGCGGCTGCATCATACCGATACTTTGTTGGGCGTTTCGGCGCATTCGGCACTTGCGCTGGGTCTGGTGGCTGTGGCGTTCTTGAATGGGGTCAAGGTTGATCTGATGTCTTATCTGATCGGCGACATTCTGGCAGTGAACTGGCAGGATGTTGCGGTGGTCTGGACCGGGGCGATTGGCTGTCTTGGCTTGTTGATCTGGCGTTGGCGTCCCTTGTTGGTGTCGTCGCTTGACCGCGAAATGGCTTTGGCGCATGGGCAGAATCCGCGCAAGGAAAGCATCATTTTTACGCTGGCGCTGGCCATTCTGGTGGCCGCCGCGATTAAGGTTGTCGGGGCTTTGTTGATCACAGCGCTGCTGATTATTCCCGCCGCGACCGGGCGATTGGGCGGCAATACGCCTGAGAAAATGGCGGTGATGGCGGCGTTGGCGGCGGTGCTGGCGGCACTGTTGGGCCTGTTCGGTTCGTTTCAGTGGGATACGCCAACCGGCCCAAGCGTCGTGGTCGCTGCTTTGTTTTTGTTGATACTTGCCAGCCTAGTTACGCGGATATTCCGGCCCCGCTGACGCGGCGCTGCCTTCGGCGAGGATATTTGTACCGAAAAGAAATGGTTTTAGAGATCAAGGATCAGTGGAGCATGATCGCTGAGGTGCAGCCAGTCGTCAGGGTCGCCAAGGGCAAAGGACTTAGGCGTTCGCGTGGTATGCGCGAATATGTAATCAAGGTGATAAGGTTTGGCTTGATTTCGGTGCAGCCAGAATGTGGCGTCAGGTTCAGAGCCATGCTCGTGGTCGTTGAGGCGGTGATAAAGGCTGGAAAATCCACGCCGCGCCAACCGGCGAACAAGCTCGACATGGTGCTTGCCGTTTTGCTTGAACACCGGGCTTGAGTTGAAATCGCCCAGCAGCAACGTGCTTCGCTTCAAGGGTTTCGCGTAATGATCCAGGGCTCTGAGGCTGTGGGCGACATAACTGTCGCTTTGGCGTTTTTCGGCCTGTGTCCAGAAAGCCAGCAGATCAAAAGCATCATCTGCAGAAGTCACATTCACTGGGGCGATAAAGCGATGCGCCGGGTCGTGGTTGCGCTTGAGCTTTAGTCGGATGCCGTCGCGCGCAAAAATACCAAGGCCTTTGGCGGGGTTTTTGCCAATCCAGACGTGGTTCGGCCACGGCATCACAGCCTTTTTCGCCTGCAAAAAAGCCGGGCTTTCGCTTTCCGGGATCACCAGAATGTCAGGGTTCAGCGCTGCAAGCACCGTGAATTTGTGCCGGAACGCCATTTGGCAGTTCCAGGCAATGATCCGCATGGCCTTATTTGCCCTTCCAGACCGGATCGCGTTTTTCAGCAAAGGCCCGCGCGCCTTCCAGGTTGTCGGTCGAGCCGTAAAGCGCGTCGACCGAGCGTAAATGCCGCCCGGTGATCCGGTTCATGCTGTCCTGAAATTTGCTGTCCTCAGCATCGCGCACGATTTCCTTGATCGCTGCGTAAACCAGTGGCGGGCCGCTTGCCAGTAGCCGCGCCTGTTCCCACGCGCGCGCCATCAGCTGATCGGCTGGCAGGATTTCATTCACAAAACCCCAGCGGTGCGCCTCGACCACATCGAGCCAGCGCCCGGTCAGCAGCATTTCCATTGCGATGTGATAGGGGATGCGTTTGGGCAGTTTCACGCTGGCGGCGTCCGCAACTGTGCCTGACCGGATTTCCGGCAGGGCGAATGTGGCATGTTCTGCGGCCAGAATTATATCGGCCGACAAAGCCCATTCCAGCCCGCCACCGCAGCAAATACCGTTGACCGCCGCAATTACCGGTTTGTTCAGGTCACGCAGTTCCTGCAAACCACCGAACCCGCCAACGCCGTAATCGCCATCAACGGCATCACCACCTGCGGCGGCTTTCAAGTCCCAACCGGGGCAAAAGAATTTCTGACCCGCGCCGGTGATTATCGCGACACGCAGGGCGGGATCATCGCGGAAATCGGCAAAGATACCGCCCATGATCCGGCTGGTTGCCAGATCAATCGCGTTGCCTTTGGGGCGATCCAGCGTGACTTCAAGAATGCCACCCTCGCGGCGGGTTTTAACGGGTGTGTCGGTCATGTTAGGTCCTCTCGTCTTAGCAGAGCATCGCCGGCGACGGCGCGGTTTGGGCCGCATAGCAGCGGGTTTACTTCAACTTCGGCCAAGCCAATGGCGTTATTGATCACGTAATCCTGCACCGCCATGATCGCAGCCACAATGGCGGATTTATCCGCTGCCGGTTTGCCGCGATAACCGTTCAGCAGTTTTGCAATCTTTAACCGCTCAAGGGCTGCGCCGATCATTTCAGAGGTCGAGGGCACCAGCAGTGAAGTGCTGTCGTCCAACAACTCGGTCAGAATGCCACCGGCGGCGATTGTCAAAACGAAACCATGGGCCGGATCATGGACAACCCCGATCAGCAATTCGGCGACAGTGCCGGTGATCATTTCTTCGATCAGAAAGGATTTGGCAGGCATGGCTGAAGCCGATTTTTCGACTTCACCGGCTGACATCAGACCAAGCACAACCGCACCAGCCTCGGTTTTATGTGCGATGCCCTCGCCTTTCAGCACCACCGGGAAACCGATTTCGGCAGCACAGCGCCCGGCTTGTTCCGGACTGTCTGCCCGCAGTGCCTTTGGAACCGCTAGGCCATAATCGGCAAGCATGGTTTTTGCGGTGGCTTCGGGGATTAAACCTGGGTTTATCGGCGTGGGGGTCAGAACAAGCGGACCAGCGTCGTCGACCCGCCCCCGCATGACAGCCGCCTCGGTTGCCGCGATGGCTTCGGTTAAGCCGTTAATGGGGACGACGCCGCCTGCGATCAGGCGCGCGGCGACGTCTTCGGGCATCAGTTCGGCCAGACTGGAAACCATGGCCACATTCGCGCCGGTTTGCTGGCGGGCCGCCAAAGCAGCAGCGATGGTGCATTCCCAATCGCTTGAATCGCAACGGTCCGCACGTGGAAAATCGACAATCAGCATTGTCAGCGCCAGCGACGGGTCCATCATTGCAGCCCATGCACGGGTCATGGCAGGCGTGTCACGCCAGATATAGGTGTGGTAATCCAAGGGGTTAGCGAGCGCCACCATCGGTCCCAAAGCGGCGCGCAGGTCGGTTTTCTGGGTTGCGTTCAGCGGTGGAAAAGTCACGTTCCGCCCGACTGCCGTATCTGCAATCAACGACGCCTCGCCGCCGGAACAAGAAATCGAGGCGATCCGGTTTGATGTCAGCGGCCCGTAAACATGCAAAATCTTGAGGGTTTCCAGAAAGTCTGACAACGAGCCGAGGCGTGGAATTCCCAAGCGCTCCAACAAGGCCTGCGCCCCAGCATCGCCTCCGGCCAGTGACGCCGTATGCGAGATTGTCGCCACCTGTGCCTGCACTGATTTCCCGACTTTCAATGCGACAATCGGTTTGCCAAGGTCCGCAGCTTTGGCGGCCAGCCGTTCAAAAGCCCGCAGATCACCGAACCCTTCGATATGGAGCCCCAGTGCTGTCACACGTTCGTCTTGCAAAAGTGCCTCGCCAATTGCCGCGATACCAGTTTGTGCCTGATTTCCGGCCGTCACCACATAGGCCAGCGGCAGGCCGCGTTTTTGCATGGTGAGGTTGATCGCCATATTGCTGGATTGGGTGATCAGCGCGACCCCGCGTTCGGCTCTGATACCGCCGTGTTGGTCGGGCCATAACAGTGCCCCGTCCAGATAATTGATGAAACCATAGCAATTGGGCCCAAGGATCGGCATCGCACCTGCGGCGGCCAATAACTGACGCTGCAATTCGGGGCCTTGTTCATCCTCGGCTTCGGCCTCTAAGAAGCCGGATGCGAAACAAACGGCCCCCCCAGCGCCGATTGTTGCCAATTCGTGAACAATGTTGATGGTTTGCAGGCGATTGACCCCGACAAAGCTGACATCCGGTGCTGTTGGAAGGGCTGAAAGCGAGGGGTAGGCTGACAGGCCACCGACCTCGGACGCCTTCGGGTGAACCGGCCAGATCGCGCCCTGAAAGCCCATCTTGCGGCATTGTTCAATCACTGAACGGCACCACGCGCCGCCGCCGATGACGGCGATGGTGGATGGTCGAAACAGGCGCGACAGGTCGGTCATTATTCCCTCAAAGCGAAAGTTGGCGGCTTTTTGTGACTGTTGCGCCGGCAAAGGTCAATCACGATGAATGACGCCATAAATCGGCAACGAAACTGGCTGGATCAGGACAGGTCGAAATCGCCATTACGCGACCAGCAACAGCCGTCGCCGGGGCGGGCAAAAGAGCGATGCAGTCGTCGAGCTTACGCCTGAGATCATCGCGCCCCAGAGGTCTGGCAAGGCTTCCAAGAACCACGCCTTCGGTGCGTTTCAGAACCTTACCACTGGTCAAATGGACCTCTATATGGTCCGGGTCATCAGGCGAAAGATCCTCGGGCGACAAGTTTGCAGGCAGTGGTTGCAGGTCGATTTTACGGGCCAGGGCGATAACGTCAGGCCGGAAAAGGGCTTCGGGCTGAAAATCAGCCAGACCCGGCATGCCGTTCAACAGCGCCGCTGATACGCAGTAAGGTGCTGAAAACCGCGCCTGATCCGGGGTGGACGGGATCGGTTGATTGATCACCGCGGCGTTGCGTGGCGGGATGCGCAGAATGACCTTTTCAATAGTGTCGCTGCCCGGCGCTTCGGTGGTTCGGATGTCCTCGGCCATTTGTAAACTGCGCATCAGATAACCACAGCAGGGTGCCGGTTTGGCGATCAGGCCGTGCTGGATAACCGAAAGCGGTGCACCGGGTTGTGTGATTGGGGTTGGGCGATGGCCGTGAAACAGGCCTGCAAAACCTTTAGCGCCAAACACAGCCTCGGACGCATCGGCACCGGCTTTGGCCAGAATTGCGGCATCGATCCCACGACGCGCTGCAAAGCCTGCATTAAGGGGTTTGCCCATCGACCCGAATTGCGCCTTCAGTCCGCCAGCCATACCCGTGGCAAGCGATAGGGCAACAAACGTCTGTTCGGAATTCAGCCGCAACATTGCCGCTGCTGCCGCTGCAGCGCCGATGCCACCCAACGTCGCTGTTGCGTGCCAACCTGCCTCGTAATGAGCGGGGTTCACCGTTTCACCCATCCGCGCCATCGCTTCGACACCTGTTACATAGGCGCGAAACAGATCGCTGATGCTGTGCGACCCATCAACCAGCGCCAGAACCGTCGGCACCATAACGACCGAAGGATGGCCGATACTTGGGACATCATAATCGTCAAAATCAAACGCATGACCCGCCGTGGCAAACGCAAATGCCCGCCCCGAAACACTATGATCCATCGCCCGCGCCACGCTGAAAGCAGGCGTTGTGAAACCGGCTAGAATGCAGGCGATCGTGTCAATAAATGCGGCCTCGGTTCGCGCGACAGCCAAATCCGGCAACGCAAACGGCGTGCTGGCCCAGTCGGCAAAGCCCCGCCAATACCTTGCGATTGTGTCGGTGTTCATTGGATGCTCCAGAACTTTTAAGCCCCCAGTGGTCGCAACAACTCGCGGCTGATGATGTGGCGCTGAATTTCGCTGGTGCCTTCCCATATCCGTTCGACCCGTGCGTCGCGCCAGATGCGTTCCAGCGGCAGATCATCCATCAGGCCCATGCCGCCATGAATCTGGATGGCTTCATCGGCGATAAACGCCAGCACTTCAGTGGATTTCAGCTTGGCCATCGACATATCGCTTTCGGTGACGCTGCCCTGATCGAACTTCCACGCGGCCTCCCATGTCAGCAGGTTGGCTGCCTTCAGTTCCAGCGCCATATCGGCCAGCTTAAACGACACGCCCTGAAACTTGCCGATCTGCTGGCCGAATTGTTTACGTTCGGCCGCATAAGACACTGCATGGCCCAACGCGCGATCGGCACGCCCAAGGCAGGTTGCGGCGACTTGCAGGCGGGTCGCGCCCAGCCAGGTGTTCGCCACCTCAAAGCCTTTATGGACTTCGCCCAACAGTGCCGATTTCGGCAGGCGGCAGTTGTCAAATTCCAGCACCGCGTTGGTATAACCGCGATGGCTGACATTGCGGTATCCGTCACGGACCGAAAAGCCCGGCGTGCCTTTATCGACAAAAAATGCCGAGATCAGTTTCTTTTTGCCGCGCGGCGTGTCTTCTTCGCCAGAGGCCATAAAAACAATCGCGAAATCGGCGATATCAGCGTGGCTGATGAAATGTTTGGTGCCGTTCAGGATGAAGTCATCACCATCTGCCCTCGCACTGGCCGTCATGCCGCGCAGGTCAGATCCGGCCCCCGGTTCGGTCATCGCAAGGCAATCCCATTTCTCGCCTTTGATGCAGGGATAAAGGTATCGTTCCTTTTGTTCCTCGGTTCCGGCCAGCAGGATGTTTGACGGGCGGGCAACGCAGGTCCAGTGCAAAGCATAATTCGCCCGGCCAAGTTCCTTTTCGTATAAAAGCCATGACAGCGTATCAAGCCCGGCACCGCCGACCTCTTCCGGCATATTGGCCGCGTAAAGCCCGGCTGCAATCGCCTTGGCTTGCAGTTCCTTGATCAGATCCATGCGCAGATGGCCGGTGCGTTCGACCTCGGCCTCGTGCGGGTACAGTTCTTTTTCGACAAAACTACGTGTCGTGTCGATGATCATCTGTTGTTCTTCAGTCAGGCCGAAATGCATTCTTTTTCCTTGGTGATAGCGAAAGTGTTAAGGGCTGTGTTCAGGTGGCAGCTGTGGGAAGCCCCAAGGCCACGCCCGCCTGTACAACTTGGCCGTCCCATGCCTTGCGGGCGAAAACCGCTTCGACCTCGGCGGCGAAACTGTCAAGCGGGTCCATCGGATAATCCGGGTCAAAGCTTGACTGATCCCAGCGTTCACAGAAGTCAACGCAGGCTTGATAATAAGGGCTGTCCGCATATTTCTGGCGAAGCTCGCGGTCCCAGCCCAAATGATGCGCGTAATAGACCATCTGGAAAATGCCGTGATGTTCGACAACCCAAGTGATTTCTTCACGCATAAAAGGGCGCATGATTTCAGCCGCGAACTTATCGTGGTTCTGCGGTGCCAATCCGTCGCCAATATCGTGCAACAAGGCCGCGACAACCCAGTCGCTTTCCGCGCCATCCCGACGCGCGCGGGTTGCCGATTGTAATGCATGCTGCAAGCGGCTGATTTTGTACCCTTCAAGGGTTTCGTCACCCTGTCGCGCCAATTCGGCCAGCAAGCGCTTGGCGGTCCCCTGATGATAGGGGGCTTCAAGCTTGTGCAGCAGTTCGTATTCTTCGCGGGTTCCGTTCTTCATTTGGGTGAAGGCCACCTGTTGCCGAGAGGTTTTGGTCATTTTGAATACATCCGTTTCTTGCGTGCCCGCGTTACCGTCGTCGCCTCGTCAGACCCGTCATGGAAGGTGCCAAACCAACGATCCCACGGCATTTCCTGATTGCCGTAATTGCATTCAAAAAACCGGTGATGCAGCGTGTGATAAAAGGTGCCAAGTGCCAACCGGCGTTTGTCGCGCACCAGCAAATCTTCGTATCCTGTATGGGTCATCGCCGCCCCTGGCCCCTGATACAGCAGATGATAAATCACATGGATCGGGTGCGAGGCGACCAGCCAGTGGATGCAGATCGTGGTGAAATACAACAGATGCTCGACAGGGTGCATCGACATGCCCGACCACGGCCCGATATTGATGCTGCGGTGATGCAGCGTATGAAACCGCGTATACATAAACGGCTGATGCAAAACTCGGTGCGCCCAGTAAAAATGAAACGCTGACCAGACGGGCATCAGTATAATCAACGCGATGAACTGCACCGGATTACTGCCAAGCGTAATCGTCGGCACATAGCCATTCGCCATCAGCCACAGCGTGGCCACCTGAAACAGGGTCCAAACGGCAACCCCGCTGACCATGGTGAAAAACATATTGTCCTTCACCTGATCGGAAAACCGAAATGCGCGGTTGTTGCGCGCCTGATCACGGGCATCGAATTTCAGTGTCAGCCCCTGACCATTGCGCATATAGAAATACCAGTGCAGCCCGCCCGCCGCGCCAAACATCAGCGCCAGATTGATCAGGTAAGTCTGCGCAATCCAACCAATTGCCAGCGTTTTACTCGCCTCCAGCGATGGGTAAAGCCATGTCCAGGCGGCAATCGCGATCAACAGCAGCATTACCCGCTCGCTAAGGCTCAGCCAGTTTTTCCAGAACCAGCGCGCCAGAAACCCGGCATTCGGCGGCCAGCGAAAAATCGACGGATCTTGCAGCGGCAGATCAGGGTGATAATTCCACTGCCCCTTTGGATCAGTCGGCATAATCGGACCCTTCGCTGTCCAATATCGCCTTAAGTTCGCTTAAATGTTGGTCGGCTTGTGCGGGATAATCGTCCATCTCGCGCGCGGCTTTCTCGGCAATCTCATGCGACAGCACCCGCAGTTTTTGCCCGGTCTGCAACGCGCGTATATACGTCTCAGCGGCGCGTTCAAAATAGTAAAGCCGGTTGAACGTATCCGCCACGGATGACCCGATAATCATCACGCCGTGATTGCCCATGATCATCACCTTTTTGGACGGATCACTGAATTGCGCGGCGCAACGCTCGCCTTCTTCTTCAAAGGCCAGCCCGCCATAGTGATCATCGATCACATAACGATTGTAAAAAATCGCGGTGTTCTGATCAATCGGCGGCAGGTTGCTGTCGGCCAACGACGCCAGCACGGTCGCAAAAATCGAATGCACATGCATCGCACACCGCGCGTGCGGGCAGCGCCGGTGGATCGACCCGTGCAGGCCCCAGGCGGTGGGATCAGGCGCGCCCGGCATCGCCAATGTGTCCGGATCATTGGCATCCAGATGCAACAGGTCCGAGGCGCGAATTCGGGCAAAATGCACCTGATTGGGGTTCATCAGAAACTGCGTGCCATCCTCGTTGACCGACAGGCTGAAATGGTTGGCAACCGCTTCGTGCAGGTTCAGCCGTGCTGTCCAGCGAAACGCCGCGGCAAGGTCAACCCGCTCCTGCCAGAAGTCGATGTTTTTGCCAAAGTCCGGCAGATTTGGTTGCGCAACCATCAGGGCCTCCATTCCAAGAATTTCCTTGTCAGTTTAACAGCAAAATCTATGCAGGCATCTCCATCCAGACAAATTTTCGTCGCAAACCGACAAACCCGCGCAGCCCTGAGCCATCATAGCTTCAAAAATACTCTCGGGGGAGGTCTGGAGGGGGCAGACAGCCCCCTCCAGCCACCGCCCTCGCGGGGCAACCCGCGGGGCCAACCCCGGTCACGCAAAAACCCCGCACGTTGCCGCACGGGGCTTTCAGGTTTCAGATGGTCAAATCAGGCGTGATACGCACTTTCACCATGCACTTCGATGTCGAGCCCTTTGCGTTCAGTGTCTGCATCAACCCGCAAACCGAACATCATATCCACCAGCTTGAACAGGACAACCGAGGCCACACCACACCAGATAATCGTGATACCGACCGCTTCGATCTGGATCATTGTTTGGCCGATGATCGAGAAATCGTCACCACCTGTCCCGCCAAGACCCGGTGCGGTAAGTATACCGGTGGAAACCGCGCCGATAATTCCGCCGATCCCGTGAATGCCAAACACATCCAGACTGTCGTCATAGCCAAACTTGCCTTTCACGACCGCCACAAAGAAGTAACACGCGCTTGAGGCTATTGCGCCAAGGGCAATCGCGCCGACCGGTCCGATGGATCCGGCTGCCGGTGTCACCGCAACCAGTCCGGCCACCATGCCAGATGCCGCCCCAAGCATCGAAGATTTGCCGCGCAGGACACCCTCAATCAATGACCAGGCCAGAATCGCCCCGGCGGTTGCCGTACAGGTATTGATCATCGCCAGCGCCGCACCGCCATTGGCCTCAAGGTTGGAACCCGCGTTAAAACCAAACCAGCCCACCCACAGGATCGACGCCCCAACCATGGTCAGAACCATCGAATGCGGTGCCATCATGTCTTTACCAAGCCCGATCCGCTTGCCAACCATGATGCTGCCGACCAGTGCGGCAATACCGGCGTTGATATGCACAACCGTGCCACCAGCGAAATCGAGTGCACCCATGTTAAAGATCAGGCCGGAACTGTCCCAAACCATATGCGCAATCGGGAAGTAGACGACAGTCACCCACAGCAGAACAAACACCAGCAGCGCCTTGAACTTGATGCGTTCAGCAAAAGCTCCGATGATCAGGGCCGGTGTGATCGCCGCAAACGTCATCTGAAACACGATGAATACATATTCCGGGATGACAAACCCGTCCGAGAATGTCGCCGCCATGCTGTCCGGCGTCACACCCGCCAGAAACAGCTTTCCAAACCCACCCCAATAGGGGCTGGTGCCGCCGCCAAAGGCGAAGGAATAGCCATAAACCACCCAGATCACCATCACGAGGGCGGTGATCATTGTGGTCTGCATCAACACAGACAACATGTTTTTGGTGCGCACCAACCCGCCGTAAAACAGCGCAAGGCCCGGCAGGATCATGAACAGAACCAGCAGGCTTGAGACCAGCATCCAGGCCACATCGCCCTTATCCATGACCGGTCCGGCGTCCTGCGCGGCGGCAGGCAGGGCGGTCGTTACGGCGATCAAAGTCGCCAGTTTCGTTACTTTCGGCATCAGAGTTTCCTTTTTCACAGTCATGTTCACAGCGCATCCTCACCGGTTTCGCCGGTCCGCACGCGGACGGCGCTTTCAACACTAAGAACAAAGATTTTGCCGTCACCGATTTTGTCGGTACGGGCGGCGGTTTGGATGGTGGCAACGGCTTCGTCGGCCAATGCGTCAGCGACGACGATTTCAAGTCGTACTTTAGGCACGAAATTCACCGCATATTCGGCACCGCGATAAATCTCGGTATGGCCGGATTGTGCCCCGAAGCCTTTGATTTCGGTGACCATCATGCCGCGAATTCCGGCGGATGTCAGCGCCTCGCGGACCTCTTCAAGTTTGTAGGGTTTTATGGCTGCTATGATCAGTTTCACATGTTTTTCCTTTGTCAGGCCAGACCAGCGAGAGGCGGTTTGGCGGCTTGAATGCCTTCAAAACAGGCCGCACAGACGGTAACCGCAAGAAAACCGGACGCGAAAAAGCCACGAAAACTCAACGGAAAGTACATTTTTTGCACAAATCATGGGCGGCGCCTAAATTTTAGGCAAACAGTGCGCGCAGAATTGTGTGGTCAGCACTCTACAAACGCTGCAAGAGGCGTTATATTGCCCAAAAGAATTCAGCAGGCAGTCGTTGATGAGCAGACCCGGCAACAAAAAAACCACGCTCGTGGCTCCAAGGCGGGCGATCGCAAGCGGGCCGTCCAAGTCGCGCAAAAGTGCCGAGCAAAGCGCCGGCAGCAGGCGTAAATCAAGTCCACGCCGCAAGCCGTCGCGCAATATCTTTGTGTCGCTTTTTCGCTGGCTGTTCGGTCTGGTATTCGGCGTGATCTGGTGGATCGGCATTCGTGTAACAGTGTTGGTGGTCTTGGTCTTGGCTGGCAGTACGATGTATTATTACAGCAAATTGCCGCCAGCGATCGAACAGGTCGATGGTCGGTCGCGCGGTTCGGTCACCATGCTGGATCAGACCGGCAATGTCTTTGCATGGCGTGGCGAGCAATTTGGCGGTGTGATCCGCGCCAATACGATTTCACCCTATCTGAAAAACGCCGTGATCGCGACCGAAGACAAACGGTTTTACCAGCATTTCGGGATCAGTCCGCGCGGCATTGCCAGCGCCATCAAGATCAACTTGTCCGCAGGTCGCGGGCCGTTGCAGGGGAATGGCGGCTCGACAATCACCCAACAGGTTGGCAAAATTCTGTGTCTTGGCAATGTTTATGGCCCGTCTTCAGGCATAACCGAGGCGGAATTTGAAAAGGATTGCCGCAGGTCCTCGTTGCTGCGCAAGTTAAAAGAGGTGCCGTTTTCCTTTGCGATGGAACTGAAATATACCAAAGATCAGATCCTGATGATTTACCTTAACCGGGCCTATCTTGGGGCAGGAGCGCAGGGTTTCGAAGCTGCCAGTCAACGTTATTTCGGCAAGTCCGCCAGTGCTGTCAGTCTGGCCGAGGGAGCAATGCTGGCGGGTCTGCTGAAAGCGCCGTCCGAAACTGCGCCCACCCGCAATTTGGGGCGGGCACAAGATCGCGCCAATCTGATTTTGGGGTTGATGCTGGATCAGGGATATCTAACCAAAGCCGAAGCAGACGCCGCCCGCGCCAATCCCGGGCAATTATCGGCTGCCGCAGCGACGGTCGCCGGCGGATATTTCGCCGATTGGGTGATGGATTCCGGCCCGGCCTTTCTGATTAAAGGCAGCCTCGAAGATGTTCTGATCAAAACGACCTTTGACCCCCGTATCCAAAGGGCAGCTGAAACCGCAATGGCCAAAATATTCGACGAAAAGGTCAAAGCCGGATCAAAAGCCGAAGCCGCGATTGTGGTGATGTCTGCTGACGGCGCCGTACGTGCCATGGTTGGCGGGCGCAATGACAGCACGGCCGGGCAGTTCAACCGCGCAACCCAAGCACTTCGCCAGACCGGGTCGTCTTTCAAGCCGTTTGTCTATGCCGCAGCCCTTGATCTGGGATACCGTTTTGACAGCTTAGTCGAAGATGCGCCGATAACTATTAACGTGCCGGGTTCGGGCAATTGGTCGCCGCAAAACTATTCGCGCAAATTCGAAGGCACGGTGACATTAACCACGGCATTGTCACATTCCATCAACACCGCCGCGGTGCGGATTTCCGAGGCGGTCGGGCGCGAAGCGGTGCGCACTGTTGCCAAGGATTTCGGCATCGGCAGCGATCTGGATATCGGCCCGGCACTGGCTCTTGGCACCAGCGAAGCAACGCTTCTGGAGATGACCGGAGCCTATGCCGGCATTCTGAACGGCGGGCGCAGCGTTACGCCTTATGGCTTGGTGGAATTGTCGTTGCAGGGCGAGGCGGCCCCTTTGATGGATAAATCCGGCGGTATGGGCGAACGGGTCATCAGCGAATTTTCGGCGCGGCAGTTGGTTTATATGCTGAACCAGGTTGCAGAAACCGGCACCGCGAAACGGGCCTTGCTGCCCGATCGAAAAATTGCCGCCAAAACCGGCACAACCCAGGGCGCGCGCGACGCGTGGTTCATTGGCTTTACTGCCGATTATGTTGTTGGTGTCTGGATGGGCAATGACGACAACTCTAAATTGCTAGGTGTCACTGGTGGCGGCCTGCCCGCAGAAATCTGGCGTGAGACGATGTTAAAGGTTAGCGAGGGAACCCCAGCCCGAGCTTTGCCGATGATCGACCCCTTGTCCGAAGCCTTGCCGCCGGCAACTTTGGATACTGGCGCTGCGGTTCAAAAAGACCCGGCGCAGAATATTTTGGAAGAAGTGCTTGGCGCAATTTTTGGCAAGAAAAAAAGGTAGATCGCAGCGGCTTTGACTGCGCTCGGTCCCGGACAATTCGATCAATAGTTCTTAGGCTCAAGTTTCAAGTGCAACACTCACGGCCCATAGGGCATAGGATGTTGCGATGGACAGACGAAGCAAGCACCTCAGCAGCGAGGAACGTGGCGTGATTTTCGCCGAGCATAACCGGGGCAGCAGCCAGCGGTCAATTGGGGGCCTTCTGGGTCGTCCGGCAAGCACGATTTGCCGGGAACTGGCACGCGGGCGGCAGGAAGACGGCCGGTATTGTCCGCAAGGCGGTCGGTTGGTTTATGGCGTGCGCCGGGAGCGCTGCCGTCGCCAGCGCAAGCTAACGCAGGGCAGTGCTGCTTATCGGTTTGTGCATGATCACCTGATTTATCATCGCTGGTCACCAGAGCAGATTGCGCACAAACTACGGCTTATGAAACCTGATAATCCCATCGCTCGTGTGAGCCATGAGACCATCTATGCCGCGATTTACGCGCAGCCTCGCGGTGGGTTGAAGGCGGCTATGATCGAGGCGCTGCGGCAGGCCAAGCCTGCACGCGGGCTCAAGCGCACCACGCTGGCGGGCAGCGCCATGGTGCCGGAATCGTTGCGTATTATCCATCGCCCTGAGGAGATAGAGGCCCGCCTCGTCCCCGGCCACTGGGAAGGTGATCTGATCAAGGGTGCCTTCAACCGTTCCTCAGTCGGCACGCTGGTCGAGCGCAAGACCCGCTTCGTGGTTCTGTGCAAAATGGACGGCAATGGCGCAGCGGCGGTGCTCGACAGCTTCACCCGGCAGATGAAGCGCCTGCCCTTGGCGCTGCGAAAAAGCATGACCTATGATCGCGGTTCCGACCCTCTCATGGTTTGCGAGCAAACCACTGCCGGGCAGTGGATGGCCTGCCACCCGGAACTGTCGCGGCGACTGAAAATCGACATCTGGTTTTGTGATCCTCACGCGCCCTGGCAGCGCGGCAGCAACGAAAACACGAACGGTCTCTTGCGTCAGTTCATGCCAAAGGGAACCGACCTCAGCGATGCCAGCCAAACATGGCTCAATGACCTCGCAGCCTTGATGAACAACCGACCCAGAAAAACACTGGGCTGGAGAACGCCCGCAGAAGCAATGGCCGACGAAATTGCGGCATTCAAATCAACCGTTGGGAGTATCCGAAACTCTGTGTATGGGGTTTAGCCCATGCGGTTTCGACGGATCATTTATTGAACCGTTCAGGGTATAGAATAGCGAACTGGTTTCGTGCGGCAACCCATTCTCTGACGCATCTGCCCGCCTTCTCGAACTTGCGGATCGCGAGATAGATCAGCTTTGTTGCGGCCTCGTCCACTGCCCGGCAGTGCATGTTTACATGCACGAGAGGGGGATGCACGATGCAGGTTTGAACGGTCGTTTCAGGGAAAGCCGCGTTGATGGCGTCAGGGAAGCCCTTAAGGCCGTCTACCACGGCGATCAGGATATCTTCGACGCCGCGATTGCGCAGGTTGTTCATCACCGAGAGCCAGAACTTGGCCCCTTCGTTGTTGGCGATCCATAGGCCCAGAACCTCGCGCTCGCCTTCCGGAGTGACGCCCAAAGCCACGTATACAGCCTTGTTCTTGACCTGACGGCTTTCCATTGGCAGACAGGTGAATGCTTGCATTCACCGAGAGGCCGCGTCGCGGATCTTGACGCGTAAGGCATCAAGAAAAACGATCGGGTACATCGGTTCCAGGGCGCGGTTCTGCCAGTCCGATACCTCCTCCAGAACGGCATCAATGACACGGCTGATAAGGTCGGCAGAAACCTTCAGGCCGTAAACTTCCTCAAGGTGGGCGCGGATGTCGCGGGTCGATAATCCGGCCGCATAGAGGCCAATGATTTTGCCATCCATGCCGTCGATCCGGGTCTGGCCCTTCTTGATCAGTTCAGGCTCGAAGCTGCCATCCCGGTCGCGCGGCACATCAATTGGAACCCTGCCGTCATTGCCCTTCAGCGTTTTGCGCGTCGCGCCATTGCGCCGGTTACGTTGCTCAGTGCCGGGGCGCGCGTCTGGCTCATAGCCCACCCTCTCGGGACATTGCTGCGCAATGCCCTGACGGGCAATGGATGCTCGGTCAACTCTGCGCCAACCATCCGCTCCATAGTATGCGCCGTTTCGGGCCCATTGATTTTCCTGTTGTGGGGGCGATTTCGTGCTGCTGGCGGGGTTTGCGAGCTCGTCAGGGAGTCCGGGACGA
>DJBQ01000195.1:0-680 GCA_002430125.1 Rhodobacterales bacterium UBA5972
CGCCCGTCCAACGAAAACGCGCGTGCGCGCAGCGCCAACGCTGATGTCAATTCATCGTCCGACACCGCGATTCGCACCCGATATTTACCTTTGGGCAACAAGATCATCCGCTTTCCTTGTCCAAGACCACTCAACACGCCCACTGGGGTAGAAATCGGGTCTTGCCGCGCTTACATAGCCATGATTGGAATAATTAGAAGACGTTTCGCAAATCTAACAAAACAGGAAAGGGTGAAAATGCCGCCTAAAGTCACAAAAACAGATCAGGAATGGCGTGCGCAATTGTCGGACCTTGCCTATAAAGTCAGCCGCAAAAGCGCCACTGAACGGGCGCACAGCCACGACAATTTCCCCAAATCCAACGGCATGTTTACCTGCACCTGCTGTGGGGCCGACTTGTTTGACGCCGCCACCAAGTTTGAAAGCGGCACCGGATGGCCGTCGTTTTACGCCCCCATGTCCAAAGAAGCGGTCGGCGAGAAATCCGACAACACGCTTTTTATGCGCCGCACCGAAGTTCACTGCGCGGATTGCGAAGCCCATCTTGGCCATATTTTTCCCGATGGCCCCAACCCGACAGGGCTGCGGTATTGCATCAACGGCGTCGCACTTGATTTCAAACCAAACGACGACTGAAACCCCGCAAGGCGCTGCTATTGCAGCGCTTTGCCGATATCAAC
>DJBQ01000195.1:911-11139 GCA_002430125.1 Rhodobacterales bacterium UBA5972
CAATTACCCGGCCATCTTTCAAGGTGAACCGCTCGATATTCTGCACGACGCCACGATTGCTGAAACTGATCGCAACCAACTGGCGGTCGATCACTTTGGGCTGATTATAGGTGAAATGTTTGATCCGGCTGGAAAGATAATACCAACCGCTGCTTTTCAGCACACCCGTGCTTGACGGGCGGCCAATCGCCGCTTCGACCGTCGCGCGGGTATCACGACCAACCGTGATCGCTTGCAGTTCCGTATCTGTTGGCGCATATCCATGGTTGGTAAAGGACGCAGCGCATCCCATTAATGCTGTCAACAAAAGCCCCAGAACCGTCCGTCGCGCGTGGATTGCAATTCTTGCCATTATGCCCCCGTGCATGTCTGCTCGTAACTTACTTGCCGACTTACCTAACACGTGCAAAACAAGCAAGAAAGTTGACGCCGAAACGGCGAATAACCTGAAAAAGGTAAGAATTGATGCCAAAAGTCCCCCCTGCTGACACTGTTAACGCCGAAGAGTTTACTGCAATCTTGCGGGTCAAGGCCCTCAAGGAACGCGGGCAAACAGATTTTGATCTGACCCCGCCTGCCGCTTTTCGCCGCCAAACAGCCGAAGATCTTAACCTGATTGATATCCGAAAATTGAAGTTTTCGGGGCAGATTATCCGGCTAAATCAGGCTGACTGGCAGTTGACGGCAAAACTTGGGGCGACGGTTGTGCAGGCCTGCGTTATCACCGGTGCACCGGTCACCAACCGGTTCGATGTGCCTGTGCGGCGGGTTTTTCTGAAAGATTTTCGTCTGGCAGACACACCGGGAGAAACCCGTTTTGATGGCGATGACGAGGCCGAGCCGTTGACCGAGGTTATCGATCTTGCGGCCATAATGTGCGAATCTCTGGCTTTGGCCTTGCCAGACTATCCCCGCGCACCGGGTGCTGAACTGGGCGAATCCGTGTTTACAGCCCCCGGTCAGGCCCCGTTGCGCGATGGTGACGTGAAACCGTTTGCAGCTTTGGCTGCATTGCGGGATAAATCGGGCGAATAGGAGGAAATAGCCCTTGCGGATTCTGGTTATGTCAGTATTTTCGCGGCTTCCTTTCCAATCCAGATTGGCGAGTGTATATGCACGTGCATATCTTCACGATGATGCTGGAATAAATTCCGGGCCCTGTCCCGACAAAACCGAGGTTGTGACATGGCTGTCCCGAAAAGTAAGATCACCCGCTCGCGCACTGGTATGCGCCGTTCCCACGATGCATTGGTTGCGGCCAATCCCAACGAATGCTCGAACTGCGGCGAGCTTAAGCGCCCACATCATGTTTGCCCGTCTTGTGGCACCTATTCGGGTCGTGAAGTCGTCGCTGTGGCCGACGAAATCGATCTGGACGACGACGCAGCATAAACCTGACGTCGGAGGCATTGCCGTATGACGACCCCGGAAATCCAGACAAACGCTTCTGAGCCCGGTATCGTCATTTCGGTTGATGCAATGGGCGGAGATCGTGGTCCAGCCGCTGTGGTGGCTGGCATGGCGTTGTCCGTCGTCAAAAATCCGGACATCCGGTTTATCGTGCATGGCGACGAGGCGGTGCTGACGCCGCTGATCGCCAAACGTCGCGAACTGTCAGGCAGGTTTATCATTCGACATGCTCCCGATTCGGTCAGCATGGAAGAAAAGCCCAGCCATGTGATGCGCCACGGCAAAGATACCTCGATGTGGGGCGCTATCGATTCGGTGCGCGAAGGCGAGGCCCAGGCCGCGGTTTCCTGCGGCAATACCGGCGCCCTGATGGCGGTTTCAATGATTCGTCTCAGGAAAGCACCCGGCGTTTCGCGACCGGCAATTGCCGTTCTGTTTCCATCGCGCAGCCCCTCGGGCTTTAATATTTTGCTGGATGTCGGCGCTGACGTGCGCGCCGATCCATCTGATTTGCTGCAATACGCGCTTATGGGGGCGTCCTATGCCCGCAACAGCCAAAACATGGCCCGCCCGCGTATCGGCCTTTTGAATGTCGGCACCGAGGACACCAAGGGCCGCGCCGAAATTAAAGAGGCGCATGATCTGATTGCGGCGGCGGCTGACAAAAACAACTATGACTATATCGGTTTCGTCGAAGGCAGCGATATACCGTCGGACCGCGTCGATGTTATCGTCACCGACGGGTTCACTGGCAACGTGGCACTGAAAACCGCCGAGGGTACGGCCCGCTTTTTCTCCAGCTTGCTGCGCGCGCAATTCAAGTCAACGATTTTCGCACGCCTTGGGGCGTTGCTGTCGTATCGCGCCTTACAGAAGCTCAACAAACGCACGGATCCGCGCCGGGTTAATGGCGGGGTGTTTTTGGGGCTGAACGGCACCGTGGTCAAATCGCACGGCGCCGCAGATGCAACCGGGGTTTCTGCCGCGATTAAACTGGCGTTTCACTTGGCAGAACTGCATTTTACCGAAAAACTGGTGGCACGGGTTGCGTCTGGATCGACCGCGCGCGAAGATGCCAAACCAGTTCATCCCAACGAGTGACAGACCATATGAAGACTCTTCGCGCGACCATAAAAGGTGTTGGCCACTATCTGCCCGAACGGGTGGTAGAGAATGCCGAATTTGAAAAGACGCTGGACACCACAGATGACTGGATTAAATCCCGTTCGGGCATTGAACGGCGTCATTTTGCGGCCGAGGGCGAACTCACCTCACATTTGGCGGTAAAAGCTGCCCAGAACGCGTTGACAGATGCTGGCTTGACCATCGACCAGATCGACGCGATCATTCTGGCAACTTCGACCCCGGATCAGACATTTCCCGCAACAGCAACCAAAGTGCAGGCAGCCCTGGGAATGCAGCGCGGCTTTGCCTTTGACGTTCAGGCGGTTTGCGCCGGATTTGTTTTTGCGCTGGCCAATGCCAATGCGATGATCCTTTCGGGTCAGGCGCGCCGGGTAATCGTCATCGGCGCCGAGACATTTTCACGGATAATGGACTGGACTGACCGGTCAACCTGCGTCCTGTTTGGCGATGGCGCTGGTGCCGTTGTGCTGGAGGCAACCGAAACCGACGGCGCCAGTTCAGATCGCGGAATATTGTCGACCGATCTGCATTCCGACGGGCGTTTCAGTGACTTACTCTATGTTGATGGTGGCGTTTCCTCTACGCAGACAGCCGGTGTGTTAAAGATGGAAGGCCGCGAGGTTTTCAAACATGCGGTCATCAAACTGGCCCAAACGGCCGATGCAGCGATGGAAAAGGCCGGTGTCACTGCCGATCAGGTCGATTGGGTGGTGCCGCATCAGGCCAATCTGCGGATCATTAAGTCGACCGCCCAGAAAATGGGCGTGCCGATTGAACGCGTCGTATTAACCGTTCAGGACCATGGTAATACTTCGGCGGCATCGATTCCCCTTGCGCTGTCTGTGGGCAAAGCCCGCGGGCAGATCAAGCGAGGTGACCTTCTGGTCGCCGAAGCTATTGGCGGGGGTCTGGCCTGGGGGGCCGTAGTTCTGCGCTGGTAGAGGTCGAATTGAGTGAAAAGGGCGAATTATCGCCTGTTTCCAAGCCGTTGTTGTTGACTCTTTATTTTGAATGTCCGTATTCTTGCCCCATGCGTTAATGGGGGAACTGCAATGAGTGACAATACATTGACCCGTATGGATTTAAGTGAAGCGGTTTTTCGTGAAGTCGGACTGTCGCGCAATGAATCTGCGGATTTGGTCGAAGCTGTGCTTAAACACATGTCAGACGCGCTTGCGTCAGGTGACAGTGTTAAGATTTCGTCGTTTGGCACGTTCGGCGTTCGCGACAAAACGGCGCGTATTGGCCGTAATCCGAAAACCGGCGAAGAAGTTCCGATTTTGCCGCGCCGGGTGATGACGTTCCGTCCATCGCATCTGATGAAAGAGCGTGTTGCGACCGGAAACAAAGGTTAAGCGGGGCGATGGCGAAATCAGCTGACGCTTTTCGCACGATCAGCGAAGTCTCTGACTGGCTGGAAACCCCTGCGCATGTTCTCAGATTTTGGGAAAGCCGTTTTACGCAAGTAAAACCGGTAAAACGCGCTGGCGGGCGGCGATATTATCGTCCGACTGACATGATGTTGCTCGGTGGCATCCGGCGGCTGTTGCATGACGATGGCATCACCATCAAAGGTGTGCAGAAAATCATGCGCGAAAAGGGCGTCAAATACGTAAGCTCTTTATCCTTGCCGCTGCCAGGCGAAGATGATGACCAAGGGTCTGTGCGCGAAACCACACCAATTACCGAGATCCTTGGCGATGAAGGCACTGCAATCGCCGCCGATGATCGTGCTGACAATGATGATGCATTTGAAACCTGGGGCGGGGTCGCTGCCACAACCGAACCGGATGACACTGCCGAGGGTGCAGAATCCGAGGTGATGGTTGTTCGCACGACCAAGGTTGAAGTTGAAGTCCTTGCCGTGGAAACCAAAATAATCGCTCCCGAAATCGAAGACGAATTGGACGACCGCGCATTTCTTGAACAGTTCATGGAAGACGGAAAAGCCGCGCGCGATACGGCTGTTGACGTGGCACCAAAGGACGCCAGCCTCACCAAACCACTGGATGACCGGGTCGCTGCCATTTATCAACGTCTCTTGCATCTGCGCAACCGGATGCACGCCGACATGATGCAAGGTTAAGCCCCTGTTTCACGCTTGCCCCTGCGCACAAAAGCCGTATAACACCCAACAGTCGGGCTATAGCGCAGCTTGGTAGCGCGTTCGTCTGGGGGACGAAAGGTCGTGAGTTCGAATCTCGCTAGCCCGACCAATTCTCCAAAATCCGGTCCCCAATTGCCGGACCGCAGACAGGCGCGAGGTGCCCCTCTATGACGTCCCAACGCCCCGGAGTTCTGGCGTCACAAGCCATCCAAACGATGATTTCAGACGGCGTAATTCAGGCTGACCTGCCGGTGCCTTATGGCCAAATCCAACCTGCCAGCCTTGATCTGCGCCTTGGCAACATCGCTTACCGGGTCCGCGCCTCGTTTCTGACTGGCAAAGGCCGCAGCGTCGCTGAGCGCTTGGCTGAATTTGAAATGCACCGGGTCGATCTGACTGCCGGAGCGGTGCTGGAAAAAGGGTGTGTCTACGTCGTCCCTCTGATGGAAAGCCTTGCGCTGCCAAAGGATATTACGGCGGTTGCCAACGCAAAATCCTCGACCGGGCGGCTTGATCTGTTAACTAGGCTTATTACCGATGGTGGCGTCGAGTTTGACCGCATCGAACCCGGTTATCACGGCCCACTTTACGCCGAGATTTGCCCACGGTCGTTTTCTGTACTTGTCCGTCCCGGTATGCGCCTGAACCAGATCAGGTTCCGCCAAGGCCAAGCAGTGCTGACCGATGCCGAACTAACGGCGCTGCATGCGACCGACGTGCTGGTATCAGGTCCGGCCCATATTGATCAGGGTCTTGGCTTTTCCGTCGACCTGCGGCCCGCGACGGGCGACTTGGTCGGCTATCGCGCCAAGCCCCATACCGGCGTCATCGATCTTGACAAGATCGGCTATTACGACCGGGCCGAATATTGGGAAGAAGTCCACACCAAAAACGGCCAGATCATTCTGGACCCGGATGCGTTTTACATTCTGGTCAGCCGTGAAGCCGTGCATATACCGCCCGCTTATGCCGCCGAAATGGCCCCCTATCTGGCAATGGTCGGTGAATTCCGGGTGCATTACGCTGGCTTTTTTGACCCCGGCTTTGGCCACGCCGCTACCGGTGGCGTCGGCTCTCGCGGGGTTCTTGAGGTCCGTTGCCACGAAGCCCCGTTTGTGCTGGAGCATGGTCAGATCGTCGGGCGTTTGGTTTATGAACGTATGAACGAAATACCCGCCATGCTTTACGGTGCCGATCTCGGATCGAACTATCAGGGTCAGGGCCTGAAGCTCAGCAAGCATTTCAAGTAAAGCCGCTTAAACCTCGACCCAGCCATCCGGCGTTTTCATCCGGTGGCGGATTGTATTCGCCTGCCCCAAAGTCTGCTCCAGAAAACAGCCTTTTTTCGCCGCGTTTATCAATTCCACCACTTTTTCCACCGCATCGCTGCTGTCAATCATCACGTCAATTTCAAACGAACGCGGTCCGGTTTCATAAATTCGCCCCTTGGCCTCCCAATCCCAGACAACGCGTGTTTCAACATCCAGATCATTCAGCGAAACTTTCAGCCGCTTCGCAAAGGCCCGTATCTGGGTCATGATGCACCCCGTCAGCCCCGCCACGAACAACGCCAAAGGCGGCGGCGCGCTTGCGTCCCCGCCATGAAACGAGCCTTCGTCAGTTGCCAGAATGAACGGCCCCTCTTCAAACGGCAGTTTCATCATCACTTCCAGATCATTGCGCATTTTGCCGGTTGCGTGGCCTTTGCAATCGAACTGAACCAGCGCCTTTTGCGGCAAACCTGCATTATCGGTCATGTTTTCAAATCCTTAGTTACGTCTCTCGTTCCAGTGAACCATCGGCAACCCCGCAAACGGCGCGCTGAAATATGGAATAGTCGTGCCGCGCAGACTGCCGATGTAAACGGTTTTCAAATCCGGCCCGCCAAAGGTTACACTCGCCATCCAATTGGCTATTTGCCCGCCGCAAGCCAGCTGTAAATCCGGCGTCACGCGATCCGCAGCAAAGGCGCGCAGCAGGGCTTTGCCGGTTTCCGAACCATTGTCATCGTCCAGAATGATCCGCAAATCGCCCTCGGGCGTCAGGGCGAAAATCCGGTCGGTCATCACATGCGTGCCCCACAGATTGCCATAAGCGTCAAAGGCAATGCCGTCGATAAACGCTGCGTGGCTTTCCGGGCCAAAGGTTTCCCGGTGGGTCAATGACCCGTCATCTTGCACCCGAAACCGGGTTATTTTCATACCACAGGTTTCAACCGCATAAAGCCATTCCTCATTGGCATCCAACCGGATTTCATTGGTGAAATGCAGACCATCCGCCACAATCCTAAGGCCCTTTTCATCAACCACCGCAATAAACCCGTCGATGATGTTGGGACTGCTCGCCGCCATCCAGTTCGAAATCGTGGTTGATACAGTCAGCCAAATTCGGTCTTTGCTGTCGCGCAACACGAAATTGACCTTGCCAATCGGCTTGCCATTCAGCGTGTCGTAAAGCACCTTGGTTTCGCCATCGCGGCGCATAACCTCCAAGCGATCGGTGCCAAAATTCGAAATCAGAATGTCGCCGTTGCGCGCAAACGCCAGACCGTTTGGCAAGGTGCCCGAAGTATAGCGGCTGGCTTCGTCATCGGTTTGCGCAAATCCGGTTTGTTCCGACTGGGCAATCAATTCCTGCTGCCCATCCGGCAAAATATGCATAACCCCGCCCCGCGCATCCGCCGCCCAAAGCGAGCCATCGGGTTCCGCCAAAATACATTCTGGCCTTTGCAGATCATGCCCTATGTACTTCAGATCAGCCGGGTTCACCTGAAACCCGTCGATTGGATTGGCCATTCCTACCCTCCTTTAACGATCCGGTTCGCCAGAATGCCGATATTCTCGATCTCAAGTTCAAACCGGTCACCCGGCGCAAGGCGCTTGCCGATTTCCAGACCGCAGCCGGTACCAACCGTGCCTGACCCAATCACCTCGCCGGCATAAATAGTTTCCGAGGCCGAGATATGCGCCAGAATATCCGCAAAATTGTGATACATATCCCGGCTGTTCCCGCCGCCCCAGCGTTCGCCATTCACCCGCGCTTCCATGTTCAAAGCCACCGGATGCGGCACCTCGTCCGCGGTCAGGATATAGGGTCCAAGGATGTTACCCGTATCAAAATCCTTGCCCTTCGCCGGGCCAAGTTTCGCTTCCATTTCAAGCATTTGCGCATCGCGCGCCGACACGTCATTCAGGATCGTATAGCCGAAAATGTGGTTCGGTGCGTCCTCGCGGCTGATATCTTTGCCGGTCTTACCAATGACAATCGCCAGTTCAAGTTCGATGTCCAGATATTCAGCGTAAGATGGCCATAAGACATCCATCTGATGCCCGATAAAGGACATCCGGTTGCCCTTGTAATAGATCGGCTGCTGATACCAGACCTTTGGGATTGCATAGGTTTGGCCGGTCAACTTGGCCGATTGTTCAAAGCCGTTTTTCAGATGTTCCTCAAACACCAGGCAGTCACGATATTGCACCGGCATGATCGGCGGCAGGAACACGACTTCGGCGACCGGGATTATGGTGCGTTTATTGGCGCGCCGCAGCAATCCATGCGCTTGTTCCAACCCGTAATCGCCTTCGTTGATCACCGCCTGCATACTGGTGAAAACGTTGGTTTCATAACGGGCAAGTTCGGCGGCACGATCAAGATCAAGCAGCATGTCGTCATCAAGTGCTGCGACAACCTTTGTGCGGCCGTTATGGTGGACTGTGGCCAATCGCATCTGTGCTATTCCTTAAATATGGCGACAGCGCGGGTGAACCCGGCCGATGCGCCTTTGATTTTGAACGGGAAACACGAGATCTCAAAGCCGTTCGCTGGCAGCGCTTCAAGGTTGGTCAGCTTTTCCATATGGCAATACCCGATTTCCATGCTGGCGCGATGCCCTTCCCAGATGATCGAGGGGTCCGGGTTTTTCGCGAATACCTGGGCAGTCAGCGCGAAAGGCGCGTCCCAACTCCAGGCATCAGTGCCGGTCACCCGCACGCCCTGACGGGTCAAAAACAACGTCGCCTCGCGCCCCATTCCGCAGCCTTTCGTCAGAAAATCCGGCTTGCCGTAATACGCCCCGGCCGAGGTGTTGATAACCACGATATCCAGCGGCTTCAGATCATGTCCGATCCGCTTCAACTCGGCCTCGACATCAGCAGCTGTCACCACATAACCGTCGGCAAAATGCCGGAAATCCAGCTTCACGCCGGGGTTCAGGCACCATTCCAGCGGCACCTCGTCAATGGTCAGCGCGCGCTCGCCTTTGCTCATGGTTGAGTGATGGTGATAGGGCGCATCCAGATGCGTGCCGTTATGGGTCGAGATTTTCATCGTCTCAACCGCCCAGCCCTCGCCGCCCGGCAGCCCCTCTTTGGTCAGGCCCGGAAAGAACGACATGACCTGTTCGGCCGTGTCGCTGTGCTTGAAATAGTTAATTTCCGGCAACATGATCGGCGGGTCCGAGGCAATCCCCATTTCAAGGGCAACCGAGATATCAACAAACCGACGGGTCATAGGATTTCCTTTCATATCAAAGCAGTGGCCAGCACCGGGAACACCAGAACCAGACCTAAAACAATCAGCATCATCAACGCAAACGGGGCCGCCCCGATGAAGATATCGGTTAAGGTAATGGTCGGATCATCCAGTGCAGACTTGATCACAAAAACCGATATTCCAAACGGCGGCGTTAGCAATCCCACTTCGACCGCGATGATGGTGACGATACCAAACCAGATCAGATCGACTTGCATTGTCACCAGCACCGGCAACATCAGCGGCACAAGGATCAGCATAATCGACGAGCTGTCCAGAACCGTGCCCATCAGAATGACCAGCAGCACATAGGCCAAGATCACCCCCCAATAACCGATATCAGCCGTGGCGATGAAATTGCCAAATTCCGCCGGAACGCCGGACAGGGCCAACATGCGCGAATACATCTGTGCGGCGATAATCAGAAAGCTGATTGACGCGGTCACCAGACCGGTATCACTTAGCACGTCCCAAAAATCGCGCAGTCCCAGCGTCCGCCGCGCCAGCCCGATCACGATAGCCCCGGCGCAGCCAACCGCACCCGCTTCGATTGGGGTGAAAAAACCGCCGTAAATGCCGCCCAGAACCAACCCGATCAGGGTGGCAATCGGCAGGCCTTTGGATACAAGTTGCGACAAACTCAGCGGCGGGGTTTCGTTAGCCGTAGCCGCCAGATCAGGGCCCAGCATTTTCGGCCTGAAAACCGCCATCAGATAAATCCCAAGCCCGAAAATCAGCGCCAGCAGGATACCCGGAATAACCCCGGCAATAAACAAATCCCCCACCGATTGTTCCGTCAGCAACCCGTAAAGGATCAGCAGCAGGCTTGGTGGGATCAACATGCCCAGCACCGACGAGCCAGCAACCACACCCACCGAAAACCGGCTGGAATATCCGTGTCGCATCATTTCCGGCACCGCGATTTTGGTGAAAACCGCCGCCGAGGCGATGGAAATTCCGGTGATCGCGGCAAAAATTGCATTCGCACCAACCGTGCCAATGCCCAAACCGCCGCGCACCCGCCTGAACATATGG
>DJBQ01000194.1:0-1357 GCA_002430125.1 Rhodobacterales bacterium UBA5972
ACCAGTACCAGTACCAGCACCAGGATCAGGATCAGGACGAGGACGCCGAACAGAACGCCGAAGAACAGGATCAGCCGGATAGTGAGGGCAGCGATCAGGAGGATGACAGCGACGAGTCTGAACAGAACCCTGACGACGAACAGTCCGAGATGGAGGAAAGTCAGGCGCAGGTTTCCATGGAAGACATGGACGATATGGACATGTCTGACGATGCCGAAATGGCGGATGGCGAACCACCGTTAGAGCCGCCTCCACCGCCCGCACATTCTGATGCCGATCCGAATTACAAAGTCTATAGCACTGATTTTGATGAGGAAATAAAGGCCGAGGATTTAGCGGAACCAGCGGAACTGGAGCGGCTGCGGGCTTATCTGGATCAGCAGCTGGAGCCTCTGAAGGGCGCCGTGTCACGCTTGGCCAATAAATTGCAACGCCGCTTGCAGGCCCAACAAAACCGGTCGTGGTTGTTTGATCTGGAAGAGGGCATTCTGGATGCCGGGCGTCTGGCGCGAGTTGTGGCCAACCCGACCACACCGCTGTCGTTCAAGCAGGAAAAAGACACGGAGTTCCGCGACACGATCGTGACGTTGTTGATCGACAATTCGGGCTCGATGCGGGGTCGGCCGATTTCCATTGCCGCGATTTGCGCTGATGTTCTGGCGCGCACATTGGAGCGGTGTCAGGTCAAGGTTGAGATTTTGGGTTTCACCACCCGCGCCTGGAAAGGTGGGCAAAGCCGCGAGAAATGGCTAAGCGAGGGGCGCCCACAGACGCCCGGGCGACTGAATGATTTGCGCCATATCATCTATAAAAGTGCGGATGCCCCGTGGCGTCGCACCCGGCCCAATCTGGGGCTGATGATGAAAGAAGGTTTGCTGAAGGAAAATATCGACGGTGAGGCGCTGGAATGGGCGCATCGGCGCATGTGTGCACGGCCCGAGGCGCGACGGATCATGATGGTGATTTCCGATGGCGCACCGGTTGATGACAGCACCTTGTCAGTGAATTCGGCCAGCTATCTGGAAAAGCACCTGCGTGACGTGATCGCAATGGTCGAAAAGCGTCGTGCGGTCGAACTGATTGCAATCGGGATCGGCCATGACGTGACGCGCTATTACGAACGCGCTGTGACGATCACGGATGTGGAACAACTGGCCGGTGCGATTACCGAACAACTGGCCGGATTGTTTGACAATGACCCAAGGGCGCGGGCGCGTTTCTTGGGGATCAATAAGGCGCGTCGCGCGGGTTAAGGCCAAGGAGTTCTCCCGCCGGAAAAGCGACCTGCGGTCGTTTTCCGTTGGGCCCGGCTCAAAATCTGCGATTTTGAGCCTGACTTTCTGGCCTCCGGCGGGGA
>DJBQ01000194.1:1506-1806 GCA_002430125.1 Rhodobacterales bacterium UBA5972
GCCATCAGAAGGCCCGCCGCGTCTTGCAACCTTGCGCGCGGAAATGACCACCGCCGGTCTTGACGGATTTTTGGTGCCACGGGCAGATGTTCATCAGGGTGAATGGGTTCCCGCGCGCGACGAGCGGTTGGCTTGGTTAACCGGCTTCACGGGGTCAGCCGGATTCTGCGCTGTCACGCAACAATCGGCGGGAGTTTTTATCGACGGGCGTTACCGGGTTCAGGTGAAAAGCCAGATCGCGATGGAACATTTCACGCCGGTGCCGTGGCCTGAGGTTAAGTTGGCAGATTGGCTGAAAAC
>DJBQ01000194.1:2087-2337 GCA_002430125.1 Rhodobacterales bacterium UBA5972
TACCAACCGGCGGTGTGGTTGGGTTTGACGCCTGGCTGCATGGAAAGGATCAGATCGACGAATTGCGCACGGCACTGGCCCCGGCAGGGATAACCTTGCAAGAATGCGACAATATGGTTGATCGCATCTGGGCCGACCAGCCGGCAGCACCTGTCGGCTTGATCCGCCCGCATGGTCTTGAATTTTCGGGCGAAACCAGTGGTGATAAGCGCAAGCGGATTGGCGATATATTGAAGGCAGAAGACCAGAG
>DJBQ01000194.1:2497-4489 GCA_002430125.1 Rhodobacterales bacterium UBA5972
CCGGTGGTTCTGGCGTTTGCGGTGCTGTGGGCCGATGGCCATGCAGAGGTGTTTACCGATCCCAAAAAGGCCGACGACGCCGCGCTGACGCATCTTGGTGCGGATATTTCACTTGCACCGTGGGAGGCGTTTGGGGATGCCCTTGACCGGATGATCGGACCGGTGCGGCTTGATAAATCAACGGCGCCTTTATGGGTGACCAACCGTCTGAACAAGGCGGGCATTGGCATTGCTTACGCGCCAGATCCCTGCATCTTGCCGAAGGCCTGCAAGAATGCGACCGAGATTGAAGGCGCCCGGTCGGCACATCTGCGCGATGGTATTGCTATGGCCGAATTGCTTGCATGGCTTGACGCGCAAGGGGCCACGCCGGATTTGAGCGAGATTGATGTTGTCACCAAGCTTGAAGCTTTGCGTTCTGCCTCGAACCTGTTGGTGGATATCAGTTTTGAGACGATCTGTGGCACCGGGCCGAACGGCGCGATCAACCATTACCGCGTGACCGAAGACAGCAACCGGCAGATCCAGCCCGGGGATTTGCTGTTGGTTGACAGCGGGGGGCAGTACCGCGATGGCACCACGGATATCACCCGCACAATCGCAATTGGTGAGGCGACGCTGGAACAACGCCAATGCTTCACCCGGGTTCTTAAAGGTATGATTGCGATATCGCTGGCCCGTTGGCCTAAGGGGCTGGCCGGGCGCGATCTGGACCCCTTGGCGCGGTTTGCCTTGTGGCAGGCCGGACAGGATTTCGATCATGGCACCGGACACGGGGTGGGGTCGTTTCTGGGGGTGCATGAAGGGCCGCAACGCTTGTCACGGATCAGCCATGTACCGTTTGAGGCGGGGATGATCCTGTCAAACGAGCCGGGATATTACCGTGAGGGCGCGTTCGGTATCCGGATCGAGAACCTTGTCGTCGTCCAGCCGGCGAAAAGGCTTGATGGTCAGGACGACCGCACCATGTTGGAGTTTGAAACCTTGTCGTTCACGCCAATTGATCGAAATCTGATTGAGACCGATATGTTAACACCAACAGAGCGCGGTTGGTTGAATGCGTATCATCAGGCCACATTAGCCAAGATTGGGCTAAATTGTTCGACCGCCACGCACGCATGGATGAAACGGGCCTGTGCGCCGCTTTAGCAGTGCGACATCGGTGACTTGTGATGTATGATACCGCAAAATCCGGAGGAAGCTATGACTGAACATATAAAGATTCGTGAACCTAAAGGCACATGGACCGTCCGCGCCAAAGGCGCGGTTCTGGCGGAATCAAGCAATGTTCTGGAATTGACCGAGGGCGATTATCCAAGCGTAATTTATTTTCCACGCGACGATGTCGGCATGGCTTTTCTGGAAAAGACCGACAGTTCAACCGTTTGCCCGCATAAAGGGGCTGCGACTTATTACGCATTTCACGGCAAAAGCGGCATCGTTCCGGACGTTGCCTGGTCATATGAAACGCCGCTGGACGCTATGGCGGCGATCACCGGGTATCTGGCGTTCTTTGGCGGCAAAGTTACGATTGAAGAGCTTTGAGTTTGGTCGAAAAAACCAAATTGGCCATTTCCTGGCGGACTGCGCAACCTAGGAATGTTCTTCCCTGCTGACGGCGGCAAGCGCCTCGTTGTAGGCCTGCAAAGCGTCCACATGGTAAAGCGCACCCCACAGGTTTGGCGGCTCATCCTCGCCGGCAAGTGTCACGACGGGAATGAACGCGCGCGCGGTATTTGCAAACATCGGCATTGCGACTTCCAGCGTTACATTGCCGTCAAGATAGACGCCCTGCTCGACCAAGGCCCAGCAATCCTCTTCAGGGGCGCAGGTTTTGTCACCAATCATCCGCATCACCTTGGCCACGCCAAAGGTTGCCAACAAATAGGCTTGCGGCCCGGCGGCCAGATGGACGTTGCGCCGCTCTAGCTGACTGAGGAAGAAGGACATGTGGACAAGACGACTGGCCAAAGCGGTTGACATCGACACCGA
>DJBQ01000194.1:4580-19734 GCA_002430125.1 Rhodobacterales bacterium UBA5972
TGACATCGACACCGCCACCATGACGGCAAGGCCGGTTTGCCAGTCGCCCGTCAGCTCGAAAACAATCAAAGTCGTTGAAATCGGCGCACCCAGCACGGCGGCGGCAACAGCGCCCATACCTGCCAGCGCATAAAGCGTTTCCGAGCCGGACACTTGCGGAAAAATGCTGGTGGCGGCATAGCCAAAGGCCAGTCCGGTCAGCGCACCCAGCATCAGGCTTGGCGAGAAGATACCGCCGCCCATCCGGCCTGCAACGGTGACGACGACGGCGGCGGCTTTTGCAACCGCAAAGATCACCGCCCCCCAAAACACCAGCTTGCCAGTCAAGGCCGCCGAGGTCGTTTCATAGCCAACCCCGATCACATGCGGAAACAGGATCGCGATTGCGCCAAGCAGCGCACCCGCCACAGCAGGGCGCAGCCAGCGCGGCATGTGAAGCGAGCGTTGCAAATGATCGCCCATATCTTCGGCCCAGAAGATCGCGCGCATCAGTAAGACAGCGACCATCCCGCACAGAAGGCCTAGCAGCACAAAGGCCGGAAGTTCGACGTAAAACTCTAATACGTTGTCGGCAGGCAGGTAGAATTCAGTAACGTCGCCATGAAACACCCGGCTGACCACCGTACCTGCGACAGACGCGATGACAATAGGCGCGAAGGCATGGACCGCGAAATGTCTGAGGACGACTTCAAGTGCAAACAACGCCCCGGCAATCGGAGTGTTGAACGACGCGGACACCGCTGCGGCCACAGCACAGCCAAGCAAATCACGCCCGGTAATGCCATTGGCATGGATCAGGTCACTGACCCAGGTCGAGATCATCGCCCCCAAATGCACAACCGGGCCTTCACGGCCAGTTGAACCGCCGGTGGACAATGTAATCAGCGACGCAAAAGCCGAGGCGATGCCTGCTTTTATTTCGACGCGCCCATTGCGCAGTGCGGCTCCGTCGATCACATCGGCAACCGCACGTACGCGCGCATCCGGTGTGAAATGATGCAACAACTGCCCAACAATCAAGCCGCCGATAATCGGCACGATCAGCACCCAATACCACGGTAAAGTGCGGGCAACTGTTGCCAGTATCACGTCATCGGTGCCGTAAACAAAGGTTTGGGTCTGGGCCACGAGATAGCGAAACCCAAGGGCCGCAAAACCCGCAGCGATCCCGACAATCAGGGCAATGAACCAGAATTGCACCTGATCCGGCCCGTGGCGCCGCATCAAAGCCCAGCCGCGTGTAAAGCTTGTGGCGCTATGGCGCGCGCTTTGTTTCAGGAACTCGCGTGATGTCTCGGCCACTATACCCCGGCCCTTTCGCTACTGCGCTATTTGACTTAGCATTCCATCAATCAAAACCAGAGGCGGATTATGACCATCACCAGTGCAATCGCAGAACTTGGTACGGTTTTAGGGGATCGTTTAACAACCTCCAAGTCAGAACTGGACCTGCATGGGCAAAACGAAACGCATTTTGCCCATATGCCGCCCGATGCGGTGCTTTATCCGGAAACAACCGCAGAAGTTTCAACCGCGCTGGCGATTTGCCATCGACATGATTGCCCCGTGATCCCGTGGGGGACAGGCACCTCGCTGGAAGGACACGCTTTGGCGGTGAATGGCGGCGTGACGATCGACCTTAGCCGGATGAGCCGGGTGCTGCAGATCAACACCGACGACATGGATGCCGTGGTGCAACCTGGGATCACGCGCGAGGCTTTGAACACGGAATTGCGCGCCACAGGGTTGTTTTTTCCAATCGATCCCGGTGCGAACGCATCAATTGGCGGTATGGCTTCGACCCGCGCCAGTGGCACAACGGCGGTGCGGTACGGCACCATGCGCGAAAATGTTCTGGCGCTGGAAGTGGTGCTGGCAGATGGGCGGGTTATTCGAACCGGCACGCGGGCGCGCAAATCGTCGGCGGGTTACGATCTGACGGCGATGTTTGTCGGGGCGGAAGGCACGCTTGGCCTGATCACCGAACTGACCCTGCGCCTGCATGGCCAACCCGAGGCAGTTTCGGCGGCGATTTGCGTATTCGACGACATTGACACAGCGGTTGCCACCGTGATCGCGACGATCCAGATGGGAATCCCAATGGCGCGGATCGAGTTCGTTGACGAGGCAACGGCGCGGGCATTCAACATTTATGCCGATGCCAAGATGCCGGAAAAACCACATTTGCTGTTGGAGTTTCATGGCTCGGATCAGGCGGTTTCAGAACAGGCCGAACGGGTTGGCGAGATTGTGGCTGATATGGGCGGGCATGATTTTCAATGGACCACCAAAGCCGAGGATCGCAACGCGCTGTGGAAGATGCGCCACAACGCCTATTACGCTACATTGGCGCTGAAACCCGGTGCCACCGCAGTGGTTACTGATGTTTGTGTGCCGATTTCACGGCTGGCGGATGCCGTGCGCGAAACCAGGGCGGACATTTTGGCAAGTGGACTGCCGGGGCCAATCCTTGGGCATGTTGGCGACGGGAATTTCCATGCGATATTACTGATCGAGCCGGGCAATGCTGCGGAAAAACGTCTAGCGCTTGATCTAAGCCACCGATTGGCAAACCGCGCGTTGGCGATGGGCGGAACCGTGACCGGCGAACATGGCGTGGGTATGGGCAAGCTTGATTATATGGTGGCCGAACACGGCGAGGGCTGGACGGTGATGGGCGACATCAAACGCGCGCTTGATCCAAAGGGCATCATGAATCCGGGCAAACTGGTACGGACGAACTGAAGTGCCGTTTTATTGCGCTCTAAGCAGGACTTCGGCGGCGGCTTTGGCCTGATCGGTCACGGTGTCACCGGCCAGCATCCGGGCGACTTCGGCGGTTCGCGCGTCGCCGGTGACCGGCGAAACGGTTGTACGGGTGATCTTGCCGCTGACTTGTTTTTCCACCACCCAATGATGGTCGCCGAGGGCAGCAACCTGCGGCGAATGCGTTACAACCAAGACCTGTCCGCCGGAAGCCAAGGCCGCCAAACGTCGCCCGACCGCGTCTGCAGTTGCACCACCGACGCCGCGGTCAATCTCGTCAAAAATCATGGTCAATCCTTCGGCTCGCGCACTTAAGCACACTTTGAGCGCCAGCAGGAACCGCGACAGCTCGCCACCAGACGCGATTTTGTTCAAAGCACCTGACGGTGCGCCCGGATTGGTGGCTACAGTGAATTGCACCGCGTCAAGACCGTCGGGCCCGGCCTCGATGCGACTAAGTTCAGTGGTGAAGACCGCACGTTCCATTTTCAGTGGCGCCAGTTCAGCCGCCATTGCCGTATCAAGTTTACGGGCGGCTTTTTGGCGGGTGGCAGACAGATTTTCAGCGGCAGCATCAAAATCGGCCCTGGCCTTATCCAAAATGGCTTGCAGATCGGCCAAATCTTTTTCGCCCGCCTCGATCTCGGCCAGATCGGCACGCAATTTCGCGGTGTGATCCGCCAGGGCATCCGGTAAAACGCCATGTTTGCGGGCAAGACCACGGATTGCGAACAACCGTTCGGTCAGCAGTTCCAGTTCATGTGGGTTAAAATCAAGGGCAAGCAAGCAGTCCTCGACCCCACGCTGAGCGGTATCGAGTTCAATCGCTACACGTTCGAGGGCGGCCAAAGGCGCAGTCAACCGGCCTTCGGCTTTGGCTTCGACCCCTTGCAGCCAACGCCGCGCGTCACTCAACAATCCCTCGGCACCCTGCAAACTCAGGGCTTGGCCAGCTTTGGAAATATCTTCGCGAATACGCTCGCCCGTCTGCATCAGGCGGCGTTTGGTGTCCAGCGTTGCGTCTTCGCCAATTTGCGGAGCTAAAGCTTTTAGTTCAGCAACGGCATGGGTCAGATATTCGTGGTTTTCGGCTTGCTTTGTCAAATATGCTTGCCGCTCGGCCAGTTGCGAGCGCGCCTGCGCCAGACTGCGCCATGCGTGCCTGACCACAACAAGTTGCCCGGCCAAAGCGGCGTAATCGTCCAGCAATGCCCGGTGGCCACGTGGGTTCAAAAGCCCGCGATCATCGTGTTGACCGTGAAGTTCCACAAGGCATTCCGAAATCTGGCGCAAGACCTCGCCCGAACAGCGCCTGTCATTGACAAAGCCTTGTTTGCGCCCGTCGCGCCCGGATACCCGCCGCATCACCAGTTCGTCGTCTGAACGCAGCCCTGCCTCGTCAAGCAGTGCGAAAACCGGATGGTTTGCTGGCAGGTCAAACACAGCTGTAACTTCGCCCTGCTCGGCCCCTTCGCGCACCACATCGGCACGTCCACGCCAGCCCAAAACGACCCCCAGACTGTCAAGCAATATGGATTTTCCGGCTCCGGTTTCGCCGGTCAGCACGTTGAGGCCGGGCTGGAACTCGAGATCCAGCCGGTCGATCAACAAGATATCGCGGATGGTCAGACCCCGCAGCATCGGCCTTTGCCCCCCGGCCTGAGGCCGCTAAATCCAGCTGCCTTTAATCATCCGCCGATAGATGGTTCGCAGCCAGCCATCGCCCTTTGGTTTCATCTCGAGCCCCTTACCTTTCAGCAGGTTATAGCTGTCCTGATACCAATCCGTACTTTGAAAATTATGCCCCAGAATGGCGCCTGCTGTCTGGGCTTCTGCATCCAGACCCAATGAAAGATAGCTTTCAACAATCCGGTGCAGCGCTTCGGGTGTGTGGGTTGTGGTTTGGTAATCTTCCAACACCACGCGGAACCGGTTGATCGCCGCTGTGAAATGGCCGCGTTTCAGGTAATAACGCCCGACTTCCATTTCCTTGCCAGCCAGATGGTCAATCGCCAGATCAAATTTCAAACGGGCCGACTTGGCGTATTCGCTGTCGGGATAGCGTTCGATAACGACGCGCAGAGATTGCAGCGCCTGAAATGTGTTGCCTTGATCGCGTGCGACATTTTCAATCGCATCGTAATAGCTAAGCGCCATCAGATACTGCGCATAAGCCGCATCTTCATCCGCCGGATAGAAATCCAGATAACGTTGTGCGGCAGCCCGACTGTCATCGTATTTCTTGGCCTGATGATAGGAAAATGCCGACATTACAATGCCGCGCTTCGCCCATTCCGAATAAGGGTACAGACGTTCGACTTCGCCAAACAGAACGGCAGCATCTTTGGGTTTTTTGTTGGCGAGTTCCGCTTCAGCAGCTTTGAATATCTGTTCGGGTGGCTGTTGCTCCAGCGGCACTCCACCGTCATCGCGCTTGCTGCAAGATACCAGAAAAACGACGCAAGCCAGCATCAGTAACTGCCCTGCCAGTTTTCCGACCTTTATCATATTGCCAGCCCTATATCCCTCGCGGCAGAATCCGCCACAACATATTGGCGTTACCTAGCACATTCTGCCAAGAGTAAAAACGCTTTCAGTGCAATTTTCGTAATCTGAGTGGATGTTTAAGCAGATCAGGCGACGTAGCCGATATCTGAAGCCTGAACCCCGGCACCCGGCAGTTTGGTTGCGGTCTCTGTATCGCAAGTGACCATCTCATAGGCCGTCGGATTTGCGAACAATTTCCGCAATAACGCATTGGTGGCGGCATGGCCTGCGCGGATGCCGTGATACCGTCCAATGATTGGCGCACCGGCAAGGGCAAGGTCACCCAAAGCGTCTAACATTTTGTGGCGCACATATTCGTCGTGATGCCGTAATCCACCCGGGCTGAGCACTTTGGCGCCATCAACAACAATCGCGTTTTCAAGGCTGCCGCCCAGTGCCATCCCGTTCGAGCGCATCCAATCCACGTCAGACTGGCGACAGAACGTGCGACTGTTACACAACTCGTGTACGAACGCCCCGTTGGCCATATTCAGGCGCTTTGTTTGGCGTCCAATGGCCTCATCCGGGAAATCAATGCTGAAATCAATCTCAAGATTGTCAAACGGTTCGATTGAAACCTTCACACCGTCCAAGTTCACTTCGACGCGTTCCAATATACGGATCACCCGCACAGGTGCATCAAGGCCACGAATACCTGCCTTCAGGATTTCGCGAACAAACTGGTCCGAACTGCCATCCATGATCGGTACTTCTGGGCCATCGATTTCTACCAGCGCATTGTGAATGCCACAGCCCATAAAGGCGGCCATCAGATGCTCAATCGTTGACACCGCAACGCCGGCGTCATTTGCGATCCGGGTACATAGGGTGGTGTCGTCAACATTGTCGAATCGCGCGGCAATCAGATTGTCGCGGTCAAACACATCCATCCGGCGAAACCAGATGCCATATTCAGCCGAGGCCGGCAAAATACGCAGGTGCGCCGGCTTACCTGAATGAAGTCCTGTCCCCACCAGATTGATCGAATTTTTCAGTGTTGTTTGCACAAGTTGGCCTGATCTTGGTTTTCGCGCTTAACGCCTTGGCCTTTTCCTAGAGAACGGATTTGTTAACCTCAATTCAATCTTTGTGACCGTTTGCAACAATTGCGCCGATACGGCGCGGAAAATTGCCGATGGCTGCAGGAATAGCCGATTTATGGTGAAAACAGGCTGTTCCTACAGCAATAAGGCGCCCCGAATTGCTGCGGGACGCTTTTGAAATTGTGTTCACTGAAGCGAGGTTAGTTGGCCTGGCGCCGCAAAAACGCTGGAATATCAATTCGTTCCTGCTCAGGGTCGCTCTCTGATTCGGTAATTGGCGTTACCTGCGGCGGCACTGGTTGGCGGTCCTGACGTTGCGCAGGCTCGGACGTATGTCCAGTCATGCGATTAATCAAACTGTTGATCCCAAATCGCGGCTGCCGTTCCGCTTGTGGCAGCTGACTGGCATTTGGCGCCCGCATACCAAGTGCTTTTGGTGCTTTGTTCACCGCAGCTTGCAAGCGATTCATTGCTTCATTCGAAGGCTTGCCCAGAGCACGCGGTTTTGGAGCAACAAATCCGGTGAGATCACCGTCATCTTCGGTAAATGCATCAGCCTGAACATGCGATTGTTCGACATGTCGGGCTTCGGGCCGATAGACTGGCGCAGGCAGTTCGTCACCAAGTTCTGGCAGCGATGGGCCGTCAAATTCATCGACCTCATCATGGCCACCGAACACAGGATCATCTTCCATACCGCGCAGCAAGCTTGGCCGTTCGTCTTCATAGTCCATGCTTGCAGCTATCTGCGGTGCACGGGCAGCAATTTTTTCGACAACGGGCGTTGAAACCGGTTCGTCGACCATTCTTGGCGAAAGGGGCATCGACATCTTGCGGCGCGGCACCGGCATTTCGCTTTCGATTTTTGACGCATCAATACCGGTTGCTACAACCGAAACCCGCATCATACCTTCCATCGCCGCATCCAACGTCGAGCCGACGATGATGTTGGCGTCCGGATCGACTTCTTCGCGGATACGGTTGGCGGCTTCATCCAGTTCAAACAAGGTCAGATCATGGCCGCCGGTGATGTTGATCAAAACGCCACGTGCGCCTTTCAGCGAAATCTCGTCAAGCAGAGGATTTGCAATCGCTTTTTCTGCCGCTTGGATGGCGCGATCTTCGCCAGACGCTTCGCCGGTTCCCATCATTGCTTTGCCCATTTCGTCCATTACAGACCGGACATCGGCGAAATCAAGGTTGATGATGCCGGGGCGAACCATCAGATCGGTGACACCTTTGACGCCCTGATACAGTACGTCATCGGCCATCGAGAACGCCTCGGTAAAGGTGGTTTTTTCGTTGGCAATCCGAAACAGATTCTGATTTGGAATGATGATCAGCGTGTCAACGACCCGTTGCAGGGCTTCGACGCCTTCTTCGGCCTGACGCATCCGCTTGGCGCCTTCAAACTGGAATGGCTTGGTGACAACACCAACCGTGAGGACCCCCAGTTCGCGCGCCGCTTGTGCAATAATTGGAGCAGCACCAGTACCGGTGCCGCCACCCATACCTGCTGTGATAAAACACATATGCGAACCAGCCAGCTGATCCACGATCTCTTCGATGCTTTCCTCGGCGGCAGCTGCTCCCACTGAAGGTCGGGCGCCAGCGCCCAAACCTTCGGTAACTTTGACGCCCATCTGAATTTTCACCGGCGCTCTGGACTGTGCCAATGCCTGAGCATCCGTGTTAGCCACGACAAAATCTGCTCCTTCGAGCATTTTGTCGATCATGTTATTGACCGCGTTGCACCCTGCCCCTCCAACACCAAAAACGGTGATTTTGGGTCTTAGGTCGTTATGTTCGGGCATCCGGAGATTCAAAGCCATTGTGTTGTCCGCCTGTTTGCAAGTTCCGGCCTTTTTGCCGGTATTATTTGCCTCTGTTGATTCCACACCGTAACCGAGCGGCTAGCGGTGGTCATTAAAAATTTACCCATATTTTCACAATATATAGCGGTTTGTGGTATTTTATTGGCATGATATCGCTTATCGGCTCCGATTTGGCGATAGTTGATGACTGATTACCAATTTTCACGGAACCATTTGACAGCGCGGCGCAAGCTGCGGCCTGCGTAACGATCCATCGGTATTTCGAAATCCCAGCACTCGTCCTGCGGGTGTGCTGCAATCAGACATAATCCTACTGCAGAGGAAAAAGCCGGTCCGGTTGCGGCTTGTGGCAATCCTTGCACGCGAAGCGGACGACCAAGGCGGACTTGTTGACCCAGTATTCGGGCGGCAAGGCTATCAAGACCCGGGATCTGGCTGCCACCGCCGGTCAGAACAATACGTTGGCTGGGGAGGTGATCGAATCCCGCCGCGTCCAGGCGTGCGCGGACTTCCTCCAGAATTTCCTCAACACGCGGGCGCATAACGCCGATCAGTTCAGCGCGACTGACTTGCCGTCGATCATGTTCCCAATCGCCGGTTTCCCCGCCGATATCGATCATTTCGCGGTCGTCCATACCTGTCGCTTCGACCCCGCCGTAAAACGTCTTGATCCGTTCGGCCATCGGCATCGGCACTTGCAGGCCTTGTGAAATATCCGAGGTGATATGTGCCCCGCCCATCCGGACGGAATCTGCAAAGATCATGTGTTTGCGAATGAAGATCGAAATGCTGGTGGCGCCGCCGCCCAGTTCGATACAGGCCGCCCCAAGCTCTTGCTCATCTTCGATCAAAGATGACACGCCGCTTGCATAGGCCGAACTGGCAATCCCTGCCAATTCCAAATCACAACGTTTGATGCAATGCAGCAGGTTTTCAACGGCCGCCTGATCGACGGTCAGCAGATGCATATCGACGGACAGACGGTTGCCAATCTGCCCCCTTGGATCGGACAGGCCAGAGCGGTGGTCCAATGCAAAATTGACCGGCAGCGCATGCACAACCTGCCGGTTGCGGCCATAATCAGGCACGTCACAAGCCGACAACACGCGGGCGATATCGTGCTCGGACACCGCTTTTTCATGCAAATCTACTGAACCAGCCAGCCCATAAGACCGCGGGCGGGCGCCGGAAAAACACGCGATCACATGATCAACCCGGATACTCGCCATTTTTTGGGCTGCCTGAACCGCCGTGCGAATGGCGCGTTCGGTTTCCTCCATGGTTTCAATTTCGCCGAACTTAACCCCGCGTGACCGGGTTGTGGCGACACCAATAACCCTAAACCGCGACTGGCCGGACATCGCCCCAACGCCTTCAGTGGCCGAGTTTGGCGTCACCCCATCAAACCGTAGGATCAGACAGGCGATTTTCGAAGTTCCCACATCCAGAATCGCCACAACACCACGCTGCATGGCGGCAAGGCGCTGGTTTCGCATGGCCCGCTGGGTTTGGTAGAGCATTGTCATCAGGCGTCGTCCTTGGCTTTATCATTGCTGATTTGAAACAAAAATTCCTGCGCCTCAACACCCAGTCGCAGAGTTGGTCGCCTTGCGTCGCGCAGATCAACGATCACCAGATCACGCGAAAGCAGTTCGTTTATCGTGTTCAGGGCCAAGACCCTTTCGAGGGCCGTGACCGCATCAGCCTCGGGCAGCATGATCCGTTGGTTGCGGTCCAAAACCAGATCCCACCGGCGCTCGCCAACCCGCAACAGCCCGCGTATGCGGTTGGAAATGGGCTGTGCTGCGGCAAGCAGTTCAAGCGCTTCGGGCACAACGACATCAGCACCGTCACCTGCAATCAACTGCAAATCCTGCCGGTCGCCACGGGCTTCAATAGGCGTCACGCGGTGACCGGTCACGTCCAGCAGTTCCAAGGCCTCACGTCCCCGCCAGACAATCGCGGGCACACGTTCAACGACTTCAACATCCAGAATGCCGCCAGCCCTGACGACAAGGGACGCCTGCGCCACGGCGTCCAGTTCTTCGATATTCGCGCGCATCAACGCCAGATCAAGATCAAAACTGCTGACCGGAAAATCAACGGCGGTGATTTCTCGAATATCTTCTGCAACTTCCTCGGATACGTTTTCGATCCGCATCAGATTGACCATGAATTCAGGCCGCTGCTCGACGCTGGCCCGAAGGTCGGCGGCATGTTCGCGCAAGGCATCAACCCGAGCGTCGTCGGATAAATACCAAACCACGGCTGCCAAAATCGTAAAAGCCGGGACTCCGGTACGCAGAATCGACCTGAAAACCGGCGTCAGCCACAAGCGCTGAAAGCGGTAAGACGTCTTGCTGGGCGCCGGATCGCGCCGCGCCTTGAAGGGTTTCATCGGTTGCATGAGGCATCCTCGATCAGCCAGCGGCACAATTTTCCAAAACTCATCCCGCAATGGATCGCCTGTTCCGGGGAAAGCGAGGTTGGCGTCATTCCCGGTTGGGTATTGGTTTCAAGCAAGATCAGTCCGGCAAGTCCGCGGCTTTCGTCCCAGCGAAAATCAGTGCGGCTGAGGCCGCGGCAGCCCAGAACCCGGTGCGCCCTGAGCGCATAATCCATGCAGGCGTCGAATATTTCTGTAGGTACATCGGCGGGCAGCACATGCCTTGATCCGCCTGTTTTGTATTTGGCGTCGTAATCATACCAGCCGTCAGTCAGGATATCGGTCACGGTTAGCGCACGATCTCCGATCACTGACGTCGTCATTTCCCGACCCCGCGCATAGGCTTCAACCATCACTAATTCCGGCATATCTTCGGACAATTGCGGTGGGCCATTTGCCGATTCATGAACGATATAGACGCCAACCGACGAGCCTTCGTTGTTCGGCTTCACCACATAGGGTGGTGGCAAAACATGACGCGTGCGTACTTCGCTGGAACTGGCAAGGCAGCTCTCGACCACCGGCAATCCAGCCTGGCGATAAGCCGTTTTGGTCTTCTCCTTGTCCATCGCAAGGGCCGAGGCCAGCACGCCGGAATGCGTATACGGAATGCGCAGCCATTCCAGCAGACCCTGAACACAACCATCTTCGCCCCAACGGCCATGCAGGGCGTTGAACACAACATCTGGTTTTACGGATTGTAACACCTGCGCAAGGTCAGGACCCGCGTCCACCTCGGTCACGTGAAATCCTTCGCCCCTCAGTGCCGCGACGCATTCGCGTCCTGACACCAGCGATACCTCGCGTTCGACCGAAGGGCCGCCCAAAAGGACCACAACATGGGGGGATGTGTCGCTGCTCGACCTGCCCACACCAACTACCTGCTTCAAGGGCTTTTTGACACCCTGTTTCTTATTGTTTTTAAGGGGCCGGTTCGCCGACCCTTCTTATTTCCCACTGTAACTCTATTCCGCTGTGTTGGAAAACCTTTTTTCGCACCAACTCGCCCAGATTTTCAAGGTCTGCGGCGGTTGCACCACCCGTATTGATCAAAAAGTTGGGGTGCATCGCCGACATTTGCGCCCCGCCCAGTTGAAAGCCGCGCAAGCCAGCGTCGTCGATGACTTTCCAGGCTTTCAGATCGTGCACATCGTCGGCCTGACCGGTAGAGGAAAATCCAGCCGGATTGCGGAACGTTGACCCACAGGATAACGCATCCACCGGCTGGGTTGCAGCACGTTTGGCCAATGCCTCGGTCATTTTTTCAATGATTTTTTCGGGGGAACCGCGCGGTGGCGAAAGAACTGCCTGAACAACGACCATATCGTCGGGTATGGCGCTGTGACGATAGGAAAACTCCAGATCAGATTTGCGCAATGTCACCACTTTGCCATCACGGCGCACAGCTGTGGCACTGACGAAAACATCCGCCATATAGCTGCCATAACACCCGGCGTTCATCCGGATCGCCCCACCAATGCCGCCGGGAATGGTTCGAAGAAACGCCAGATCATAGCCTTCAGCTGCAGCTTGCTTGGCCACTTGCGCGTCAAGTGCTCCGGCACCAACCCGCAGGTTACCGTTGGCCATCACCTCAAATCCGTTAAACCCGCTGCCCAGCCGGATCACAGCGCCTTTGATACCGCCGTCGCGGATGATCAGGTTCGAACAAACGCCGATCGGCATCACCGGCACGCTTTCAGGCACTTGCTGCATAAAAGCTGAAATATCGGCCATATGCGCGGGCTGAAACAACATTTCCGCAACCCCGCCGACCCGCAGCCAACTTAGGCTTGCCATAGGGCGATCAAGGGCGATCCGCCCCGCGACGTCGGGCAGCGGAAATTTCCAGTCTGCGGCACTTTCCGTCATTCGACCGCTGGCCGACCCGTCAGCTTGCGCCACAGGGCCAGTCCGTAATATTTTGCCGGGTAGCGGAAAATAGACAAGGCGGCCGCCAGCAGGGCCAGCGCCCAATAGAGGCCCATATCCCATGCCAGATACCCCAGCACGAACGGAAACAGGATCAACATCGGAAAGCCGAAACGCTTGTGATAGTCGCGCGGCAACATGCCGACGAACGAAACCACGAGAATCCAGGCAATCGTGACCACCAACGAAACATTCATGCGCCAAGTGCTTTCGGCAAGGCATTTGCCCAAGCTGAAATCGTACCAGCCCCCAGACAAACAACCATATCGCCCGGCTTTGCTTCACGGCGCACAAGTTCGGCAAGGCATTTTTCTTCCAGCAAGGCGCTGGCATTGCGGTGCCCGTGTTTGATCAGACCGGCCACAAGATCATCGCGACTGGCGCCTGCAATCGGGTCTTCGCCTGCGGCGTAAACCTCGGCAATGGCCACAACATCTGCGTCATTGAAACAGGTGCAGAAATCATCAAACAGGCTGGAAAGTCGCGTGTACCGGTGAGGTTGATGAACGGCTATTATGCGTCCATTGGTCGATTGCCTTGCGGCGCGCAATACGGCGGCAATTTCAACCGGGTGATGGCCATAATCGTCAATGATGGTGACACCATTAACGGTACCAACCTTGGTAAATCGCCGGTTGACGCCCTTGAAATTCGCCAAAGCTTCGCGAATTTCGCCGCCTTTCATTCCCAGATGCCTGGCAACGGCGATGGCAGACAAGGCGTTCAGAACGTTATGGTCGCCGGGCATTGGCAGGCTGAGGCCCTCGATAATCTGGTCATCCGCCCGCAAAGCCACATCAAAATGCGCCACACCGTTTTCATAAGTCAGATTACGCGCCCGTACGTCCGCCTGTGCATTGAACCCATAGGTGACTACCCTGCGGTCACTTATCCGCCCGACAAGCGCCTGCACTTCTGGGTGATCAGTGCAACAGACCGCCAGACCGTAAAACGGGATGTTGTGAACAAAGGTGTAAAACGCGTCACGAAGCGCATCAAACGTGCCGTAATGCTCCATATGTTCGGCGTCGATATTGGTGACGATGGCGATGGTTGCAGGCAGTTTAATGAATGTGCCGTCACTTTCATCGGCCTCGACCACCATCCATTCGCCCTGCCCCATACGCGCGTTGGATCCGTATGCGTGAATGATCCCGCCATTGATCACGGTCGGGTCCAACCCACCCGCGTCAAGCAGCGTTGCGACCATGGTTGTGGTTGTGGTTTTGCCATGCGTACCGGCAATCGCGATGTTGGATTTCATCCGCATCAGTTCGGCCAGCATTTCGGCCCGCCGCACCACCGGCAAACCCAGACGATGCGCCTGGTCAAGTTCGGGATTGCCGGCCTTGATGGCAGACGAGATCACCACAACCTCGGCCCCCTGCAGATTCTCTGCGTGTTGCCCAACAAATATCCGCGCGCCCAAACCTGCAAGGCGTTCCGTAATAGGCGAGGCTTTCAGGTCCGAGCCCTGCACATCATAGCCGTGATTTAACAGCACTTCGGCGATGCCGGACATGCCAATGCCGCCAATACCGACGAAATGGATCGGGCCAATATCGGTCGGCAGTTTGGTTGCAGCGTTCATGCGGTCTCCCCGGACTTTGCGTCATTTGCATCTGCCAATTCCTCAACCAGCAAAGCCAGCATTTCTGTGGCCTCGGGTTTGCCGTGATCCATCGCGGCATACGCCATGCTATTGGCCAGTTCGGGATCACTTAGAATGCCTTCGATTGCGGTCGCAAGTCTTTCGGCTGACAGGTTTTCCTCTTCAATCACCAAAGCCCCGCCGCAGGCTTCCAACCCGCGTGCATTTGCCGACTGCTCGTTACGGATGGCGGCGGCCAATGGGATCAGGATCGATGGACGGCCAACAACAGAAATATCGGCAATTGATGACGCACCGGCCCGCGAAATGACCAACTGGCATTCCGCCAACCGACTGGGGACATCATTAAAGAACGTGCGCACAGTTGCGGGAATACCGTTGCTTTCATAGGTGGCGCGCACTGCGTCCATGTCCTCTTCGCGGGCCTGATGTGACACGCGGATATATTGCAAAATATCTTCTTCAACCAAGGCGATTGCGGCAGGAACCACTTCGGACAGGATGCGCGCACCTTGCGAACCGCCGATAACCAACAGGCTGATCGGGTATTCGCCAGGGGCAGTATATTGTGCGCCGTCACGCTCCAGAATTGCGGCGCGCACCGGGTTGCCGGTAAAAACCGCACGTTTTACTTTGGGCAGTTCTGTCGGTGAGATGCCGCAGGCGACAACATCGACCCGACCCGCAAAAATCTGGTTAACCCGGCCCAAAACGCCGTTTTGTTCATGGATCATCCGTGGCCTGCGCAGCAGCCATGCCGCCGTCATCGCAGGGATCGACGGATAACCGCCAAAGCCGACCACAACATCGGGCTTTTCGCGCTGCATCTGCATGACGGCTGAGACAATACCGCGTATCAAATGAAACGGCGCGGCAAGTTTTGCCAGCAGTCCGCCGCGCGCGAAAGTGGCGCTGTCGACCACTTCGATTTCGACCGAATGCGGAAAGCCACCGGTAAAACGCGCGCCACGAG
>DJBQ01000194.1:19853-20539 GCA_002430125.1 Rhodobacterales bacterium UBA5972
ACGCCACGAGGGTCAGTCGAAAGCTTGACCCGCCAGCCGATCCTGAGCATCTGTTCGGCCAAGGCTTGCGCCGGAAACATATGCCCGCCGGTTCCACCTGCCGCAATGACCAGAAGTTTTTGCTGTGCCATATAACCGCTTACCTGTTTCCGCGCCGAATAATATCACTGAGCTCGCCTTGCGCGCGGCTACGGGTAAATGCCAGTAACATGCCCAGCGAAATACCGGCCGCAATCAATGATGAACCACCATAAGATACAAACGGCAAGGTCATGCCTTTCGCAGGAAGCAATTGCGCCGCGACCCCGAGATTGATCAGCGCCTGCAACCCGAACAAGGCCGCCAAGCCCGTGCCGGCCAACCGCGTGAACGGGTCACGTTCGCGGATCAGGCGATACATAGAACGCACGGTGACGGTCATAAACAACAAGATCACCACCAGCACCAGAACCAAGCCATATTCCTCGGCTGCAACCGCGATGATGAAATCGGTATGCGCATCGGGCAGTGACCATTTCACGGTGCCGCCCCCAACGCCAACCCCGAAAAAGCCGCCCTCCTGAATAGCATTGGCGGCATAACCCAACTGGGTTGTCGGGTCCACATCGGCGCTTAGAAACCCGTCAATGCGGCGCGCAAAATGTTCGGAATGCTGATAGGCCAGCGTGCCGCCAAACACCGTGGCC
>DJBQ01000194.1:20705-21031 GCA_002430125.1 Rhodobacterales bacterium UBA5972
CCGGCGATGGCAACCAAGATCAGGATAGGCGCACCCGCCACAAAGTACATGATACCCCAACTGGCCAAAACCAGACTGGCCTGGCCAAAATCAGGCTGCGTTACCAGAAAAGCCACCAGGATCAGCGCCACCACAAGCGATAAACGCTTTCCAGGCGGGCCGAATATCTGGCTTGAAGCAGACATCAACCATGCGGCAAACACCACAAAGCCCGGCTTCAGAAATTCAGATGGCTGCACCGACACAAAGCCCAGCGAATACCACCGCGTGGCACCTTTACCGAAATCTGTACCGAATACCGGCAGCAAAGCGATTGCGACGAAGGC
>DJBQ01000194.1:21272-29108 GCA_002430125.1 Rhodobacterales bacterium UBA5972
CGAAAAAGCCCAGAACCCCCAGCCTGCGCACCAAAGTTGGTGACATCATCGAGGTGATGATCATAGCGATCAGCGCCGCGGCACCGAACACCGCTTGCCTTGTTACATAGTGAAATGGCGGGTAGCCGGTTTTGGCAGCCAAAGGCGGTGATGCCGCAAGCCCCAGAAGTATGCCAACAGCAAACAGGATCAGGATGCAGGACAGAGTCCAGCGATCCACCGTACGCCACCATTTCGGCAAAATGGGCTCGCCGGTTCTGACCGGAATCGCGCCATACACCATCTCTGTCATAGGATGCTGCCCTTAACCTTTGCTCGCCTCGTGCCGACCGTTTATCCGCTCAGCTATTCTTATGCGTCGAGTGTAACCGGTTTTGCGGCATTAGACCAGAAAGTTTTCACGGTTTCGCGCATTTCCGGCAGCCGGTTTTCGCATATTCCGTGATCAAATCTGTAACCGGATCCCTAGGTATCTAGGAAGGCGGTCACACAGGCGACAAAATCCTCGCCGCGTTTTTCAAAATTCGGATATTGATCAAAGCTGGCTGCCGCAGGGGCCAGAAGAACTGTATCACCACTGACCGCACTTGCGGCTGCATGCGCCACGGCGGTTTTCATGTTGCCGCAGATTTCATACGGCGTTTCACCCAATTGCAGCGCGAATTCCTCGGCTGAATGGCCAATCAGATAGGCCTTTGTGACACTGCCCAGATACGGTGCCAGCGACTTGATTCCACCTTCTTTGCCTAACCCCCCGGCGATCCAGCGAATGTTACTGAAGGCTTGCAAGGCCTTGGCAGCGCTGTCGGCATTGGTCGCCTTGCTGTCATTGACAAATTTGACCCCGCCAAGTTCGCCGATCATCTGGCTGCGATGCGGCAGGCCTTTGAAACTGGCAAACGACTTTTCGATGGCCTTGGGGCCAAGTCCCAAAGTCCGGCAGACCGCGTAAGCGGCACAAGCGTTTTGGTGGTTATGCGCGCCCGGCAACCCGTCAATTGCCCGCAAATCGATCGAGGCGACTTGTTTGCCTTTTCGCCATTCCGCCAAAAATCCCCGGCGGGCAAACACGCTCCAATCCCGGCCAGACAGTTTGCGCGCGGCCGAAATCTGGATCACTGGCTCGCCACCATCCGCCTTTTCGCGCATCTGATTGGCCAGAAACTGCCCTTCAACCTCGTCCACCCCGATGATCGAACGCTCTGGCCCGCCCTCGGCAAACAAACGTCGCTTGGCGGCAAAGTACCCGCCCATGCCGCCGTGACGGTCAAGGTGATCGGGGCTGAGGTTCAGAAACACCGCGCAATCTGGCGACAAAGCACGGGCCAGTTCGGTTTGATAGCTGCTAAGTTCCAGCACAACGATTTCACCGTCCCGCGCGGGTGGCAAATCAAGTACACCGCGCCCGATATTACCGGCCAGTTGAGTGGGCTTGCCGTTATCCTCGAGAATGTGATGGATCAACGCCGCTGTTGTGGATTTCCCGTTTGATCCGGTCACAGCGACCACACGCGGGATCACTTCGAACGCATTCCAGTCTTCGGTCGCGTAAGACCGAAAAAACAGCCCGATGTCATTATCAACCGCCACGCCCTGCGCATAGGCGGCGCGAATTGTCGGATGCGGTTGCGGATAAAGATGCGGAATACCCGGCGAGACGATTAGCGCAACAATACCACCCCAATCGTCGGCGCGTGACAAATCAAACAGGCGCAGGCCCTGTTCCTCGGCTTTGGCGCGGGCCTCGGCACTATCGTCCCAGCACAATACCTCGGCCCCACCAGCCTCAAGCGATTTGGCAGCCGAAAGACCGGTGCGCCCCAAGCCCAGAACCGCCACCATGTGACCTGCATATCCGCGAACCGGTATCATTCAACGCCTCCAGACGATTTAGAGCGGACATTGCCCTTTTCCGCCAGGTATGTGCAAGCCCCGAGCGGTTCGTCTAATTGCGTTCATCCGGATCGCCTGCGTTGATACTTTCGATTTGGCGGGCAACCAGATCCTGCATTTTCCACAGATAACGGTCGTGAATGCCACGTTCGGCCAGATGGGTAACTGTATTGTATAGGTATTCGGCCATTGAACCGCGCTCGCCAGTGGCAGTCGCCAGCGCATTTACCACGGCTTCGGTTGTCAGGCCCGGCAAATAATTCGCGGAACTGCGACTGATCGGAAAGCCGATGGCCCGAACTGCACCTTGGTCAGTTTGCACTGTCATCCAACGCGCCGAAATGCGCTCCCATTTCAGCGGCATTTCCCGGCGCAACACTTTCAGCAAATTCTCGCGCTGCGCCTCAGGCGGCAAGCGAAACACCACGCCTTTGCAAGAACCGCCGCGATCGAGTGCCAGCATTATTCCGGGACTTTCCGGTGTGCCGCGATAAATACGCACCCAACCAAGGCAAAAGGACCGGTGCCACCCCGAAACCGTTCCCAATCGTTCCTCGACGATGTCGAAATCCGGGTTCCAGATTAACGAGCCATATGCAAACATCCAGACATCGCCATTAGACGGCGCATCGGCCAGCAACAAATCAAGAACCGGGTCGTAGTCGGCAAGTTCCGGGAGATCAGTTCGGCCCGCAAGGCGGCCACTCTGCCCGGTGAACGGTGGAACGCTGGCGACAAGCGCAGGTGTCAGGCGCATCTTTTGGTTTGGCAAATCAGGCTCCTGCTTTGTTCAAACAACCTTATCGTGTTGGCTCCGAACCTGAACCGGTTCCGCGCGCAAGATTGATCAGTAGGGCCACGGCCTTGTCGGCCATAGCGATCGGGACAAATGCGTGGTCGTGATGAAAGGCCGCCACCATGTTACACGGAATACCCGCATCCGCCAGAACCTGCGCAACCGCAGCCGTCAGACCGACACCGTCAAGGGCGGAAAAAACGTTAAGAGTGATGCAGGCCATCGGTTGGTTGGTAGTGACGCCCTGCTCTAATGCAGCAGTTTCCGGAAGGATCAATGACAGACCTTCGTCTTCGCGGAAGGTTCCGATAGCTATGGCTAATACTTCAGGATTGACCGCTTCAGGCATCGAGCAGAAATGGAACACCCCATCCCGCCGGACCGGCGACATACCTGCGATCATCGCGTTGCGGTCGCGAACCGGCGGGTTCATCTGAGTTTCAGCGTGGCCAACCCGACCAGTGCCAGCACCAGCGAGATGATCCAGAACCGGATTACGATCTGGCTTTCTGACCAGCCGCGCTTTTCATAATGGTGGTGGATCGGCGCCATCAGGAAAACCCGTTTGCCGGTGCGTTTGAAATAGAGCACCTGAATGATAACCGACAAGGCCTCGACCACGAACAAACCGCCGACAATCGCCAGAACGATCTCGTGTTTTGTGGCAACGGCAATGGCACCCAAGGCACCACCAAGCGCCAAAGACCCGGTATCACCCATAAACACCGCAGCAGGCGGCGCATTGTACCACAAAAAACCCAAACCGCCCCCGATCAGGCCAGCCGAAAACACCAGCAACTCGCCGGTGCCGGGCACGTAATGCACATCAAGGTATTGCGAAAAGTCAACGCGGCCAACGGCATAGGCAATCACCCCCAACGTACCCGCCGCGATCATCACGGGCATGATCGCAAGGCCGTCCAGACCATCGGTAAGGTTTACGGCATTGGCCGACCCAACAATCACGAGCATCGTGAAGGGAATGTAAATTATCCCGAGATTTATCAGCACATCTTTGAAAACCGGCACTGCCAATTGATTTGACAGATCAGACGGATGCACTTGCGCGGCCCAATATCCAGCGACAGCAGCCACAGCCAAACCGATGCCAAACCGCACGCGGCTGGAGACGCCCTTGGAATTATTCTTGGTAACCTTGGCGTAATCATCGGCAAAACCAACCATTCCGAAGGCCACCGTGACAAACAGCACCAGCCAGACATAGGGATTATCAAGCCGCGCCCAGATCAGGGTCGAGACAATAAGCGCGCCCAGCACCAGAACTCCGCCCATTGTCGGCGTGCCAGCCTTGTCAAGGATATGGCTTTGCGGCCCGTCTTCGCGGATCGGCTGGCCGTTGGTTTGCTTGCGTTTCAGCAGGTTAATCAGCGGCGTTCCAAACATAAACCCAAAGATTAATGCGGTGAAAAACGCCCCGCCTGATCGGAAAGTGATATAGCGGAAAAGGTTAAAAACCCCCCCACCGTCAGAAAGCTCGCTGAGCATGTAGAGCATGTTGCCCGTCCCTGTTTATGTTCCGTTGGCTTGGCCGAGTTTCTTGATCGCGTCAACCACCAGTGCGGCTTTTGATCCTTTTGACCCTTTGACCATTACAACATCGCCTGCATCAAACAAACGATGTACGCGCTTTGCCAATTCTTGCGCTGTCTCATGCCATTCGCCACGTTTTTCAGCAGGCAGCGCGCGGTGAAGGTTACGCATAAGTGGTCCGGCCACATGTATTTGGTCAATAAGGGCCACCGCGGGGTGATCGGCAATCACCCGGTGGTTTTCCGCCTCGTTGGGGCCAAGTTCCAGCATGTCCGACAATATTGCGATGCGCCGGCCAGCAAAAACACGGCCCAGACCGTTGATTGGGTGACTGGCGGCCAGCACATCCAAGGCTGCAGCCATCGAAGCGGGATTGGCGTTATAGGCGTCGTCTATCAGTTCAATGCGCAAGGCTTCTTCAATCGGGTCAAGCCTGATCCAATGTCGCTGGCCACGTCCTTGCGGTGGAAACCAGTTAGCAAGATCAAGTGCTGCGATCGCAAGATCGGCACCCACGGCCTCTACCGCCGCCAATACCGCCAGCGCATTTGACGCCAGATGACGACCCGGAGCGCCGATTTTGAAAAGGATCGGCGCGCCGTTAATAGTCGCGCGAACCGAAGTGGTACCACCGCTTAACCTGACTTCCGACAGGTGAAATTCTGCATCCGGATTTTCACCGAAGCGTTTGATCGTGGCATTAGCCCGTGCCGCCGCTTGGGCCAGAATATCATAAGTCGGGATATCAGCATTAAGGATGGCAGTGCCACCAACCGGCAGACCCTCGAAAATCTCGGCCTTGGCGCAGGCGATTTCGGAAACCGACGCAAAAGCTGCCATATGGGCCTCGGCCACCGTCGTTACAATAGCGATATCCGGTCGGGCAAGGCGTGACAGCGGCGTGATCTCTCCCGGGTGGTTCATGCCGATTTCAATCAGCGCGTACTCGGTTTTTTCGGGCATACGGGCCAATGTCAGCGGCACGCCCCAGTGGTTGTTCAGGCTTTTGACGGCGGCATGCACAAGACCTTGTTTGCCAAGAACCGTCTGCAACATATCTTTGGTCGAGGTCTTGCCGACCGAGCCGGTAATAGCAACAACTTTTGCCGATGTACGCTTGCGTGCCGCGACCGCCAGATTCTCGAGGGCCACAAGAACATCCGACACGATTAAAAGCGGGGCATCTGCAGCCACGCCTTCCGGCCGAAAAGACACCATGGCCGCTGCCGCCCCATTGGCCAGCGCATTGGCAACAAACTCATGGCCGTCGCGCGCATCTTTAAGCGCTACAAACAAGTCACCCTTTTCGATTGCGCGGCTGTCTATGGAGACTCCGAAAGCTGCCCAAGCGCCATGCGTTGTGCCGCCGGTAGCCAAAACAGCGTCGGCAGTTGTCCATAACGGCGTCACGGCGCGATTCCGTCAAGTGCTGCGACAGCGATGCTGGCCTGTTCCACGTCGTTGAAATCCAGAACGTCGTTCCCGATGATCTGGCCGGTTTCATGGCCCTTTCCAGCGATTAACAGCGTGTCACCTGGCCCCAGCGCATCAACACCCATCAAAATCGCAGTGGCACGGTCGTCGACTTCGTTGGCTTCCGGACAAGCGGCCAAAATAGCCTGCCTGATTGCCGCCGGCGTTTCGCTGCGGGGGTTATCGTCGGTCACAAAGACCAGATCCGCTTCGGCAGCAGCAGCCGCGCCCATAAGCGGGCGCTTTCCCTGATCCCTGTCGCCGCCCGCGCCAAAGACAACGACAAGCCGACCCATTACGTGCGGGCGTAACGCTCGCAAGGCGGTTTTAAGGGCGTCTGGCGTATGGGCAAAGTCGACAAACACCGTCGCGCCGTTTTTGCGGGTGGCCGCAAGTTCCATCCGTCCGCGGACGGTGACAAGTTGTGCGAAGGTCTTAAAAACAGCATCAGGATCAGCCCCGCATGCAATCCCCAAGCCCGCCGCCATCAAGACATTTGCCGCCTGAAACCCGCCAATCAGCGCAAGGCGACTGAGATAGGTTTCACCGCGAAAACTAAACCGCACATCCTGACCGGTTGCATCAAACCTTTGGCCAAGAATGCGCAACTTCGCAGTATCAGACGCGCCGACTGTCAGCAAAGTCTGCCCGCGTCTTTGTACAATGGCACAGATATCCGCCGCCCTTGGGTCGTCGACGTTGACAACCGCGATGCCGTCTGGCGGCAAAACACGGGTAAATAAACCTGCTTTGGCGTTGAAATAGTCCTCAAAACCTTGGTGGTAATCTAAATGATCCTGCGTGAAATTGGTGAATCCCGCCGCTGTCAACGTCACCCCATCCAACCGGCGCTGCGCCAGGCCGTGCGACGACGCCTCCATTGCAGCATGCGTTATGCCCTGCCCCGCCAAATCACGCAGCAGACGATGCAGCATAATCGGTTCGGGAGTTGTATGATTCAAAGGTGCGGTGACCGCGCCTTCAACGCCGGTTGTGCCAAAGTTTACTGCTGAAAAACCCAGCGCCTCCCAAATCTGCCGACAAAAAGTTGCGACCGAAGTTTTGCCATTGGTGCCGGTGACTGCAATCATTGTCGCGGGTTGCGCGCCAAACCAAAGGGCGCAGGCCTGCGCCAAAGCCAAGCGCGGGTCATCAACGATGACAAGCGAGAGGCCGGGATTTGCCAAGGCATCGGCAGCTATGTCAGCGCCTCGCCGGTCGGTCAGAATTGCCGCCGCCCCCATCCGTACCGCGTAACCAATGAATTCTGCACCATGTGCCAAAGACCCCGGCAGGGCAGCAAAAAGGTGGCCCGGCTTCACCTTTCGACTGTCAACCGAGAGGCCGGTCACTGCGGTATCTGGCCCTGCAAGGACGGTCAGACCCAAGGCGGACAAAGGCATTTTTGGAGTCGAAACTTGGCCCATTCGCAAGCGGCCCTGTGTAAGGATCAGTATTTTGACAGCATGTATTCCAAACCGCCAGCTTGTTCAATCTCGGGGCGCATACCCATCAAAGGCGCAACCCGACGGATGATTTCAGCGGCAACCGGAACACTTGTCCAGCCAGCCGTGCGGCGCGGCTCCAACCCGGATGTGTCAACCGGTTCGTCCATTGTGACGACCAAAACGTATTTTGGATCATGCGCCGGAAAAACCGCTGCGAAGCTGGCAATAACCTTATCTTTATAATAGCCGCCAGTTGGATTTGGTTTGTCTGCCGTTCCAGTCTTGCCGCCAACGTGATAACCTTTCACCTCGCCCATACTGGCAGTGCCGCGCAACACAACCTGACGCAACATAATCCTTAACGCCTTAGAAGTTTCTTCGGAAACAACCCGTTCGCCTTTGGTCACGTCCTCGGATTTCAGGATTGTCGGTCGAATGCGGGTGCCGCCATTAAGGATCGACGAATATGCGGCTGCCAGATGCAACGGGCTTGCGGCAATCCCGTGCCCATAAGAAACGGTCATAGTTGAAAGCTCAGACCAGTGTTTCGGCAACAGCGGGCGCGATTGCCGCGCCTCGACCAGTTCGATCGGCACCGGTGAAAACATCCCGATACTGTCCAAAAACGCCTGCTGACGCCCGCCGCCGAATTCCATCGCCAGCCGGGCCGAGCCG
>DJBQ01000145.1:0-875 GCA_002430125.1 Rhodobacterales bacterium UBA5972
ATCGTTCGGATAGTTAATCCCAAGACTTAAATAGAATTCCGAGTTTGGATTTCGCCGGTTGATAAAATACCGCCCTTCGGGGGTTTTACCGTCACCCTGTTCCTGTTTATGGCCTGTCGGGGCAAAACCCAGATCAAACTTGTAAGCCTTCAGCACCTTGTCGTTGTGCATCAGGTACATGTTACGCTCGGACTTTTTCACCACGATGCGGGTAACTTCGGGGCCGTCATATCGCTTGAACTTGGAACAGGCATTCAGGCCGAACGCCAGCGTCAGGATTACAACGAACCGCAATATTGCCTGCATGACATGCCCTTTTTGATCATAGGATTCTGCAACCATTCTAGCCCATTCAGATGATTCCAGCCAGAGTCTTCGATTTGCGGTCCAATGGCCCTCTGTTGCTTGACATTTGCCGGCTTGAAGGCCTGTGATTGCGGCAAAACGAAAGGATACAAAATGGGTAGTTCCCGATTGCCGGGGTTTCACAACCTTGACCGGCTGGCGCGTCTGCGTACCGTCGCCGAGGCCGCAAATCTGTCGCCTGACGATGTCGCGCGTTTCGCGCATGCCTCAGCACCTGAAGGATCGTTGGCAGATCATCTTTCCGAAAACGTGATCGGCATCATGTCCGTGCCCTTGGGGGTTGCGACCAATCTGGTTGTCGATGGTCAGGACGTTCTGGTGCCGATGGCCACCGAGGAAAGCAGCGTGATTGCCGCTGTGTGCAATGGCGCCAAGGCCTGTCGCGATGCCGGCGGGATTGTCACCTCGGCTGACGATCCGAGGATGATCGCGCAGGTGCAGGTGGTGGGGCTCAGTGACCCACAAGGCGCGCGGGCGGTTTTGTTCGCGCATAAGGCCGAAATCAGTGC
>DJBQ01000145.1:1076-1427 GCA_002430125.1 Rhodobacterales bacterium UBA5972
GGTGCGGCTTGGCGGCGGCTTTCGTGATATCGACGTGCGGGTGGTTTCGGGCATGGTAATCCTGCACCTGATCATTGATGTACGCGACGCGATGGGCGCAAACACGGTCAACACGATGGCCGAGGCTTTGGCCCCAAAGGTTGAACACTGGACCGGCGGCAAAGTGGGCTTGCGCATCCTGTCCAATCTGGCGGACCGGCGTCTGGTGCGGGCGCGGGCGGTCTGGCCTGCCGCCGTTATTGGCGCGGATGTGGTTGACGGGATGCTGTCGGCCTATGCCTTTGCCGCGGCCGATCCTTACCGCGCGGCGACCCATAACAAGGGCATCATGAACGGCATCAGCGCCGTTGG
>DJBQ01000145.1:1790-11087 GCA_002430125.1 Rhodobacterales bacterium UBA5972
GGCTATGGGCCGCTGACCAAATGGGGCAAAACGGCCGAGGGCGACCTGTCCGGCGTGATCGAACTGCCGATGCCGGTGGGCATTGTCGGCGGGGCGACGCGGGCGCATCCGACCGCACAGATGTGCCTGAAGATCATGGGGGCCACGACGGCAGACCGGCTGGCGCGGGTGATGGCAGCCGTGGGGCTGGTGCAAAACTTTTCCGCGATGCGGGCCCTTGCGACCGAGGGCATCCAGCGCGGCCATATGGGCCTGCACGCGCGCAACGTGGCGGTATCCGTGGGGGCGGTTGGCGACGAGGTTGACGCGGTCGCGTCCGTCATGGTTGGCCAGAAAACGGTACGCGAGGATATCGCCCGCGAGATTCTGGCAGAGATCAGGGGGTGAGCGTGGTGGATGGTGGTGGTAGAGGGGTCGGTGTAGGGGGTGGCGAAACGGAAGTAGCGATTGGAGGAGATTTTGTGGGTGGTTTGAGGGGGGATGATGCTCTTTTTGAGTAATATTTTCCGACAAAATTCGAGCCAAAAAGTTTCAAAAGTATGTGACCCCAGACCGAGCGCTGTTGATGGTGATTCCAAATTTGGAACAAAAGCCCTTAAAGGGGATGTTGACGCTATACAGGAAATTATTCAACGGTTTGTAATGGTTAGAGTGAATTAGAAAGTGACTTGACAGGCTAATATTTCGATCTAACCGCCTGAAAGTGTTGCATAAACCTTTCTTAAAGCATCAGAATTGTCTTGACGGCGTGGCCTGCTACATGTCACTAATTAAGTGTTGAACTTGTGCTTGTTAGGCACATTGAATATGCGGCAGGCCGCTGCCGGAGCCAACTAGAGCGCGGTGTTTGCGGCACCGCGCGACCAGTTCCGGAAGATTACCGATTCTAACCGTATGAAATCAACGGATTTATTCACTAATTTGACACATTTTGTAGTTGACAGATCTTTAACCCCTATAGGTGGTGAATGCATTATGGCATTAACCTAACCCCCTCACCTAACCTTCTCCCGCCGCCCCCGTTCCGTCTCGCTCTTCAACTGACCACAGGCGGCCATGATGTCTTCGCCCCTCGGGCGGCGGACGGGTGAGGCGAAGCCTGCGGCGTTTACAATATCGCCAAACGCGTGGATGCGGTTGTTGCTGCTGCGCTCGTACGGCGCGCCGGGCCATTCGTTGAACGGGATCAGGTTGATCTTGGCCGGGATGTCGCCGATCAGGTCGACCAGGCGGCGGGCGTCCTCGTCTGAATCGTTGATACCTTTCAGCATCACGTATTCAAAGGTGATACGTTCCGAGTTTGACAGGCGGGGGTAGGTGCGCAAGGCGGCCAGCAGCGCCTGAATATTCCAACGTTTGTTGATCGGGACAAGGGTGTCGCGCACCGCGTCGGTGGTGGCGTGAAACGATATGGCGATCATGCAGCCGATCTCGTCGCCGGCCCTTGCGATTTCCGGGACCACGCCGCTGGTGGACAGGGTGATGCGGCGGCGCGACAGGGATATGCCTTCGGGGTCCATCGCGATTTTCATCGCATCGCGGACGTTGTCGAAATTGTACAACGGCTCGCCCATGCCCATCAGCACGATATTGCTGACAAGGCGCTTTTCGCCCGGCAGAATGTCCCATTCTTCCAGATCATCACGCGCGATCAGGATTTGGCCGACGATTTCAGCGGTGGTCAGGTTGCGCACCAGTTTTTGGGTGCCTGTGTGGCAGAACGTACAGCTTAGGGTGCAGCCGACCTGCGACGAAACACACAGGGTGCCGCGGTCTTCTTCGGGGATGTAAACCACCTCGACCTCGTGACCGCCATTGATGCGGATCAGGTATTTGCGGGTGCCGTCAGTTGAGACTTGTTTGGTGACGATCTGCGGGCGGGTAACGGTAAAGTTTTCAGCCAGCAGAACGCGATAATCTTTGGAAAGGTTGGTCATGTGCGCGAAATTCGACACACCCTTTTGATAGATCCAGCCCCACACTTGGCCGACGCGCATTTTCGCCTGCTTTTCAGGTGTTCCGGCTGCGATCAACGCCTCGAGCAATTGCGGGCGCGTCAGACCCACAAGATTCTGCTTGTCCGCAGGCGCTTCTTTGCGCGGAACGGTCAGCAGATCGGGGGTGATGGGGGCGGATGTGGTCATAGGGTGCCTGTCGGTCAATCAAGACCGGCGTCATACAGGGTTTTGGGGCAAATGCCAAAGAAATCGGCTAGGGCGCTTGGCGGTCGATGAATTCCAGCTGAGCGTTGACGATTGTCTGAAAGGTTGGATCGGACGGCAGGGGAATGTGGTTGTTGCTGTCAACCTCCAGGAATTCGGCACCCGGAATGCTGGCGGCAATCAGGCGACCCTGGGCCACTGGATTAAGCGATTCGTTGCGGGCATGGATCACCAGCGTCGGTGTCTTAACCAGTGGCAAGTAGTCGTCCCTGACATCCAAGTGGTCGATGGCCTGTCGGATTGCGACGACGTTTTCAGGTGTAGCCGAGGTAAGCTGGATGTCGACAAGGCTGGCAAGTTCGTCATGCGCGGCATCCGGGCAAAACAGCGAGGTAAAAGCGGTCATAAAAGCGCTTTGCGGTTTTCCCCAGCCGGTGCGTACCAACGTAATCAGGCTGCAGCCTCTTCGCTGGACGCCGGGTCGCGCAGGGCGCGACCAATTGCGGCGCCGCCATAAAGAACCAGTCTGCTGACCCGATCCGGGTATTTGGCGGCAACGTAAATGGAAATTGGAACACCTTGCGAAGTGCCGACGAGCGGAAATCTGTCCAGTCCAGCAGCGTCCGCCACTGCGATCAAGTCACTTCCATAGGGCTTCCTCAAGCGCAACGTTTCGTTTCCCGGCAAATTGAGGTCAGGCATCAAACAAAAGGAAAACCCAAATTACCAACACATCCGCATATAAAACCCTGCCCGGAGGATCGATCGACTACGCGTATTATGACAAAAAAGCCCGAGCAATCCGCGGCGTGGATGCTATCCGGTATCTGAAGGCCTGTCCGTCCTGGGCCGATGGGTTCGGCTTTGACGCCAGCAGTCTTCGCCGGGCGATCCCCAGCCAACGGTCGCTGATCCTTGGACTGATGTTGCCGATAGCTGCAGCTGCGGTGCGCGGATTGTTTTCATCGCCTGAAGTATAATTTTCGGTGGGACTAAAGGGGCGTCACTCCCCCTTTGGGTCGTTTACTGCCCGCCGCTGCAGCGTTTCTGCGCTTCTTCTAATGCGGCCGTAAACCCGAGCAACGAAAACGTATCCTCGGTTTTTGTGCCACGCGAAGACACGCCAGTTAGGGTCGCAGCGGCACCGCGTTTAAGCGACGTGATGATTTTGCTGTCCTCGTCTGCCGAAGCAGGCCAAGCCCATTCTCCGTCAACAAACAACTCGAAACTGGCGGAACCGATTGTCATATTCACGGTCGTACCCTCATTGAACGGATATCCACCCGTGAAGGATAATTCACCCAGAACATCGGTGCCGGGACGAAATGAAACAAACAGCAGGATATTGCCACGATTGACGGCAACAACTTTGTCGTCACGCGTATTTACCGCGCTTTTGGGCGCCGAGACGATCCAGCATTCTGTCGGGTTGTCTTCGACAAACACACTCCAATCGGTTTTGGCATCGACGCGATTTGTGGAGTCCTGCGCCAGAACGGTTGTTGCAAAGCTAAAAACGGCTGCAACGCTGCCAACAGTCAGTACCACCCAATTTCTCATTGTTAATCTGCCTCTTTCGTGCGGTTTACGGTTCGTTTATTCGAAACTCTGGACACTCTGGCCGTTATACGACTACGTGGCATGAAGTCTAACGCAGTTTCGCCGATTTTCCAGCCAATTCGCGGTTTTCCGCGCAAACTTGAGTCTGAGATAACAAATTGAACGGAGTTTCCAATGGTTGAGCCTGAAATCCTTGCTGAAGTGTGGCGTGGGCCGTTTCTTGAATCCCAGCACCGCGGACATGCGGTAATTTGTAATGGGACCGGTGATATTGTTGCCAGTTGGGGCGATCCCGATCTGGTGTTTCTGCCGAGATCTTCCAGCAAGATGATTCAGGCCCTGCCCTTGATTGAAAGTGGCGCTGCCAATCTGCTGGGGCTGACGACAGAACATCTGGCGCTTTCCTGTGCCTCGCATCAAGGGGCAGCGATCCATACCGATCGTGTATCAAAGTGGTTGGCCGAACTTGGCTTGACAGATGATGCATTCCGCTGCGGCCAACAGGAACCCAGTGACCGTGTGGCGCGCGATGGACTGATTTGTGAAGGTAAAGCGCCTTGTCAAATGCACAACAACTGCTCGGGAAAACATACTGGATTTCTGACGGTCACCCGGCACCTGAAGGCAGGCCCGGAATATGTTGATCCGGCGCATCCGGTGCAATTGGCAGTACGCGAGGCGTTTGAGGACCTGACAGGTATGGCCTCGCCCGGTTACGCGATCGATGGTTGTTCGGCTCCGAATTTCGCAACCACGCTGCACGGGATGGCGCGGGCCATGGCCAAAATGGCCGCCGGAACAACAGGCAGTGATACACGCAACCTAGCCGCAGCACGGTTGGTTGCAGCGATGGCACGGCATCCTGAATTGGTGGCGGGCGAAGGTCGTGCCTGCACCGAAATGATGCGGGCGATGGGCGGGCGGGCGTCGATCAAAACCGGGGCCGAGGCGGTGTTTGTGGCGATCCTGCCGGGGCCAGGATTTGGCATCGCGCTGAAGGTCGAAGACGGCGGCACCCGCGCCGCCGAGGCAGCGGTCGCGGCTTTGCTGGTACGTTTGGGGGTGGCAAATGCGGCCGATCCGATGATTGCCAAGCGCCTGAACCCAACCCTTCGCAACTGGCGTGGGATTGAAACTGGTTTCATCAGGGTGACCGACAACATCTGGCAAGACGGACGGGCGATTTAACCGCCTCTGAGTGTTATTGATTCGCATGCCCCGGGCGGTTGTCAGTTTTTTCGTGAAAAAACTGCCGGGCCCAACAAAAACCGACCGCAGGTCGGGCTTTTGGCGGGAGCACTCCGCCCGGCCTTGCCGCGTCCTTAAGGGGGTTCTCCCGCCTGAAATACGACCTTCGGCCGATTTCAGTTGGGCCCGGCGATTTGCAGGGCAAATCGGAGTGGTGGGTTTCGCCGATGGCGATCGCCGGAGGATTTCCCGCGAACCCTCAGGATATTTGTAACAGAAAGACGCTTACTTTGTTGGACTATTTGACTGGTTGAGCAGCACAACATCGCGGCGCGGGAAGGGCAAATCGATTTTTGCGGCGTGCAGCGCATCCCAAAGCGACAGGAAGACGTCACCGCGTACATTTGTCAGCCCCTTGCTTGGGTCTCGTATCCAGAACCGCAGGATCAAATCAACCGAGCTGTCGCCAAAGCCAACAATATGACAAACCGGTGGCGGATTCGACATCACTCTGGGCACGCGCTCTGCGGCTGCGGCTGCCAGACGTTTCACTTCATGCGGATCGCTGTCGTAGCTTACGCCAAAATTGATGTCGAGCCTGACGAGGTCCGAAGAATGCGACCAGTTGACCACGCGGTTGGTAATCAGGTCCTCATTGGGGATCAGGTATTCTGTACCGTTTCGCGTCAGCACCGAAACATACCGCGCCCCAAGCGAGCTGATCCAGCCAAACGTATCCCCCAGCGAAATCACGTCGCCGGGTTTGATCGATTTATCAAGTAAAAGGATAATGCCGGAAACAAGGTTTGAAACGACCTTCTGCAAACCAAAGCCAAGGCCAAGCCCGATCGCGCCCGACAGCACCGTCAGACTGGTCATGTCAAAGCCAACCGATTGCAATCCGATGGTCACCGCGATGGAATAAAGCAGCAGTTGCAGCGCCTTGATCGACAGAACCTTCATCGAGGGCGAGATATCTTCGTTCGCATTAATCCTTGTGGCCGCCAGCGAACTCAGGGCGCGGGCGGCCACAATCGCCGCAATAATGGTAACGCCCGCTTTCAACACCATCAGGGCGGATAAATGCACATCGCCAATATCAATCGCAATCCTGTTCAACAGATCAGATACGGCATCAGTCAGGTTGATGATGTTGAGGGTCACGAAAATCCACGCCCCCCAGCGCACAATACGCCGGGCGGAGCGATTGCGGATTAGTCTTGAAGCAAAGGACACAAACAACCACGCCGTTGCCAGTTCACCGACCAGCCCAATCAAATAGCGCCGCGACGGAAAAGCCGTGAGTTGGCTGATCAGCAGGAACATCAACCAAAGCGCCACAACAAAGCTGATCGAACGGATTCGCTGATTGATCAGCACCAGCACCCTCAGCTGCCATTTCGGCCGGTTCTCAAGGCTGCGCATCCAGTCGTTCATCCGACCAGTCAGCAGCAGCGATGCCAATTGCGCAAAGCCCATACAAGCAACGATTATGGCGACCTGATAAAGTCGCCACGGCTGCACCAAGCCGTAAATGAAATTGCCAAACTGCCGCTGGAGCAGTTGCAGTTGCTGGTAGGTCTCTGGGTCGAGAATGGATTCCAATGGATGCTCCGTTTTAGGCCACAGTGGCACAGCTATGTTTGAACAGACAAGTGTTGCGGTAATCTCGCTGCGTTTAAAAGGGGTCGGGAATTATGGAACATTCAGCCAAAGATAATAGGCTGGAAGCAATAAAGTCAGCACCAGCGCGAGTCGCAGCCATTTACCCGACAACGCCAGAATAAACGGTGGCGCCAGCAGAATAATGGCAAGGACAAGGGTGACGATTGCAACCAATGGGGCCGCCGCCTCGTCCGCACGACTGAGGTCTTGGTTCAGCATAAAGAAAACTCCAACCAACACGGCGACCAACTGAAGACTGCAAATCGTCAAGATCAACTTACGCATGGATCACCTCGCTGATGAGTAGAGCGCAGTCTAACCCAATATCGGCCATTGATAAGCCTGTTCCTGCCTCTTGCGGGCAGATGGCCATGGGGATATGTCGTTGTTATGCAAAACGGGTTCAGAATGGATGACCGCTCGCGCCTGCCCTGGAGGTTCCATGGGCTTATGCTGAGGCTTGTTGCCGGGCGGATGGCACTGTAAACCAGCCGACAATTCACGCCATTCTTTAGCGGGGGGATAAAATGACCGCTCCAAAAACACTGTATGATAAAATCTGGAACGCGCATATTGCGCATGAAGATGCCGACGGCACCTGCCTTTTGTATATCGACCGGCATCTGGTACACGAAGTGACCAGTCCGCAGGCCTTTGAAGGGTTGCGCCTGTCGGGCCGCAAGGTTCGTGCGCCGGAAAAAACCATCGCGGTACCGGATCACAACGTGCCAACGACACTTGATCGTGCCTCAGGCGTGATCGAGAACGAGGAAAGCCGCATTCAGGTTGAAGCCTTGGATAAGAACGCCAGGGATTTCGGCGTTGTCTATTATCCGGTGTCAGATGTTCGCCAAGGGATCGTGCATATCGTCGGCCCGGAACAGGGTTGGACATTGCCCGGCATGACCGTCGTTTGCGGTGACAGCCACACAGCGACGCATGGCGCGTTTGGCGCTTTGGCGCATGGGATCGGCACCAGCGAAGTTGAACATGTTCTGGCAACACAAACGCTGATCCAGAAGAAATCGAAAAACATGAAGGTGGAAATCACCGGCAAGCTGCTCCCCGGCGTGACCGCCAAGGATATTACGCTTTCGGTGATCGGCGCGACCGGAACTGCCGGCGGCACTGGTTACGTGATTGAATATTGCGGCGAAGCGATCCGCGATTTGAGCATGGAAGGCCGGATGACGGTCTGCAACATGGCCATCGAAGGTGGCGCACGCGCCGGCCTGATCGCGCCGGATGAAAAGACGTTTCAGTATGTGATGGGTCGCCCGCATGCACCGAAAGGTGGCGCTTGGGAACTGGCATTGGCCTATTGGAAAACGCTGTTCACCGACGCTGACGCACGTTTTGACAAGGTTCTGACCCTGAAAGGCGAAGATATCGCGCCGGTAGTCACATGGGGCACCTCGCCCGAGGACGTTTTGCCGATCACCTCAACCGTGCCCAGCCCTGATGATTTCGAGGGTGGCAAGGTCGAGGCAGTGAAGCGCTCGCTGGAATATATGGGCCTGACACCGGGCCAGAAACTGACCGATATCAAGATTGATACGGTGTTTATCGGCTCGTGCACCAATGGCCGGATCGAAGATTTGCGCGCAGCCGCTGCCGTGCTGAAAGGCAAGAAGATCAAGGACGGCATGCGGGCGATGGTCGTTCCCGGATCAGGTCTTGTGCGCGCACAGGCCGAGGAGGAAGGTCTGGCGCAGATATTTCTGGATGCCGGTTTTGAATGGCGGCTTGCGGGTTGTTCGATGTGTCTGGCGATGAACCCTGACCAGTTGCAGCCAGGCGAACGCTGTGCAGCCACATCAAACCGCAACTTTGAAGGCCGTCAGGGCCGTGGTGGACGCACACATTTGTTAAGCCCCGCAATGGCAGCAGCGGCGGCCATCACCGGGCATCTGACCGACATTCGTGATTTCTGAGGAGCGATACCATGGACAAGTTCACCACACTTTCAGGCATTGCTGCCCCTATGCCGCTGGTCAATATCGACACGGATATGATCATCCCGAAGAATTTCCTTAAGACAATCAAGCGCTCGGGGCTTGGCGTTAATCTGTTTGATGAAATGCGGTACAATCTGGATGGCAGCGAAAAGCCGGATTTCGTTCTGAATAAACCCGCCTACCGCAATGCTGAAATCATCGTTGCCGGGGAAAATTTTGGCTGTGGTTCCAGCCGCGAACACGCGCCGTGGGCCTTGTTGGATTTTGGTATTCGGTGCGTAATATCAACGTCTTATGCCGATATCTTCTATAACAACTGCTTCAAGAACGGCATCCTGCCAATTGTTCTGACCAAAGAACAGGTCGATAAACTGATGGAAGATGCCGAGCGCGGCGCAAATGCGCGGATCACTGTCGATCTTGAGGCGCAGACAGTTTCCGCGTCGGACGGAACAACTTTTGCGTTCGAGGTTGATCCCTTCAAAAAGCACTGCATGTTGAACGGGCTTGATGATATTGGCCTGACAATGGAAAAATCTGCGGCGATTGACACCTTTGAAGCACAGTATCAGGCGCAAAATCCCTGGTCCTGAGGTCAGGCGAACACAACCTATAGCCCCTGAATTGACATCCGGGGCTATATTTTCCCGAATGATGCAATCGGGAAACACTTTAAATCCAAAAAACCAAAAAGAATCTTTACGACACATCAAGGGGTTGACGGATTCTGCCCAATCAAGGCAAGATTAAGGCGAAATTGAGGC
>DJBQ01000145.1:11251-26694 GCA_002430125.1 Rhodobacterales bacterium UBA5972
AGGCGAAATTGAGGCAGCTCCCCACAGGCAGGGGAGGATCAAATTGGAACAGAATTCGGCATCGTATCGGGTTCGGCCATATTGAAGGTAGAAAAGCAGTGGCTTCACAGCTATTTGGGGCGAGTGTTCGCGCGTTATTGGTGGCGTTGCTTATTGCAATGCCGTCGATGATTATGCCCGGCGTCCAAAAAGACACGCAGGATCTGGCGATGTTGTTCGCGCTGGTTGGCGGTGCGATCACGATGTTTGAATATGGATCGTCGCATCCCGGACTGATCGAATTCCGCTTTGCCCCGCCTTACAATCGTATCCGGTTTATGTCGCTGTTTTTGACTATCCTGCTGGTCGCGCTGATGTTTCGCGGTGAATTTGGCGGTGACTCGATAACGCAGAAGGTGTTTTATATCGGTTACGTAATCGGTGTTGGCATGGATTTCCCGTTCAGCCCGGTTCGCCTGTTCACCCACCTTTTGACACATGGCGGCACATCGCAGAATGTCGAAATCGTCAGATCTGCGGCTGGTCTTGGATATGTGATCTCACTGCTGTCTTTGGCAGTTTTCGCCGTATTGATGCACGTGAAAGAATGGCCGTTGGGTAATGGGCCGTTCAATCTGTGGGTTAACCTGCCGATTTTCGACCCGACTTCAACCTCAGATGTCGAAGATCGTTTGGCGCGCGACGCTCGTTTTAACATTATCTTTGGATTTACGCTGCCATTCCTGTTGCCATCGGTCGCAAGCGTCTCATCGGGATATTACCAGTTTGATGCGGTGAACAACAATCAGACCTTGATCTGGGCGGTGGCAATATGGGCGTTCTTACCGGCAAGTCTGTTTATGCGCGGGATGGCCATGGGCAAAATCGCGCAATTGATCCGGCGCAAGCGCGAACGCTTACTGGCACCGCGTACCATGGATTATGCGCAGGCCTGATTTGGGTTCTATGCTGTGGCAGCGCGTCCGCTGACGCGATTCGTGTGGCGACGTTTAATGTCTCTCTTGGCCGAGACGGCCCCGGATTACTGGAGCGCGACCTTGCCAAAGGCGACGATCCGCAAATCAAAACTGTGCTTGCCATCATAAACACAGTGCGCCCGGATATCCTGCTGTTGAATGATTTTGATTACGATTATGGCAGTGTTGCCCTTGGCTTGCTTGCAGCACAGTTGGAGCAATCCGGCCTGCGATATGCCCATAAGTTTGCGCTGCGACCGAATTCTGGCATGATGACAACACTCGACCTGGATGGTGACCATCGAACTTTTGGGCCGGGTGACGCGCAAGGTTTTGGGGATTTTGCCGGATCACAAGGCATGGCGATCCTGTCGCGTTTCCCGGTTCTAACGACCGAGGTGCGGGATTTTTCAGCGTTATTGTGGAAAGACCTGCCGGGTGCCAAACTACCACGGCAGTTCGACAAACCATTTCCATCAGACACCGCACAGGCACAGCAACGTTTGTCTTCAAAAGGACATTGGGATGTGCCTGTGGAACTGCCGGACGGCAGCGTTCTCCATCTTCTTGCATCGCATCCCACTCCGCCGGTTTTCGATGGGCCCGAGGACAGGAACGGTTTGCGGAACCGCGATGAAATCAGATTTTGGTCGCTCTATCTGGACGGTGCAGCACTTGCCGGGTTTGATGCCCGTGCGCCTGCGTCTTTTGTTATCCTAGGCGATCTCAATGCTGATCCGAATGACGGCGAAGGGTCACATTCCGCGATAAGCAACTTATTGGCGCATCGCTTGGTGCAGGACCCGTTGCCAGTCAGCCGCGGCGGGGTCGATGCCAGCCAACGCCAAGCTGGCCAAAACCAAAAGCATACCACAGACCCGTCACTTGACACTGTCGACTGGGATGAATCCCGGACGCCGGGCAATATGCGTGTCGATTACGTTTTGCCATCTTCTGATCTGACCGTATCCGGCGCAGGCGTATTTTGGCCCGCGCCGGATCAAGAGCGGTTTGAACTGGTTGGATCAGACGGCCAGACGGGAAGCCACCACCGTCTTGTCTGGGTTGATATTGAACGGTAACGAGTTGGCGATAGCTTGCTGCGGCGTGGTGAATTCAAAATCCGGCAACAGCGCGCGCAACTTTTCACCTGACAGTTCATGCGGCGTATTCCATAGATAACGCATTTCATTAAGTTCGCGGGCTAGTTCCCAGAAAGGGCTGGATATTTTCAGCAACCACCAGGGAAAATTCTTTACTTTCACAGGCTTGTGCAGAAAGTTCTGCACAATGGCCCGGATGTCATCGGCTGACATTGTTTGCCCTGGAAATGGGATATCCTCGTAACGGTTCAAGCTGTCCCGCTTTTTGGCCAGCGCCAGTGCCGCCCGAGCGAAATCGGGGGTGTAACACCATGAATGTGGGATATCGGTACGACCCGGATACGCCATTTTGCCTTTGGCCAGATCCTTGAACAAAACGATCCGCATCATGGTTTCCGACGAGTCAGGATCAATAATGTCGCCGGCCCGCAGGTTAATTGTCTGAACGCCATCCTTCGCTGCCGCCCGATACGCCGCTTCCATCTGCTTGCGGATTTCGCCTTTGCGGCTGTTTGGCTGATGCGGCGTGTTCTCGTCCCAAACACCGGGCCTGTCGCCAAAGGGATAAACGTTGCCCGGCAGGATCACCGTCGCGCCGCTTGCTTTGGCCGCAGCGATCACGTCTTTGGTGATCTGCGGGATAATTTCGTCCCAGTTGTGGTAGTTCGGCGGATTCAAACCGTTGACGATTACATCAGCGCCCATAGCGGCCTGGGTCATGTCCTGGGATTTGCGGTCAAACCGCCGCACGGTCCAACCGGCAGCAGCAAATGTTTTTGCGCATTGACCGCCAAATTTGCCGCCCGCGCCAAGAATAAGTACAGTGTTTGTCATTTTGATACCCTTTCGTTTCGATCTGGTTTCAATCTACACTTTTTATTTTGAATAAAAACTGCGAGAATTCGTTCATTATCCATTCAAAAATGAATGTCATAAACATGCAAAATCTCGACTGGTCGCTGATCCAAACCTTTCTAGCCGTCGCCGAGCACGGCTCGTTTACAGCTGCCGCACGCTTGACCGGCATCAGCCAGCCAACGATAGGGCGGCACATTCAGGCGCTTGAACAGCAACTCAACACGCCGGTGTTTCAACGCCAGAATAGCGGGCACCAGTTGACGGACGCAGGCACACAGTTGCTGGAACAGGCGCGTGTTATGGAGGAGGCCGCGGCACGCATGCATCTGATGGCAGCCGGCCAATCCGACGGGCTGTCCGGCACGGTTCGGATATCCGCCAGCGTGGTTGTGTCGCATTATCTGTTGCCCGAAATCTTCGCCCGTATCCGCGCCGCCGAACCGCAGATCGAACTTGAACTTCACCCCTCGGACGACACTGATAACCTGCTGTTCCGCGAGGCCGACATTGCCGTTCGCATGTACCGCCCCGAACAGCTTGACGTGATCACCCGCAAAGTCGGAGCGCAGAAATTCGGGATTTTCGCCACCCGCGAGTATCTTGACCAAGCGGGCCGTCCGTCTGACATGGCTGGAATCTTTCAGCATGACTTTATTGGCTATGATCGTTCGGACCTGATGATCAAAGAAATGCGGCTGATGGGCATTCCCGCCGAACGGTCGATGTTCGCAATCCGCTGTGACAACCAATCTGTTTATCTGGAACTGCTGCGCGCCGGATGCGGGTTGGGCGTGGCCCCGCTTAACATCGCCAGCATGGACCCGTCGCTTGAACGCGTTCTGCCAGACATTAAAATCCCCGAATTACCGATCTGGCTAACGGCCCACGAGGCTTTGCGCAGCGCACCCCGCATCCGGCGGGTGTTTGACATTTTGGCGGACGGTTTGGCCAAGGTAGCGCCAGCCGCCGCTTGACCGTCGCCTGTGCAGGGTTTACCCGATGGCCTTAGATTTTCGCGCATAAAGGACGACACGAATGAGCAACCCTTCGCTTTTGATTCTTGCTGGTGACGGCATTGGCCCCGAAGTTATGGCCGAAGTACGCCGGGTGATTACCTGGTTTGGCGACAAACGTGACCTGAAATTTGATGTGACCGAAGATCTGGTTGGTGGTGCAGCCTATGACGTGCACGGCACGCCGCTGACCGATGAAACCATGGCCAAAGCGATGGCTGCCGATGCAGTTTTGCTGGGGGCGGTTGGTGGACCAGCCTATGACAATCTGGATTTCAGCGTAAAGCCCGAACGTGGCTTGCTGCGCCTGCGCAAGGAAATGGACCTGTTTTCCAACCTGCGCCCGGCCCAGTGCTTTGATGCCTTGGCGGAATTTTCGTCGCTAAAGCCGGAAATTGTTGCCGGGCTTGATATTATGATCGTGCGCGAACTGACCAGCGGCGTTTATTTCGGCGAACCACGCGGCATCACCGTAATGGATGACGGCCAGCGCATGGGGGTGAATACGCAGCGCTATACCACGAACGAAATTCGCCGTGTCGCGCGCTCAGCGTTTGAACTGGCCAAGCGTCGCAGCAACCGGGTTTGCTCGATGGAAAAGGCCAATGTGATGGAAAGCGGCATCTTGTGGCGCGAAGAAGTGCAATGGGTGCATGACCACGAATACCCCGAGGTCGAGCTTTCCCATATGTATGCCGATAACGGTGCGATGCAGTTGGTTCGTGCGCCCAAGCAGTTTGACGTGATCGTCACTGATAACCTGTTTGGCGATATTCTGTCCGACTGCGCTGCGATGCTGACCGGTTCGCTTGGCATGCTGCCCTCGGCCAGCCTGGGTGCGCCGATGGAAAACGGCCGGCCCAAGGCGCTTTACGAACCGGTACACGGTTCAGCACCTGACATCACCGGCCAGGGCAAAGCCAATCCATCGGCTTGCATCCTTAGTTTCGCAATGGCGTTGCGGTATTCGTTTGATCAAGGGGATGAGGCGACGCGGCTGGAAAATGCCGTGCAATCCGTTTTGGCCAGCGGCATCCGCACGGCGGATTTGATGCAGGCGGCAGACGGCAAACCCGCCTCGACGACCGAAATGGGCGACGCAATTCTGGCCGCACTCGACGCCAGCCTTTGACAGTGACCAAGACCGGATTTCGCATGAGAAACGGTCTTTCTCCTAAGCGTTTTAGATCCGCCGCCCAATTATACTGGGCGGCGTTTTCGACCAAAAACATCGGCTTGCTGCGGTGTCTATATCGGCTTTCGGTCTGAAATCCAGAGGATGCGGCCCGTTTAAGTCAGATGCCATTGCGAAACCACCTTGCACAGAAGACTGGGGACCTGTGGCTAGAAGCCTAAAACCTTCAGAAATTCAATTGGTCAGATAGATCTTGAGTTCGGTATTTTTGGGTGAATTGCCTGACCACGCATTAGCCATCAGCGTATTGTCCTGGCAAAGCGTCTTTACTGTTGGCGCTTTCAATATCGTCACCAACAGTATCTGACCACGAATTGAATTTCTCGACCAGCCACGCAGCGATCCCGACAGGGCTTTCCATCATCGCATAACTGGGGGTTTGCGGCTTAGTCGCCTGTTGTGTGCGATACCCGTCCTCGATCAGTTGATCGCGTAAAAACTTTTTCGCCATGCAAGTTCGTCTGCGGTTTGCGGGCCGTCAGGGTGACGCATCGTCAGAATGTTGATGTGAATGGCGCGGCAGGATTGCGGATGGTCAAAGCCCAGCCAAGTTGAAACCGCCCCGCCCATTCAAAGGCGTCCTCGATCTTTCCGCCGAACCGTTCAGGATGCGCGAGGGGTTCAATCACCTCAAGGAATTCGACAATCGAGCCGGGCCCAGCCGTGACTGATCACCAAAGGCATCGGCGCTGGTCCGCTGCCTTTCTCGTAGACATAATGCATGTCGATACCGTCAACGGTCGCCTTAAAATGCGAAAACCGATTGATCGCAGCCTCTTGTTTGCGCCAGTCAAATTCTTCGATCCAATAGGCACATAGTTCTTTCATATAGTCGAGATTGGTACCATAACCCCAGCCGCCATCATCCGGCATTTCGTACCACGGATAGTTTGAAACCCTATCACGAATCCACGCAAGCATTTCATCTGGGACGCTGACTTTGAATGGGCGGGGCATGGACATTTAGGTTATCAACCTTTGATTTTTTAAGGCAGCAATTGAAAAAGGTGCGTCATGCGCCACCCGAAAGTAGCGGCAGAGTTCGCGCAAAGCCAAGTGCAATTTCGCGCTCGCCGGTGCAACCCAAGCGCTTGTGCAGGCGGTCGTTTGTCAGGGCAGTTGACGAAACCAGTTCAATACACTGGCCTCTGCGGGCCAAATCACCGTCATGCGGTGCCTTGCTGTTCGGGGAGAGCTGTATGTGATGAACCGCTGCCCGAAGATCAATCCTCCGCCCGTTCCGGAAACCGAAGTTGTATCTGGGGATCTGAAAGCTTTCAGTCAGCCCCGATGATATCCGGTGGCTGAAAAGCCGTAAGGTCTGGCAATTCACCGGCGAATCTCTCGACCTCGATCAAACAGGAATGCGCCACTGGCCCCTGCGCAAGGCTTGACGTGCCTTCGTCGCGGGTCAGAACGTTCGGGTTGCCGTGTTTGCAGGTCAGCGCGCTGTTGTCCGGCGGTGCCGGATCAAACCACGCGCCGGTGCTCAGTTGCGCGACTTCGACCATTTGGTTTTCGTTAAACAACAACGACGCCAGACACGCGCCCCGGTCATTAAACACCCGCACGATATCGCCTGCATCCAAACCGCGCGACGCAGCGGCGTCAGGATGCAGGGTAACGGTCTCGCGCCCACCCCGCTTTGCGGCGCGGCTGACCGAACCGTGATCCAGTTGCGAATGCAGCTTTGAAACCGGCTGGTTTGAAATCATATGCAGCGGATAGTCCGTCCTGGCTGAACCCAGCCATTCCTTCGGTTCCAGCCAGGTCGCATGACCGGGACAATCCGCATAGCCAAATCCGGCGACGGTTTCAGAAAAAATCTCGATCTTGCCACTCGGGGTATTCAGTGGATTGGCATCAGGATCCTCACGAAATGCGCGCATCATGACCTTATGGCGCGCATCAGGCGGCGCGGCGAACCAACGGTTTTTCCTGAGCTCTGCAAGTTCAGGCAAGGCGATACCAACCGCAGCGGCATCGTCACGCGACTCCTGATAAATCCGGGCGATCCATTCTGCTTCGGACAGGCCTTCAGTGAACTGTTCCTCGACTCCCATTGCGGCAGCGATGCCTTTGAAAATCGCGTGGTCGGTTCGGGCTTGGCCGGCGGGTTCAGCCAGCTTTTCCATGTAAATCACGTAACTGTCACGTGGCGAAATGCCGATATCCTCGCGCTCCAGATGTGTGGTGCAGGGCAGCACGATATCGGCATGTTTCGCTGACGCGTTCCAGCACCATTCGTTGACAATCACGGTGTCAGGTTTTGCCCAAGCCCGCACCATCTTGGCCAGATCCTGATGGTGATGAAACGGATTACCGCCAGCCCAGTAAACCACCTTGGTTTCGGGATAGGTGAGGGTTTCGCCGTCATAGGTGAACGTGCGGCCGGGGTTCAGCAACATGTCGCTGATCCGCGCCACCGGGATGAAATCCTTGACCGGATTGCGCCGTTGGGGCAGTGACGCACCCGGGATCGACCGGAAAGCACCGCCAATGGAATTAACTGCGCTATAGCCAAAGCCAATGCCGGTGCCGGGCAGCCCGATCTGCCCCAGCATCGACGCCAATGTGATTGCCGCCCAATACGGTTGTTCGCCATGATCCTGCCGCGTCAGCGACCACGAGATTGAAATCATCGTGCGGCTGCCTGCCATCTGTCGGGCAAGTTCGCGGATCGTGGTCGCCGGAACGGCACAGATCGCCGCCGCCCATTCCGGCGTCTTGGCAATGCCGTCCGTTTCGCCAAGCAGATAGGGGCGGAACTTGTCAAAGCCTTCGCAATACCGGTCTAGAAAGTCCTGATCCTGCAAGCCCTCGGCCAACAGCACATGCATCAGGCCCAGCATCAGCGCCACATCCGACCCCGGACGCGGCGAAATCCAATCGCCACCAACTTCGGCAATCATGTCGGATTTCAGCGGGCTGATACTAACGAAATGAACGCCATTTGCCGACGCTGCCATCAACCCCTCGCGTTGCGCATGCCGTCCGGTTCCGCCTTGATTGATCTGTCCGTTTTTGACAGGAACGCCGCCAAAAGCCACGAACAATTCGGCGTTTTCGGCAATCGACGGCCACGTCGTGCTTTGATCCATATGGCCGCGAAACGTGCCCAGAATATGCGGCACGATTACCTCGGCGGCAGCAAAACTGTAGGTGTTGACCGAACGGGTGAAACCGCCGACGCAGTTCAGAAACCGCTTCATCTGACTTTGCGCATGGTGAAACCGCCCAGCGCTGGCCCAGCCATACGACCCGGCATAAATCGCTTTGTTGCCATAGGTCTTGCGGACACGGTCCAGTTCAACGGCCACAAGTATTTCCGCCTGCTGCCAACTGACCTCGACAAAGGCCTCTTTGCCGCGCAGGTGGCCATTTGATCCGGGGCCATTCTCAAGCCAGCTTTTTCGCACCATCGGGGCGGTGATCCGGGTCGGGCCGTCTAACACATCGACTATCCCGCCGCCGATTGGCGAGGGGTCTATATCCTGCTCGAAAGGATGCAACGCCACCACTTTATGGCCTGATTTTTCAACCCGATAGGTTCCCCAATGGGTGCTGGTCAGTGGCAGATCATGATCTTTTGGCAACTACATTCTCCACTATTACGGCCATAATTTAGGCCCGGAATCGTAACCGGTGCGTCGCATCACCCGTCACAATGTACACATTGGTCTGAAACTGCTGTGACCAAGCGGAGCCTTAGACCGCCACCACACTATCACCATTTTGCCTCCGCAAAAGCCATTTCTCCCGGCGTCAGGGCAGACGAGCGCCGCCAATTTTCTGCGCGGCATTTGCCGTGTCGAGTTTGCAGTTTCCACTAAACGGCCGCGGCATTTCTACTATTTTGTCCTCTCCAAGGCCGCTCTGGCTGGTGACCGAACCTGATTGCCCTCTTGATCATCAACTGAAATTCGCTGATCTTTGACAAATACGCCGTTACGCTGGCTTAATGGTAACGGCAATGCACATGCGGGATCGTATCTGATCCTGAAAGGAGCCATCATGCCTGCCACGTCTAATCCGCTGCGCATCGACATCTTATCAGATGTGGTCTGCCCGTGGTGCATCATTGGTTACCGGCAGCTGGCAAAGGCGCTTGAAGCGACTGGCACGGCGCATGAGATCCATTGGCACCCGTTCGAACTGAACCCTAACATGCCGCCTGAGGGCCAGAACTTGCGCGAGCATATTGCCGAGAAATACGGAAGCACGCTTGCCCAATCTGAGAAAAGCCGCGTTCAAATTACCGAGATCGGCGCAGCCCTGCAAATTGATTTCCATTTCACCGATGACATGCGGATGCACAATACGTTCAACGTCCATCAACTGCTGCATTGGGCAAACGAGCTGGGGCGTATGCACGATTTGAAACAAGCGCTCTTTGTGGCCCATTTTACCGACAACCGAAACTTATCGGACGATAATGTACTGGCCGATGTGGCCGCCGAAATCGGGTTGGTCCGAACCGAGGCAATGGCTGTTCTTAAGGATCAGCGTTTTGCGGTGGACGTACGCAAGGCCGAAACTTTCTGGCTGGAGCAAGGCATTCGAGGGGTTCCCGCGATGGTCTTTGACCGTCAACACCTTGTCAGCGGCGCGCAAGGGGTCGAGAATTTCACCAGCATTCTGAAACAGCTCGCCGAAATGCGGAATTAGGCATCCTCACAGCTTTCGCTTTGGACGTTGCTCGGGCTTTGCGATATACCGCGATACGCAAGATATTTGCCTCAGGAGCAAAGGCCTGGAGATTTCAATCCCCTCATTCTGGCCAGCCTTAACAGTACAGCAGTTCTGCTTCGTATTTCCGCAGGCTCATCCTTGCAGAAGGACCATAGTCACAAATATTGGAAGCGAGCTCCGGGAATAGTTCCAAAATCTCGACCCGTGCTTCTTCGGACAGTGAATCCATTCCAACCTCGCCGGGATGAAAGCTTTCGGACATAGCACCCTCGGCAAAAACGATCTCGTGGGTGTCAAACAACATGTGGAAATATTCGACCTCGCCACCTTTTTGAATGAACACTCCATCCCAATTGATCAGATATTTGGCGGCGGCCAAAACTTCGTCTTCGCCAAACAACAGTTGCGCCGTCGCTCCGCCAGCGACAGGCCGTTGATGCCCGCCACATTATCAGTGATGACAGCCGTACCCGCCGCCGTGGTTGATCCGGTATAGGTCGAAACATTGCCGGGTGTGGTGCCGAACAATCCGAACGGGTCGATATCGTAAAAATAGACGGTATGCGTCGCCATCAGACATCCCCTTTTTCAAGGGACGCAGATCGTTTTCCCGTCAGATACAAGCCCATTTCAGCCACCTATTTCCCGTCAACAAGTGACCGTTAAGGGGTCAATTCGGGCTTTGCTGGCCAATAGGTACGATTTGATTAAAGCTCTATTTGGAACTGATCTTGGTGAATTGTTGACGATTTCGGGACAATAGGGCGATTGCGCCTAAATTGCGGGTAGCGTGATTTTCGCCCTGAATCGGCTTAGTTAGCGACGCTTGCTACCTGATTAGGTTAGCTAAGGATCGCCAGCAACGCCGTAACTTGGGGCGGCGGTTGGATTAATCGCGCGATTAAGGTAATCCTGCATTTGCGGCTGATAGGCGGTCCAAAGATCGCGCAGCCGGATAATCGGGTTCTCGTCATCCCAGTCAACGCGCAAATCCACCAGCGCAAACGGCATCTTGTCAGCCACCAGCAAAGCCGCGGAATGCACCGGTCCCATTTCACCACCCGAGGCAAGGCCGCCCTCCAAAGCTTGCATAAGGCGTTCGGCCAGATGTGCGGTTGGATCGGCCATAAAGCCGTCGGTGATCGCTTTGGCAACGCCGTCATGCGCCAGCAAATTGCCCGCTGCAACGCAATCGGTTGTCTGACTGATTGCATACGTGCCAAGGATATTCGCCCCGGTGAATTGCGCGGTCGTGCCGTTTGCATCAACTGCCGTCAGTTGGCGATAGTCGATGAATTCACGCCCCTTGGTGACGCCTGCAATCGCTGTGGCGGCATCTGCCCCCGCCTGCATTGCGTCCAAAACCAAAGTGGCTAAATGCGGATCGGTAATGTTCTGCGTCGCCACCGCCCCGACGCCAGCGCGCACATGTGGGCAGCGCGATCCGACCGAGATTGACGAGGTGGTAATCGCCACCCCGAACATGCCGGTACGCGCGCAACGGGCGGCAATGGAAAAGGTCATATCAGCCTCCTTGCTGTGGCGCCAGTTTGCGCGCCAGATATTTCTGAAAATCGTGAATTTCCCTTTCCAGCCAACTCAACCGTCCCGGTGCGGCATGACTTGAGCGCGAGCCGTTATAAATACCCTCGACCACACCGCGATCTTCGGCATTCACATGCTCGAAAAACTGCACAAGCTCTTTCAGCTCCGCTTCAGGGTTTTCAAGCGAGGCGTGAACTTCGGGCGCAAGTGCGACACCGAAACGAACATGCACTTCGCCGGTACCTTTGGGCCGCAGCGACAGATACCACATATGGTCAGGCGCAAGCACATACATCAGCGTCGGAAATACCGTGGGCATAATAGATTTATCACGCCATTCCCCGGCCAAGGCCGTGTTGTTCTCATGCGCCAATCCATAGGTCGCATCGCCGGTTTTCTTGAAAATCTGATAGGTAAAATCGTCAAACACCCCGGCCGGAAATTTGGTTTCGCTCACCGGAAACCATGCCCCTACAGTGGCCTTATGAGCAACCGGCAGGTGATAGCCTTCCATGAAGTTCTCGGTCAGCAATTTCCAGTTTGTCTGCCAGACGTGATCTTCGTGTACCATCGGGATATAGTCTTGCATGTGATAGCGCGACACCACGTCCAGCAATGGGGCCAGCATTTCTGCGACCGGCTTGGCATCCGGGTTCAGGGTCAGGAATATCCAGCCATTCCAGATTTCAGTGCGGATTTCCGGCAGGCAAACCGCCTTTTTGTCAAACCCTTCGGACCGTTCCATATGGCCAGCGCCAATCAGGGCGCCGTTCAGATCATAACTCCACGCGTGATAAGGGCAAACAACCCGGCTGGTGTTTCCGCGCCCATCCAGCAATTGCATCATCCGGTGGCGGCAAACATTGGAATAGCTGCGGATCACGCCGGATTTGTCGCGGATTGAATAGACCGGATCATCGGCAATCGTGAAGGTCAGATAGTCGCCGGGATCGGGAATATCAGCAGCCAGACCGGGGCAGACCCAGTCTTCGCGAAAAATCTTAGCAGTTTCCTGGTCTGCAACACCTTGGTCCCAATAGAAACGTGGTTGCAGCCCCGATGCCCGTTCCAGCGGCGTTGCTGCCGAATCGGCCAGATTTGCCAGCAATTCAGACGTGGTCAGCATTCCGCGCCCTCAATCCGGAATGACGGCGGTTATTTCAATCTCCACCACCCATTCAGGCCGCGCCAAGGCCTGCACAACCAAGCCGGTCGAGCAGGGATAAACCCCCTTCAGCCATTTACCCATTTCCTGATAAACCGCCTCGCGGTAGCGGATATCGGTCAGGTAAACCACGATCCGGCAGATCGCCTCCATCGTGGTTCCGGCTTCTTCCAGCAGGGTTTTGACGTTTTGCATTGTTTTGGCGGTCTGCTTGGCGGCGTCACCGATATGCAGACTTTCGCGGCTGTCCAGATCTTGCGAAACTTGGCCGCGTAAGAACACCATCGTGCCGCGTGCCACAACGCCTTGGGACAGGTCGTTATCCAGCTTTTGTTCAGGATAGGTTTCTTTGGTGTTAAAGGGCCTGATGCGTTTGTGCAGCGTCATGTTCGTACGTCCTTGAAGAATGCAGTTAAGATGGCTTGTTGCCGCCCCAGACATTGTCCGACAGGTTGGCTGCCTTGTGGGCAAAGTCAAGCGGGCCGTTCCAGTCAAAGGTACGATAAACCGCGGCAAGTTGTGCAAACGGCGGCGATTGTGCAAACAGTTGGAACGTCAGGCGGTGGCCAGCATAATCCGAGTTCAGCAAATCCCGTCCAAGCCCCAGCAGTTTGCGCCGATCATCGGCGATCCATGTTTCGTTGATGGTGTAATACTTATCCAGCCAAGGTTTGGTATCAGGGGCGGCAAAGCTGGCAGCGTCCGGCGTGATGCACACCTGCCCGCCGCACAACTCACGCGCCAGATGCATCATCCGTGGCAGATTGGTCAGCGCATGCACCCGGCCAGACATTAACAACGACTGGTTCGGCATCAGCAACCCGTTCGGGCTGGGCTGGGCGGTCGCGACCGAGGCCGTCAGGAATGCGTTGATCCCCTCACGCCACACGGCCAGCTCCGACAGTTTTTCCTGCACCGCCTGCTGTTTTTCCAGCCCGGTCTGTTTAACGTTCCAAAGTGCTGCACCGATAATCAGGTCGGCATAGGACAATGTGCGCTGCACGAACGGAAAAGCAGAATACCGGTGCAACGTGGCGCGGATGAAACTGGCGGCGCGGGTGTGCTGATAGAACAGTACATCCTCCCACGGGACCAGCACGTTATCCAGAATCATCAGCGTGTCGATTTCATCGACGGTATTGGACAAAGGATAATCAGCCGCAGGCGCGCGACCGGCAAACCCGGTGCGGCAGATATGTTTCACCCCCGGCGCGTTCATCTTGACGATACAGCCCAGCGCGTAATCCGACAGCTTGGCATCGCCCCAATTGGCAATCGTAGGCTTCAGAAACGCCTGATTGGAATAGGCCGCCGCGGTTTCGTATTTCGCGCCGCGAATGATGATCCCGGCATCGGTTTCCTTAACCACATGCACCAGCATATCCGGGTCCTGATCCTGCGGTGCCTTCGAGCGGTCGCCCTTAGGGTCTGTATTCGCCGACACATGGAACGGATCAAACTTGATAGCCTCGTGAATATGTCGCTCGATATTGGCGGCAAAGCGCGGGTCGATCTCGTTCAGGATGTCTTTGCCATCCCACAGCGACCACATTTCACCAATGGTTTCATCGCCCATCCGGGTAACAACGCCGCCGATATCATGCATAACCAGATCAACCGCGTCGCGTTTGTCCTGCCAGTCTTTTTGTTCGTACGGCAGCCGCAGACCGATGGCATAGCGTTCGCCATCTTCCTGATAGGTCATCTGTTCCTGCGTGGTGGCGTCATGCTGCATGTCGTAAATGCGGGCGCGAATATCGATCACCGGCTTGAATTGCGGATGATTGCAGGGGTCGGTTACCCTTTCGCCGCTGATGTAAATCTCGCGGCCATCGTTCAGTGATGCTCGGTATTGTTCGCCGGTGCGGATCATCTAGGTGTTTCCCCGTTCAATCTGTCAAATGCATTCCGGTCAGACTAGCCGTACCCCAAGAATAGTGAAAATAAATTGTATGTTGGCATTGAATAGCTTTACTCTATAGAAATGCACCGCTTTACCCTCAGACAACTGGAATACCTTGTCGCCTGTATCGAACATGGATCGATTGCCCGCGCTGCCGAGGTGCTGCATGTCGCCCAGCCAACGATTTCGGTGGCGATCAGCAAGTTGGAGGATCAGTTCGGCGTTCAACTACTGCTGCGCCACCATTCCCAAGGGGTAACTGCCACAGCAAGCGCTGAACGGATCCTCAGTTCTGCACGTGGCCTGCTGGGCCATGCCAGCGATCTGCAACGTCAGGCAATGGCAACCGGCACCTCCGTGGCGGGCGAATTGCGCCTTGGCAGCTTTATCACACTGGCCCCGGTTATCCTGCCGGGATTGATCAGTTCGCTTGCCCAGAAATTTCCACAGATCAGTCTGGCTTTGCACGAAGGTACGCAGGAATTCCTGTTGGACGGTCTGCTGGCAGGCCGGTTAGATGTGGCCCTGCTTTACGATCTGAACCTGCCCCAAGGCCTGCGCAAAACATCGCTTGCCGCGTTTCCGCCCTATGTAGCGCTGCCCGCCGGGCATTCCTTATGCGCCAAACCACAAATATCGCTGGCCGACCTCGCCCGGATGCCGATGATCTTGTTGGATGTACCGCCAAGCCGCGATTATTTTCTGGGCCTGTTTCAGGCCCAGGGATTAACGCCAACGGTCGCCTACAGCTCGCCCTCGCTGGAACTTGTACGCGGCATGGTGGGGCGCGGGCTGGGGTTTTCGCTGCTTGTCACCCGGCCCGGTGGCGACATGACATATGACGGCAAGCGGATCGAGGTACGCCCGCTTACTGGCAACCCCGCGACCAGCCAGATCATTCTGGCAAGTCTTGCGGGTCTGCGGCCCACCGAATTGCTGTCAAGCTTTGAACGGACCGCCCGACAGTTCTTCCCCGCGCAACCAATCGACTAGTCGGTTAGTCGGTTAGTCGG